>NZ_JBHUCN010000013.1:208344-469978 GCF_042677725.1 Rothia amarae
TTTGCGCTGTAGCGCATGTTCTCTGTATAGTTTTTATTCGTTGCAAGGCAACAGGCAAGCGCCTCTAGCTCAATTGGCAGAGCAATTGACTCTTAATCAATGGGTTCTCGGTTCAAGTCCGAGGGGGCGCACCACATAAAAAGACCGGTTCGAAAGAACCGGTCTTTTTTATGCAAATTTTCTTTACCCTATGACCGCATTAGTCTTCAAACGGTTCTAGCCATGAAGTTTCGAGAAATTTGAAGAAATCTTCAATGTCGAGGCGCTGGTCGAGGATGCCCGAACCCGCCGACGTCGTAACCTCCATTTTTTCTTGAAAGCGAAGAAAGAACGATGTGCCGTTGGTCGATTCCAAACCTAAGCTGCGGGGCCCAACTGCATAGGCTCGCAACGCATTGGTGTTATCAATCGACGTGGGGGAGCCTGCGGCAGAGACGGCTGGAAGTTCAACCGGGGCAACAATAACTTCTTGGGGAAGTTCCCGATAGCCAATGAGGAAATGGTTTTGCTCGGGCTTCTGCCCGGCGGCGATATCTGGATTTCGATAGATAGCCGACCCTGTGGCAAAGACGAGGTTGTAGGCGCCGTAATTGATAATTTGGGTGTCAAAAACGGGGTGGAGGGACTTCCCGACCTCTTCGCTAGTGAGTAATGGCTCGTTCATGGGTGCCAGTCTACCTTTTGGAATAAGAAGCCTAACGACTATTACGCCGCGAGAACATATGACGTCACCTCGTCCTCATATCCTGGCTGCAAAATAAAGTTTACGCAGATCAGAGCAATGACTTTCTGAAAAATGAACATCGGGTGTACTACACCTGGTCAATCTTGAACTGTGAGACACCTTTGACACTTGTGGCGTGCCCCACCAGTATTAAAACTATGAAAATGCTAGTTGCTACTCACCAAATCATTAACCTTCTAGTGATTGCCTAGGGGCGTCTAGAGGTCATTTTTGATGCCAACTTGCGCACCCCTTCGCTCCCCAGAGTAAAGGGGTTTTTTATTATCCAAATAACCGAAGACCCGAGAAACAGTAGAAGAAAACCAAACCTTTGCTATGGGTTCAACGCTCATGGCCAACCCCAGAGGAACGTGTATGACCACGGGAAACTCCACTTCTCCCCACGAATCAAGTTCGTCGCAGCCTAGCAACCAGCAGGAAACCATTACAGCAGGTTCAGCAGAACCCATCCGAATGACAGGTTCGCAGGCGATTGTGCGCTCGCTGGAGCTGTTGGGCGTCACCGATATTTTTGGTCTACCGGGCGGGGCGATTCTTCCTACCTATGATCCACTGTTTGATTCGGAAAAATTGAACCATATTCTCGTACGCCATGAGCAAGGAGCGGGTCACGCCGCCCAGGGATACGCTATTGCAACGGGCAACGTCGGCGTTTGCATAGCGACATCGGGCCCCGGTGCTACAAACCTGTTGACTCCCTTGGCAGATGCCAACATGGACTCTGTTCCGATGGTTGCGATTACGGGACAGGTTGCATCTTCAGTCATCGGTACCGATGCTTTCCAGGAAGCTGACATTGTGGGTATGACTATGCCCATCACCAAACATTCTTTTATGGTGCGCGATGCACAAGAAATCCCACGTTGCATAGCAACTGCCTTCCATATTGCGCGCACCGGACGCCCCGGTCCCGTCTTGGTCGATATCACCAAGGATGCGCAGCAGGGCATGATGGATTTCACCTGGCCGCCGAAGACTGAAGTACGAGGGTATAAGCCCGTTACCCAGGGACATATCAAGCAGATTCGTGAGGCCGCACGTCTGATTGCAGAAGCGCAACGACCGGTTTTCTACGTGGGCGGCGGTCTGACTAAGGCAAATGCTTCTAAAGAATTGATGAGCTTGGCAGAAACGATTAAGGCTCCAGTCGTTACTACCTTGACGGCCCGAGGTGCTTTCCCCGACTCCCACGAACAAAATCTTGGAATGCCAGGCATGCACGGCACCGTACCTGCAGTAACAGCCCTGCAGAAATCAGATTTGCTGATTACTCTGGGAGCCCGATTTGATGACCGTGTGACCGGCGTCCTAGATTCGTTTGCGCCCGGCGCCAAGGTCATCCACATCGATATTGACCCTGCGGAAATATCCAAGAACCGCTATGCGGACGTGCCCATCGTGGGGGACTTGAAAAACGTCCTGCCAGATTTGGCTGAAATCCTAGCCAAAGATTACAGCAACTCCTTACCCGATCTTTCCGGTTGGTGGACCTATCTCAATAAGATTCGAACGGACTACCCACTGGGCTATGTGAAAACCGAAGATGGGCTGGGTTCACCGCAATACGTTCTGGAAAGAATCTCTGCGTTAACCGGACCGGATGCCATTTATGTCTCCGGCGTGGGGCAGCACCAAATGTGGAGCGCGCACTTCATCAAACATGAGAAGCCCCGCCACTTCATCAACTCCGCAGGCCTTGGAACCATGGGGTATTCGGTACCTGCAGCAATGGGAGCCCAGGTAGGAGAACCAGAAAAAGTTGTATGGGCAATTGACGGTGATGGCTGCTTCCAGATGACCAACCAGGAGCTAGCAACCTGCGTACAAAACAACATCCCCATCAAGGTAGCGATTATCAATAACTCCTCGCTTGGAATGGTGCGCCAGTGGCAAAACCTGTTTTATGACGGACGGTACTCCAACACCCACCTGAAAACCGGGCACGGGACCGAACGAATCCCTGATTTCGTCAAACTTGCCGAAGCTTATGGCTGCGCGGCGTTACGTTGCGAATCGGACGACGACGTCGATGACACCATCCGCCAGGCGCTTGAGATCAATGACCGCCCGGTGGTTGTGGACTTCACCGTAAGCCCCGATGCGATGGTATGGCCAATGGTTCCCGCCGGTGTTTCAAACGACCTTATTCAAATTGCCAAGAACACCTCACCCGATTTTGGAGACGCCGCATAATGAACCGACACACTCTTTCAGTTCTGGTAGAAGATAAACCAGGTGTTCTCGCCCGCGTATCTGGTTTGTTCGCACGGCGTATGTTCAATATCGATTCGTTGGCGGTAGGTCCCACTGAAATTTCGGGTATCTCGCGCATCACCATCGTGTTGGACGCCGAGAAGCAGGTTCTTGAGCAGGTCACCAAACAGCTCAACAAGCTAATTCATGTGCTCAAAATAGTCGAACTCCCGGCAGAGACATCAGTTCAACGTGATCACATCATGATTAAGGTGCGAGCCGACGCTCAGGCGCGTTTGCAGGTGACTCAAGCGGCTGATTTATTCCGCGCGTCCATCGTTGATGTTTCCCCCGAATCGGTGGTGATTGAAGCAACCGGTTCGGCAGAGAAGCTTGGTGCTCTGCTCGATGTACTGGCGCCCTTTGGCATCCGCGAAATTGTGCGTGCGGGAACCCTTGGGCTGTCCCGCGGCCCGCGGTCGATGAGCGAAAAGGCAACCCGCCACTAAAAAGTTTTGAGTGGGTAGAATACTTCACTCGATAAGATCTTCACCTTAAACAGAGGTGAACCGCTTTTCCACAAAAGAAGGAGTAACTGCATCATGGCAGCAACTATTTATTACAACGACGACGCCGATTTGGGCTTGCTCTCCGATCAGACAGTTGCAATCATCGGCTACGGCTCTCAGGGCCACGCCCACGCACTGAACTTGCGCGATTCTGGTATTGATGTTGTTGTAGGTCTCTCTGAAGGCTCAAAGTCCCGTGAAAAGGCCGAAGCCCAGGGTCTGCGCGTTGCAAGTGTTGCTGAAGCAGCTGAAGAAGCAGACATCATCATGATTCTGACACCTGACCAGGTTCAGGCAGAAGTCTTCAAGAATGAGATTGAGCCCCACCTGACCGAAGGTAACGCTCTGTTCTTCGCCCACGGTTTCAATATTCGTTTTGGTTACATCACAGCTCCTTCCGGCGTTGACGTAGCTATGGTTGCCCCCAAGGGCCCCGGCCATACCGTACGCCGTGAATTTGAAGCAGGACGCGGCGTGCCCGCCCTCGTTGCTGTTGAAGTAGACGCTTCGGGCAACGCCAAGAACCGTGCGCTCGCCTACGCAAAGGGCTTGGGAGCTACCCGCGCTGGCGTCATCGAAACCACCTTCACTGAGGAAACCGAATCGGATCTCTTCGGTGAGCAGGCTGTGCTGTGCGGCGGTACCTCCCAGCTGGTTCAGTACGGCTTTGAAACTCTTACTGAAGCGGGCTACCAGCCTGAAATCGCTTACTTTGAAGTTCTGCACGAGCTGAAGTTAATTGTTGATTTGATGATTGAAGGCGGCATTGCCAAGCAGCGCTGGTCTATTTCAGATACAGCAGAGTTCGGCGACTATGTATCCGGTCCCCGCGTGATTTCCCCAGAGGTCAAGGAGAACATGAAGGCTGTTCTCTCTGATATTCAGGATGGCACTTTTGCTAAGCGATTTATGGAAGATCAGGCTGCAGGTGGCACCGAATTCAAGAAATTGCGTGCCAAGGGCGAAGCTCATCCAATTGAAAAGACCGGTCGTGAACTGCGCAAGCTCTTCTCCTGGAACAAAGCTGAAGATGATTACACCGAAGGCAATGTTGCTCGCTAAATGTGCGTGCGCATAACTGCCGCTCAGCGGTGAGAAAACCGCCTTCGCGCGCATAGCCGAGGGCGGTTTTCATCCTCGCATCCTACTTCAAGACCCCCACCATCTAAGGAAACGTGTCACCGTGACGAACAAGCCTGTAGTACTCATCGCAGAAGAACTCTCACCCGCCACCGTCGAAGCTTTGGGGTCTGACTTCGAGATTAGACACTGCGACGGCGCCAACCGCTCCGAACTACTTCCCGCTTTGGCTGAGGCGGACGCCGTCATGATTCGTTCTGCCACTCAGCTCAATGGAGAAGCCATTGCCGCAGGCACTCGCCTGAAAGTCATTGCTCGCGCTGGGGTAGGGCTAGATAATGTTGATATTAAAGCTGCCACTGCAGCTGGCGTCATGGTGGTCAATGCTCCCACCTCAAACGTGATTTCTGCCGCTGAACTCACGGTAGCCCATATTTTGGGAATCGCTCGCAATGTAGCTCCTGCAGATGCCTCTATGAAACAGGGGGAGTGGAAGCGTTCAAGCTTTACCGGGGTGGAGCTCTATGAAAAGAAAATCGGCATTATCGGCTTGGGCAGAATCGGTGGATTGGTTGCCGAACGCCTCAAAGCCTTTGGCACAGAAATCATTGCTTATGATCCCTTTGTGACTTCCTCTCGTGCGGCATCCTTAGGAGCGAAACTAGTCGAGCTCGATGAGCTGATTTCTGAAGCAGATTTCATAACCATCCACATGCCGCGTACCCCTGAGACCGTGGGGATGATTAACGCCAAATCGTTCAAGAAGATGAAGAACAGTGCCTTTGTAGTGAACGTGGCGCGCGGTGGGTTGATTGATGAAGCTGATTTGGACGCGGCGCTACGCAGCGGCGAGATCGCAGGGGCGGCAATCGACGTCTTCGTCAAAGAGCCGGCAGAGAACGTGCCCTTTATCGAATTACCCAACGTGGTCACCACCCCTCATCTGGGTGCATCCACAGCTGAGGCACAGGAAAAGGCCGGTATTTCGGTAGCCAAATCGGTGCGTTTGGCGTTGAGCGGGGATCTGGTTCCCGATGCCGTGAACGTCGCGGGCGGCGCTATCGATAAGGACGTACGACCTGGCGTTCCGTTAGCAGAAAATCTCGGTCGTATTCTGACCGCAATGACTCAGGGCGAGGCCATGACCCGCATCGAAGTCAAAGTGGTCGGTGAGATAGCTGATAAGGATGTTTGGGCACTCAAACTTTCTGCGCTCAAAGGTGTGTTCACCGATATTGTTTCCGATAAGGTTTCCTACGTCAACGCCCCGGTTTTGGCTGAGCAGCGAGGCATCAACGTCGATTTGGCTACCAGCAGCGAAACGGAATATTTCCGTAACGAGACGATTCTTTCAGCCACGCTCAATAGCGGCAACACGATTTCAGTTGCGGGCACTGTAACCGGCCCCAAGCACATCCAAAAAATTACGAATGTGACTGGGTACGACCTCGAAATCCCCATCACGGACCATCTGCTGATTCTTGAGTACAAAGACAAACCCGGCATGATTGCGGCAATGTCCACGGTACTGGGAACCTCCTCCATCAACATTGCTGGAATGCAGGTATCCCGCCGGGACGATAAGAGCGCAGCCGTCGCCGTCTACGCCCTCGATTCGGCACCGAATGCCGAAGTGGTCGAATCGGTCAAACAAATTGTTGCAGCCGATCGCGCAGCCAGCGTGGATCTCTCTGAATAAACCAATCTGATCCCTCAGCTGAAATCCAGCATCGTCCCTGGCAAAATTCCCCAAAATCCCGCTACCGCGCTAAGGTTATACGTATGACATCAACCCCGTTTTACATCACTACTGCTATCGCGTACCCCAACGGCGACCCCCATATCGGTCACGCCTATGAACACATCGCAACCGATGTTATGGCGCGTTTCAAACGACTAGACGGCTATGACGTACGTTTTATGACCGGTACTGATGAACACGGGCAGAAAATGCAGACCACAGCAGAAAAGCTGGGCATGACGGCGAAGGAACTGGCAGATAAGAACGCTGCCCGATTTCGTGCCATGGACGATGCTCTGGATATCTCTTACGACCGCTACATTCGCACGACCGATGAAGATCATTACGCGGCTTCGCAGGCTATCTGGAAGCGCATGGAAGCTAACGGCGATATCTACCTCGATAAGTACGCCGGTTGGTACTCAGTGCGCGATGAAGCCTACTACGCAGAAGACGAGACCGAAGTTCGAGACGGTCAACGCTTTGCGATTTCCACCGGTACTGAAGTGACCTGGACCGAAGAAGAATCCTACTTCTTCCGCCTCTCTAAATACCAGGATCGCCTGCTTGCCCTCTACGAGCAGGAAGGCTTCCTCTTCCCCGAATCTCGCCGCAACGAAATCGCCTCTTTTGTGCGCGGGGGACTTAACGACCTCTCGATTTCTCGCACCACCTTTGACTGGGGTGTTCCCGTTCCCGGCAATGAGAAGCACGTGATGTACGTGTGGGTGGATGCCCTCACCAACTACATCACCGGTCTAGGTTTCCCCGACACCGACAGCGAGCTGTTCCAGAAGTACTGGCCCGTAGATGTACACATGATCGGTAAAGATATTTCTCGATTCCATGCTATCTACTGGCCCGCTTTCCTCTGGTCAGCAGGTTTGGAATTACCTCAGCGAATCTTTGCCCACGGCTTCCTCCTGGTCGACGGCGAAAAGATGTCCAAGTCGGTAGGCAACGTTGTCGACCCCGAAGATTTGGTGAGCTCCTTCGGACTGGATCCGCTACGTTTCTTCTTGCTTCGTGAAGTCTCTTTCGGGCAGGACGGCTCTTACTCCGCCGAAGGCATCAAAAACCGCATCAATTCAGATTTGGCGAACGACTTGGGCAACCTGGCGCAGCGCTCGCTATCTATGATTGCCAAGAATTGCGGGGGAGTAGTGCCCGAGCACGGCGAATTCACCGCTGAAGATCAAAAGATGCTTGACGACGCCGCAGCTCTGCTGGAATCCGTCCGCGTAGATTTCGATCAGCAAGCATTCCATAAAGCATTAGAGCGCATTTGGCATGTGATTGCAGATTGTAACCGCTACTTCACTGCCCAGGAACCGTGGAAGCTGAAAAAGACTGATGAAGAGCGAATGAAGACCGTTCTCTTTGTGACTGCTGAGACTATCCGCCAGGTGGCGCTGCTGGTTCAGCCGGTGATGCCTTCTTCAATGGGTAAGATGCTCGATTTGCTTGCTGTTGCAGACGATGACCGTCAGTTCTCATCCATGGATAAGACACTGACTCCCGGCACTGAATTACCGCAGCCGGCGCCCGTCTTCCCTCGTTATGAAGAGCCAAAAACGGATTCCTAAAATGTGTAAGGTATAGCCCGGTGGCTTTCCGCTTTGAGCAGGCTACAAAGAAGTGCTCCCTCAACAGAGGGAGCACTTCTTTGTATTAAACGCCGCGGTATTCTTAGACGAACCAGCCTAGTTCGTTAATTTTTGCTTCTAACATGCGGGAGAGCGCTAAATATCCCCAGCCGTTGAGGTGGATGCCGTCTGATGCGTACAGTGTGCGTGGAATCTTGCCATTTTTAGCGTCTTCGCATCGGTCTTTTTATCCCACACACCGGAACCGGATAAATCGCCATACCTCAGCCAGGTCTGCTGACTATTTTCAATAATCCACTTCTCAGGATCAATGAATTTATCTCCAAAAGTTTTGGCAGCCCAGGCGTTATAGGAGATGACCTGCTTCGCTCGATCGGAATCAGATGCGTCGTCTTTATATCTAAAGTGGCCCATGACCAGTGATTTCTTCGGAGCCATGTCAAAACACTGTTGCGTGTTCTTACGAATGAGATCCTGCAAATTCAGATTATTTCGACCAATTTGAATAACGTGGTGGGAGGATTTGCTCACTAGATATTGTTGGGAAACAAAATCGGCGGCGCCCGTTTCATGCGGGGCGTAGCGTTCTTTGCCCTCTTGGGAGCGTGTGAAAGTGTAGTATCCCTCTGAATTCCCCAGGGAGCTAATCACACCGGGAATATCCTGGATAAAACCGGGAAAATAGGTGGCGTTATTCCACGCAATTTTGGGGTTGGTGAGTTTCACCGTGATGGGTTCAGACGAGGCAGGAATAATGTCCTTGGAAAACCCCAGAACCGTCTCATACCCTGCTACACCTCGACGCGCGGCGATATTGGTGGAGGATTCTCCACCGCGACCGAATTTGAGGACGGGTACCCCCAGATAGGCATTGAGGCGAACATCTAGGCGTGCATCCAAACCAGAGGGAACGTTTTCAGTCACCCGTGCGTCGTCAAAGGGAGAACTGCCCCAAAGCGCCAAGGAAGGTCCGGTAACTTCTGGGTAAGAAAAGTCTGCGGGGAATAGGGAAGCTGATTCTGCTTGGGCAGAGGCAACAGCTATGGCGCTGAGCCCTGCCGCCGCCGATCCAACTGCCGCCATGCGCATGAGGGAACGACGAGACGTACCGGTGAGAGGGTGTGGTTCTGGCATTCTCATCTTTCACGGTATGGGTTTGTCCACAGTTATGTAGATTATTTTCCTCCCACTATAGTTGAGACAAACCCTTCAGAGAACCACCGGAGCGTTAGTGTGAACCACACCCACCTTAGATCCCTATGTTTGGGGAGCAGTCTCTTGCTGTTATTGGGAGTGACAGCGTGCGCCCCCGCAGAAAATTTCGATAATCTTGAGCCCGAAAAAGCGTCCTCAAAACATCTTGACCAGCTTCAATCGTGGGCTCTACCCTCAACCGAAGCGAAGGACGCTCGTCGTGCCTTTGTGAGCCGCTGTGTGAGCGCACGAGGCGGCAAATATAGCGAAGCGCAGAAGGACTATTCGCTTCAAACATCGTTGCGCAACGGGGTAGATACAGACCAGCTCAAAGAACATGGTTATCTTCCTGCTCCCACCAAGGAGAAAAAGACCCCTACCTATGATGCTCGCGGTCTCAAAGCGTACACGGGGAATCCTGCCCACGGTACAAAATCTGTGCATTTTATGGAACTTGATTCGGGTGAAATAGCAGTCGATGGTTGCTTTGCTGAAAGCCTGCAATATATCTACGGTTCGGTGGAAGACGGACTCAAAGTGGCAGTGTTAGCACCCCAAATACTGCAGTCGG
Source organism: Rothia amarae (assembly GCF_042677725.1). Lineage (NCBI taxonomy): Bacteria > Bacillati > Actinomycetota > Actinomycetes > Micrococcales > Micrococcaceae > Rothia > Rothia amarae. The sequence goes on from NZ_JBHUCN010000013.1 coordinate 218,045, forward strand.
TGGGTGAAAATGTTCGAGAAGACCCGGCATACAAAGAGGTAGAGAATTCTTGGGGCACCTGCATGAAAGACCACCTAGATACCGACTTCACCACTTTCGAATCGGCGTCTGATTACGCGCTTACCCTTCCGCAATCGCAAAGAGTAAAGGTTGCTCAAACCGACGCTGAATGCCGCGAATCTAATAATGTTGATTCACGCGTGCATGATATTGAAAACACCTATTTCGAGGCTGTTTATCAAAGAGTCAAGCGTTTTGCAGATGACTTTGAGAAGATTCAACAGCGATCTCAAGAAAACGTGGTGAAAGATCGCGAAAATCCACAAAAATCATCCCCTGTGGAACAAGCTCAGCCGACAGATGCCACATCGACTTCTTAGGTGCTGGCAGAGGGATAAAGCCCACATGGTGGGCGCAGATGCCCCTTCACCCCGACACAGGATAACCTAGGACTATGCAATACATCTCCACGCGCGATTCCTCGCAAACTCCGTTTTCTTTCTGCGATATTCTTCTTGCTGGTCTAGCTGCGGACGGCGGACTTTACCTGCCCGTTGAATACCCGGTGCTCAATGATGCACAACTGACGAAGTGGCGTTCTGTTCTGGAGCAGGAGGGCTATCACGCTCTTGCCGCTGAGGTATTGGAATTGTTCGTGGATGATATTCCCAAGAACGATCTCAAGGGTATTTGTGCGCGAGCCTATAACACGCCCAAATTTGCGCATGAAGATATTGTTCCGGTGAGCCAGCTGGAAGAGGGTATCTTTATTGCTCATCTTTCGGAAGGCCCCTCCGCTGCGTTCAAAGATATGGCGATGCAGCTTTTGGGCGAGCTTTTTGAATATGAGCTTGAACGCCGCCAAGACACGCTGACCATTGTGGGCGCGACATCGGGTGATACGGGATCCTCTGCCGAATACGCGATGCGCGGTCGCGACGGAATTCGGGTGTTTATGCTGACTCCAAAAGACCGCATGACTCCTTTCCAGCAAGCTCAGATGTTTGGTCTGGACGATCCCAACATTTTCAATATTGCGCTCGATGGTATGTTCGATGATTGCCAGGACGTCGTCAAAGCGATTTCAGCAGATGCAGACTTCAAACGGGAGCACCGCATTGGTGCCGTTAACTCCATCAACTGGGCGAGACTGATGGCGCAGGTGGTCTACTACATTTCAACTTGGATTCGTACGACTGACTCGAACGATGAAAAAGTATCTTTCTGCGTTCCGACCGGCAATTTTGGCGATATCTGTGCAGGACATATTGCCCGGCAAATGGGTCTCCCGATTGACCGGCTGATTGTGGCAACCAATGAGAATGACGTGTTGGACGAATTCTTCAAGACGGGCGATTACCGGGTACGTAGCTCGGCGGATACTTTCGTGACGTCCAGCCCGTCGATGGATATTTCCCGCGCGTCCAACTTTGAACGCTTTGTTTTCGATGCACTGGGTCGCGACGCCGACCGCGTAAGCGAACTCTTTGGAGAGAAAGTCAAAACCGGTGGCTTTGACCTATCAGCGGACGACGTTTTCCCCACTCTGGCAGATCGCTACGGTTTCATGTCTGGAAAGTCGACTCATGCGGATCGCGTTCAGACAATTCGCGATTGCTCAGAAAAGAACGGGGTGCTGATTGACCCTCATACTGCTGATGGCGTGAAGGTAGCACGCGATGTGCGTCACCAGGTGGATACGCCCATAGTGTGTTTGGAAACCGCTCTGCCGGTGAAATTCGCTGAGACCATCAACGAAGCTATCGGGAAAGACCCCGAGATTCCCTCTCGTTTTGCAGAGATTATGGATGCCGACCGTTTTGTGGTGGATATGCCCAATGATGCCGAAGTGGTAAAGAAATACATCGCTGAAAACGCAACCGTATAAACAATCAAGAGCCGGCCCCACGCAAACGCGGGGGCCGGCTCTTTGGTGTTTAGCGGGTATGCTGTAGGGCTTCTATGGGTGAAATTTTTGCGGCTTGTTGTGCGGGTGTAAGGGCTGCCAACCAGCTCAGCAAAATTGCAGTACATATCATTGCAAGAATCTCTATCCAGGGGAAAGAATACTTCACCGCTAAATCTTCAACCGCTAAGATTTGCAATCCCATCGCACAGATAGAGACCCCCACCAGCGATCCAAGTACTGCCGCAACAAGAGAAATCATCAGGATTTCTGTTGAGATGAGTTGTTGAAGTCTTTGACTGGGCATTCCAATGGTTCGGAACAGAGCGTTATCTTGGGATCGTTGGATAGTGCTGAGAGTGGTTGAGTTTGCTACTCCTGCGCAGGAGATAAGAATGGTTGCAGCGAGCAAGATAAAGCATGCCATCAAGACTTTATTGAGGTTTTCTTCCATAGAATTCCTTTCGAGTGCACCACCACTGAGGGCTTGAAAAGGAATCCCCAACGTCTGGGCGATGACATTCATATCTTCCTGAATCGCAGAGAATCCTGCGCCGGGCGTTGTCTTGAAGAAAACCGTAGGATAAACATTATTCTTTGAAAATAATTCTTGTGTGGGATGACCTAGCTCCTGCTGGGTTTTCGAAGAAATGAGTGGAAATGGGATGTTTGCAGAGGTAAACCTCACCGTGAAATTTGCATTCGATTCTGTTCCTTGCACCGAGATCTTTTCGCCATCGTGAACGTTATTTGCCTCAGCAAAATCCTTATTAATGACGATTGTATGAGTGTCTTGAAGTAACTCACTGACAACCGGTACGGTTTGTTGCAAGTGAGTCCAGTCAGCCGCGTACGCCACTGGTAAGAAACCAGGTTGAGCTGGGGAATCTAATAGTAATGTACCTGCGGGGCTAACGACCTGGGCTGATTCAACCGTGGGAAGATTCTCTAACTGAATCACCTTTTGGGAAAGGTTTTGTACTTCCTTGCTGACTGAAGAGTAGGTGAGTGAGGGGGTTGTTCTATCTGGGCTCATGGTGGCTGTTAGCGAAACAGGTGACCATTCATCCAGCGCAGTGAAAATTGTAGTTTTCATGGAGGAATACCCCATCAGCACCGCTCCTATCAGCACTGTGGATAAAAATATCATGCGCCCGGTAGCTGCAGTGCGTGTTGCCGAATGCACAGCGTTCTGAGAAGCCAAAGCACGATTTGAAAAGGGAGATGCTCCCCACTTGAAAGTCTGAATAATCCAGCGAAGGATGAGAGGGAAGAGCAACACCCATCCCAGCATCAGGGAAAAACAGCCTGCGAGAATCAATAGTGTTTGGTCGCTGGTATTTCCTCCTACAAATAACCCGGTTCCTAATATGCTGAGTAGCAATCCTAAGAGTGCCACGCGAGGCGAGATAGCTCGTTCAGAACTGCGAGCACTGACGGAAGTAAACATCGCCAGGGGAGAGATCTTGAAGACTTTCCAGGTGGGCAGCAAATTTGCTAGAAGCGTCATCGAAACCCCTACCAAAAATCCGATGAGTCCAGCACTGGCAGAGAAATCAATGGTGAAATCTTGAAAAATCTTGCTGAGGCAAAACGCTAAAACATATGCCAGTAAAACCCCTACTGCTGAGAACACTGCACCTAATATCAGACTTTCAAGCATGAGAAGCCAAAATACAGTGGTGCTGGATGCCCCCAACGTACGGAGTAGAGCTAGCTGAGGAACTCGTTGAGCTGCCAGAGCATGAAAAGTATTGGCAATTACAAAGGCAGACATCAATAAAGCTAATCCACCAAAGACGAGCAACACATACAGTTGGACGTTGACGCCCTGGCTCTGGTTGCGTACTGCTTGTTGGATTTGAGCCTCAACTGATGAAAGTACCGGACGTTGCTTAGACTCAATATTTGCCCATAAGGAGTTAAGTACTTCGGCAGATTTATCGTGTGGATCCTGTAGCTCAAGAAGAACCTGACGAGTTCCAGAGGCATCTCTTGCCCCAGCACTATCAAGAGCCAATTTATCTAGATTCTTTTGGAAAGCTGAACCGCCTTCGAATACTGACCGAGCCGCAGAGGAATTAGGTTGCTTTACCTGAAAGATACCCACGATTGTTCGTTCTGAATCTTTCACTTCCCCTGTTTCAGAATTGAGCGCAAGGTCAGTCATTGGAAAATGATTGCCTACCATCAGCCCGTATTCTTCAGCGGTTTGGGAGGAAATCAAAACCTCATTGGAAGCCGTAGGCGCACGTCCATCAATAGACCAGGGAAATATTGAGGAATCTTCAGGAAAATTGGAACGCGTCATGATTGCAGTCTTATTTTCTACCAGTTGCAGGCTTTCTTCTCGTTTATAGAGAGGCCAACTTGATTTCACCACTGGTGAATCAGCAATATCTCGGAGTACTTGCTCCGACAGAAAATCCTCGCCTTTATCAGTGTCCCCATAAAAACTTCCCGGCGCTTGAGCTACATAATCGGAATTTTTATAGAGAGAAGTTGCATCTTCTTCAAGAGCTGCAGTTGTAGATTGATTGACAATAAAAATCCCCGTCAGAAAAAGAACAGCCAGAGTAATGCCTAACGCGGTCAAAGATAGTTTCGAGCGCTCGCTGACGAGCTGCGATACAGCTACGGTTCTCAATGAAGTAACTTGTGATTTCACTGTTCTTCTCCCAACTCGGTAAGAGCGTCCAGCACGGATTCTCGGGTGGGATTATCAACCTGGTTGACCAGCGCGCCGTCCTTCATCAGCACTACACAATCTGCGTAGGAGGCAGCTTGAGGGTCATGGGTCACCATAAGAATGGTTTGCCCATATTTCTGACTAGCCTCTCGGAGAAGTTCAAGAACTTCTCGGCTTGAATGAGTATCAAGATTTCCTGTGGGTTCGTCTGCAAAGACAACGGCAGGGCGGGTAAGTAGTGCTCTGCAGATAGCAACGCGCTGCTGTTGCCCACCTGATAATTCTGCAGGTTTATGGGCGAGTCGCTCACTGAGCCCCAGCGAACGAATGAGTTGATTCTTCCAGAGAGTGTCAACGCTTTGTCCAGATAATCCTGCTGGCAACTCGATATTCTGCTCAGCGGTCAGAGTGGGAATGAGATTGAATGCCTGAAAAATGAAGCCAATCTTTTCGCTACGAAACCGGGATAGTTCCGCATCATTCTTACTGTACAGTTCGTTGCCATCAATCATTATTGATGTTTTGGTATCTTCATCAGCAGTATCAAGGGTGGAAAGCACATGAAGGAGGGTAGATTTACCTGAACCAGAAGCTCCCATAATGGCGGTAAATTGCCCTTGTGGGAAGGCAACATCGAGATTGTTGAGAACCCGAACGTTATTTCCGCTAGCTCCATAGGTTTTACTGAGATTCTTTGCCACCACGGAATATTCAACGGACTGAGGATTTGAACTAGGGGGACGAGAGGAGAAGTCTGAAGATGAGTGAGCTGTCATACTTTTAATAATGAACTAGCTGGTCAGGGAACACATCGCACTCTAGTCTGAAGCTTAAGGTTTAAATATTTTTTGAAAGTCATTCTCTAGTATGATGACGTCCTCTCTCAGGCTAGTTTTTCATCAGCCCAGCTTCATACGCCATAACCACAGCTTGTACTCTGTCCCGAGCTCCCAGCTTGGCAAGGATATGTGAAACATGTGTTTTAACGGTTGCTTCACTCAGAAACAGAAATTCACAGAGCTCCTTATTTGTCATGCCCCGTGCCATGAGTAGCAGAATCTCATGTTCTCGACCGGTGAGTGAAGCAATATGCTCCAAATGAGGGGTCGTGGTGCTATCTGACGGCTTGGTTATTAGGGGTACCATTTTCTCCATGAGCCGTTTGGTTGCGGATGGGGCAATGACGCCGTCGCCCCGGTGAACTGTGCGTATAGCGGTGAGTAGTTCTTCCGGTGGAGCATCCTTGAGGAGAAAACCACTTGCTCCCAGACGGATCGCCTCAAAGACATAGTCGTCTATATCAAAAGTAGTCAGCATAATAATTCTGGCGCGGGTTGAGCTCCGGAGAATATGCGCGGTAGCTTCCAGTCCATTCATCTGGGGCATTCGAACGTCCATCATTACAATGTGGGGCTCACGATTCTCCTGCTGTAATTGGAGAAACTGAGAAAGGGCATCCTCGCCGTCGGAAGCTTCAGCTACAACGTGGAAATCCGGTTGAGAATTAATGAGCATGCTAAGCCCATTTCGTACCAAGAACTGGTCATCAACGAGCATAATTTTCAAGGAATCATTCATGGGTGAACCTCTTTGCCTTTAATAAAATCAGTTTCTTCATTACCGAATGAGAGTTGGAATAGTTGCCTCCAAGACGAATCCGCCGTCTGCGAGCTCACCGTAATGCAGGGTGCCCTGATACAAATTGATTCTCTCTCGCATGCCCAAGAGACCCCGGCGGGATCCTGGTAGCGATTCATCGGTTTGGGCTGGAGGTGAATTTTTAATACGTATTGTCAACGACTCATGGTAAGCGGAGAGCGTCACCTCAACTTTGTCTGCTGATGCCGCATGTTTTCTGATATTCGTCAATGATTCTTGAACCACTCGGTAGGCAACCAATTCGGCTCCTGAGGGGAGAAGGTCAGCAATTTCTGATTCACTGATGGTATCGCTAAATGCCACGTTGAATCCGGCAGCTCGCATCTGTTCTATTAATTGGGGAATATTTCTCAGGGCTGGCAATGGCTCCAATCTCGTTCCCTCAGTGGTTCTCAGAACTCCAAGAAGTTGACGCATTTGCCCCAATGATTCTCGAGCCGTGGAAGAAATCGTTTCAAGGGCGCGGATCTCTACGGATTCGGTCGGCGGATAGGATGAAATCTTCTGAGTTTCTTCTGAGTTGGAAGAAGTCGTGGATCCAGCCTGAGCTGCGTATCGTGCTCCATCTGCCTGGGTAATAATGCTCGATAACGAGTGCGCTACGATATCGTGCATTTCGCGTGCGATGCGAGCACGTTCGTCTTGCGCTGCCAACTGTCTTTCTTGTTCTCGCTCGTACTCCAGCTGTCTGGTTCTTTCTTCTAGCTGCAGTTGCCGTATTTCGCTCAGTCGCAAAGTATTTCCTACCAGCCAGGGGATGAGTACTAATGCCAGACAAACAAAAGTTCCTACTGCGGTAAAGAGAATGTGCTCTAGCGGCGTCCATCCATAGCCGTTGACGAGTTTCAAGAGGGTTAGACCGCCCAGGAATGAAGCAAGAATTGCTCCCGCTAAAATAAGACGGCGTTGCTTGAGTCGACCATGTCTGGCGAAATGGTAGACCATGACGGGCGCTGGCCACCAGGTCGTAAAAACGGGATAGGCGAGAAACATCGAGAATGCCATGGAAAACACCACTGCTATGAGCGCGAGTTTAGCCCTGCTGTACCGGAAATATAAGGCAGTAGTTGCAACGAAAAATAGGGCAACGCCCCACACCGTTTGGTTGGTAGAAGCGACGATGGCAAATGCCGGGGGCATGGTAAGACACTGCATGACAGCGATGAACACTGCATTCAGGGCAGTACGATGGCGGTAGAAAAAATCAGAGCGAAGGGCAGGACTCGACATCTCTCTAGTCTAGGAAAACGCTTAAGGTGAAAAGACGGGACACTACGCCAAATACAAAAAGTTCATACTCGGGTATGAATATTCATATGGTGAGACGCCTCTGCTCGGAAGTGTCAACGCTAATCGACCGCGTATTAATGTGGAAACATGACTGACTCTCGAACACTCAATCTTGCGATTATTCCCGGTGATGGTATTGGTCCCGAAGTTGTGGCTGAAGCCGTCAAGGTGCTGGACGCCGTCGCCTCTCGGCAGGGATTCAGCATCCAGAAAAAACACTATGCCTTGGGGGCAGAACACTGGCTGGAAACGGGGGAGACCCTCAGCGACGAAGTGCTCAATCAGCTGAAAGACCACGATGCAATCCTCTTTGGTGCGGTAGGAGCTGACCCTCGCTCATCCACCATTCCTTCTGGTTTGATTGAGCGTGAAATTTTGCTGAAGCTTCGTTTTGCTTTCGATCACTTCATCAATCTACGCCCCTCCCGGCTTTTCCCCGGCGCTGTTTCTCCTCTAAGCAACCCCGATGATATCGATTTCGTGGTCGTCCGTGAAGGCACTGAAGGCCCCTATGCAGGTAACGGGGGAGTGCTGCGCCAGGGCACGGAAGCAGAAATCGCCACCGAAGTTTCGGTCAACACCGCTTATGGCGTGGAGCGTCTCATCCGCTACGCCTTCGAACTGGCGAATTCGCGGGCGCGAAAGAAGCTCACCCTGATTCATAAGACCAATGTGTTGACCAATTCAGGTCAGCTTTATACCCGCATCTTCGATCGGGTGGCCGCAGAGTATCCCGAGGTCAGCACCGATTATTGCCATATTGATGCGGCGACCATCTACCTGACTACCGAGCCTTCCCGCTTTGACGTTATCGTGACCGATAATCTGTTTGGGGACATCCTGACCGATCAGGCAGGTGCTGTCACCGGAGGAATAGGTCTCGCTGCCTGCGGCAATATCAATGCCAGCCGCCAATTTCCCTCCATGTTTGAGCCGGTTCACGGGTCAGCACCCGATATCGCGGGTCAAGAGAAAGCGAACCCCATTGCCTCCATCCTTGCCTCTGCCATGTTGTTGCGCCATGTTGGTGAAGAAGAGAGCGCGCAGATAATTGAAGCTGCCGTGGAAAAAGATCTGAAAGAAAACGCTACTCACGAGCGAACCACCGGCGATATCGGCTCAAGCGTCGTTACATTGGTAGAGAACGCCTAAGAGGAGATTGAATATGACTCACGAATTTACTATCACCAAAAATCCCAATCCGGCATCAGAAGAGAAGCTGGCAGAAGTTTTTGCGAATCCAGGTTTCGGCAACCACTTTACTGACCACATGATTACTATCGAGTGGAATGGCAATTATGAGGACGGCGGCGAATGGTCGAACGCTCAGGTAGTGCCCTATGGACCGCTTTCGCTGGATCCAGCTGCCGCAGTTTTCCATTACGGCCAGGAAATTTTTGAGGGTATCAAAGCGTACCGTCACAGCGACGGGAGCGTCTATACCTTCCGTGCCGAGGAGAACGCACGACGTCTAAACCAGTCCGCTCGTCGTCTGGCTCTGCCGGAACTACCTGAAGAACTCTTTGTGGAGGCACTCAAACAGCTGGTAGCTATTGACGAGCGTTGGGTTCCTAACGGTGAAGGCGAGGCACTCTACCTTCGCCCCTTTATGATCGCTACCGAAGCGTACCTGGGTGTGCGCCCGGCGCATCAGGTAAAGTTCCTCGTTATTGCTTCACCTGCGGGTAACTATTTTGGTTCCCCCGAGCCAGTTGATATTTGGCTCTCCACCAAGTATGCGCGTGCTGGCGTGGGCGGAACCGGTTTCGCAAAGTGCGGTGGTAACTATGCCGCTGCGATGATGGGTCAAATTGAAGCTGAAGAACACGGTTGCAAGCAAGTAATCTTCAAAGATCCCAACCGCGACGACGCCATTGAGGAACTGGGCGGAATGAACGTTTTCTTTGTCTTCGGCAAAGAAAACAAGATTGTGACTCCTGAGCTCACCGGTACGATTCTCAGCGGCATTACTCGTAAGTCTCTGTTGCAGCTGGCTAAGGACCGCGGTCTCACCGTGGAAGAGCGTAAATTTACGCTGGCGGAGTGGAAGGACGCCGCAGCATCCGGTGATCTGACCGAAGTTGCCGCGTGCGGTACTGCCGCAGTGGTGGCGCCTTTTGGCACTTTGAAGGCTGAAGATTTCGAGATTCCCGCTGTGTCCGAGGGCTTCGGTGAGATTTCAAAATCTCTCCGTGATGAGTTAGTTGGAATCCAGACCGGCGCGGTGGAAGATCCGCACGGATGGCTGACTAAGCTGGTCTAGTACTTTAAAGAGTTCATTTTTTGCTGGGCTGGCTGGTTATAAACCTTTGAATAGGGCTGTCTAAATTACGGTGGTGTTCCAACATCAAGGGAACACCACCGTTTTCTATCTCAACTTGATGAGGCGATTTTATGAAAGATTTATTGGAAAATCTTGCTTCTCCGAATTCTGAGATTCGAGAAAGCGCATTAGCAAAATTGAGTGATTTATTAGAACAAGGTTGCAATGAAAAAGACCTCGAAATAGTAAAAGAGCGGTCATTGCAATTGCTAGAACACCCAGAAATTCAAGCACGAACGTTTGGTGTTCTAGCGCTTGAGATGCTTGTGAGGTATGAACGTCTTCAAGATTCGAATATCAACGAAAAGGTTATTTCGTGGTACTTACAAGAAACTGATTTAAGGGGATATGCAAGAGAGGTGGGGTGGTTGCATGCCGTTGCTCATGGCGCCGATTATTTTGGCACATGTCTGAGGAAAGACGCTGTCACTTCAATGACCGTCGTCGATTTACTGGTGAAGAGGATAATGAGGTCGGAAGAAGCCTGGAGTCATATGGAAGATGCTCGTGTTGCGCGAGTTCTCTCCTTAGCGTTACAAAAAGAACCGGACGTATTCGACTCTTTTATCGAAAAATCGAAAGTAGCTTTAGAAACTCTCCATTCAGGCGAACGCTTTGGTGCTCAACATAATTTTAGAAGCGTGATGTTATCGCTTCATTTTGCTTTGCTTTCCAGCGGAATGTTCTCATCCAGCAAACTTGAGAGCTTGATGGCTTTCCAACATGATATGACACCATATCTCTTTGAAAAATTTAGTCAGGGCAATCAAGAGAGCTAGTTATCAGCCATCCGATAGCCTGGCACAGATATCGCTACGCAGACGTGATTTTCCCCGTAAATATGTATGTGCGGTGCACCCTCACGCTTCACACGGTAGCCTAGTGGTATGCGAATTGCTCGATTTACTGTAGAAGATCAACTTCATTTTGGCCTTGTTGAAGGCGGGGACGGCGAAGAGACGCTGACCGTTCTTGCTGGGGACCCTTTTTATATGGGGGTTCAACAGACTGAAAAAACATATAAGTTGGACGAAGTCCGTTTGCTTTCACCGATTATTCCTCGTTCTAAGGTGATTGGGGTGGCTCGTAACTGGAGCGATCACGCTTCTGAGCTGGGCAATGAGGCACCGACTAGCCCGCAGTACTTTATCAAGCCCAACACCTCGGTGGTTGGTCCCGGCGATCCGATTAGCTTGCCTGAATGGTCCGAGGAAGTTTCCTTCGAGGGCGAGCTGGCGGTGGTGATTGGTCGGATTGCTAAGTCTGTGCCTGTTGAGCGCGTGGATGAAATCATCTTCGGCTACACGGTGGCCAACGATTTGACCGCCCGCGACGCGCAGAGAACCGACTTGCAGTGGACTCGCGCCAAGGGCTTTGACGGTGCGTGTCCGTTGGGTCCGTGGATTCAGACTGAACTGGATACCGATGATTTGGAAATCAAAACCTGGGTGGACGGTGACCTCAAGCAAGACGGCACCACCTCAGACATGATTTTCTCTGTAGCTGAGCTGGTAGCGGCAATCTCCGAAGGCTTCACCCTTCTGCCCGGTGACGTCATTCTGACCGGCACTCCCGCAGGCGTTGGGCTGCTCAAACCCGGTAACGAGGTGGAGATTGAGGTCGAGGGAATCGGCGCTCTGGTCAACACCATTCGCGGCTAAGTCCGCCCCTTCAAATTTTTATTCAACCTAAAGAAAGAGTCGTGATTTTTCGGTATGACCGATAAGACTGTAGAGCTCACTGATCCGAGCCAGACCCGCGTTCGTTTCTGCCCCTCACCGACCGGTACCCCTCACGTGGGTATGGTGCGTACCGCCCTGTTTAACTGGGCTTACGCTCGTCACACCGGTGGCAAACTGATTTTCCGTATCGAGGATACCGACGCCGCTCGTGACTCCGAGGAGTCCTTCCAGCAGGTTTTGGATTCTTTGCACTGGTTGGGCATTGAGTGGGACGAAGGCGTGGGCGTTGGTGGCCCTCATGAGCCTTACCGCCAGTCGCAGCGCGGCGATAAATACCAGGACGTTATCGAAAAGCTGGTTGCCGGCGGCTATGTGTATGAAGATTTTTCTACCCCCGCTGAGGTGGAGGAGCGTCATAAGGCTAAGGGCGAGGATCCCAAGCTGGGTTATGACAACTTCGACCGCGATCTCACTGAGGAGCAGAAAGAAGCGTTCCGCGCTGAGGGTCGTGAGCCTGTTCTTCGTTTGCGTATGCCTGATGAAGACATCACTTTTACCGACCTGGTACGTGGGGAAATCACGTTCAAGGCTGGTAGTGTTCCTGACTTCGTCGTCGTTCGTGCCAACGGTAAGCCGCTGTACACGCTGGTTAACCCTGTAGACGATGCTCTCATGGGCATTACCCATGTTTTGCGCGGTGAGGACTTGCTGTCTTCAACTCCCCGTCAGATTGCGCTGTACCGAGCCCTGGTTGAGGTGGGCGTGGCTGAGTTTATTCCACAGTTCGGCCACCTGCCATACGTGATGGGCCAGGGTAATAAGAAGCTTTCGAAGCGTGACCCTGAGTCGAATCTCTTCCTACTTCAAGAAGCTGGTTTCATCAAGGAAGGCTTGCTCAACTACCTTTCCTTGCTCGGTTGGTCGCTGTCCCATGACCAGGATATTTTCTCCATTAATGATTTGGTGGAGCACTTTGATGTCAAGGACGTTCTGGCGAACCCCGCGCGTTTTGACGTGAAGAAGGCTGAAGCTATCAACGGCACTCATATCCGCATGCTGGAGGCTGAGGATTTCCGCAACCGCCTGGTTCACTATTTGAAGGCTGCTGAGCTGGTTTCTGCTGAGGCATTTGACGAGTTGACCGCGCGTGAGCAGGAGATTCTGACCGAAGCTGCCCCCTTGGCGCAAGAACGTATGCAGTTGCTGGGCGAAGCCCCGGGACTATTGGGATTCTTGTTCAAGGAAGATTCAGAGATCGTCATTGCCGACGACGCGCGGAAGCAGCTCAAGGAGTCTGCCCCGCAGGTTCTGCAGGCAGCTCTTGATGTTCTTGAGCCCTTGGATGATTTCACCGCTGAGCTGATTCAGAATGCGCTTCGCGAGGCAATCGTTGAGGGTCTTGAAATCAAGCCCCGCCTGGCGTTTGGTCCGATTCGTACGGCGATGTCCGGTGCTAAGGTGAGCCCGCCGCTCTTTGAGTCCATGGAGATTCTGGGCAAGGAGTCTTCACTCAACCGGTTGAAGAGCCTTCTGGCTGATTTACAGAGCTAATCGGTAGGGGAGAGGCGCGCCGCTTGCATGAAGAGCCGGTGCGCCTTTCCGCTCTCTTTTACCCACTGTGATGCACCTCTACCTCTTTCGATTTGCACACTACTCAATCCTCGTATAGAGTTATTACTCGTTGCACAGGTCAAAGAAGAAAAATCTGAAGCCTAAACAACACATTGGGATATGGTGTAATTGGCAACACTACGGTTTCTGGTACCGTCATTCTAGGTTCGAGTCCTGGTATCCCAGCGAACATCTTTTGAAGATGTTTATGGCCCCATCGTATAGCGGCCTAGTACTCCGCCCTCTCACGGCGGCAACACCGGTTCAAATCCGGTTGGGGTCACAGGCTAAAATCCCTCGCAGAAATGCGGGGGATTTTTTTGTTTAATGACGTTGGATGAAAACATCAAATACTTGAGTTTAAACCCCGTAACTTTGGTGGGTGGAGATTCTGCCGACACGCCGCCTCTACCTGCGATAAGTCTTGCGTTGTGCCCCACTATGGAAAACTGAAAGAAAAGTGATTCATTTTACAGTTGATGAGAAATGGCGATGGACGTGAAATTGAGTTTGCGGGTGGGCGCTGCAGCGCTGGTAGGCGCTCTGGCGTTGACGGGTTGTTCTTACACTGATGTTGATGTTGCCGGTGGTACGGCTAGTTCATCAACGTCGGCAGCGGATTCACCTGCTGAGGTTAATCAGGATTTTGAGCAGGCGGTATTGGGTACAGTTGAAGCATCAGATTTGCCGGTTGGCGAGTGGAGATATGCTGGAGAAAAGCAATTTGATTCTGAATATTTTCACCGCCGTGTTCCGCAAATGAGTACTTATTGCGGGAAAAAAGAAGATGGTATAGAGCTGTACAACAAAGATTTGCGCCTTGAAGCAGAGTATCGCTTCACAAAGGAAGATTATCTCAAGAAGAGTGAGGAGATGTGGGCGTACTGGGAGTCACAGGGGCAAAAGCCATATGTAGTAGGTTCTGATTCTTCTTCGAAGAAGATTGCCTATAAGACTGAAGGTGGTGCTCTGATTCAGTTTGATGCTGGTGAGAATGGGCTGATGATTTTTGCGGATTCTGCGTGTGTTTTGCCGGGTGAGCCTGATCCCCTAGCATCTTAATCTACTCATATATGAAAGGTCTTGTGGTGCGGAAATCGGTAATTGCGTGGCTAGTCCTGGGCACGATGGTGTGTTCTGGGTGCTCTGTGCAGTTCGAGGATGGCGCGGTTAGTTCTGTGTCGGATTCTGGTTCGAAGGTTGAGGCTGTGCGGGATGATTTTCGGGTAGCGGTGCAAGAGACGGTGAAAGCTACTGGTTTAGCAGAAAATCAGTTCAAGTATCAAAGTGGGCAGGTCTATAACGCTTCGGAGTTAGAGGGTGATTTAGAAGGGTTCTTGGGCGCATGCGGTGATAATGGGGCCGGATATAAATACGATTATTCCGCTCCGATAGAAGGAGGCAAGAAGTATTCTGCTGATGAGTGGGAGCCTCAGTCTGAGAAGATTCGCGCTAAATGGGAGTCTTTGGGGTGGGAAGTAAAGAACGTGGCCCCGGGAACGAAGGATGCCCCGGGTATTACGATTGGTGCTTCGACTCCTGCTGGGGTGACGGTTCTGTATACGGTAAGTGATGGCGGAGTAGATTATATTCGGGTATCTTCGCCGTGTTCTGCTGAGATTCCTGCGCCGTCGTCGTCTCCATCTGCATCGTAAGGTTGATATGGCTTCGGGCGGGTCCTTTTTGAGTGTTCTGTCCTAGCTTTAGAAAGCGGAATTAATTGCAGGGCGTTTCAGAGTGTTACCTGAGTTGATTCATGATGAAGTACTTATGTCCCCAGGCTCATGTGAATGGTTATGCTTCGTCTATAGCTATGAACTACGGAGTGCTGATGTCTCCTTGCACGCCAAGGTTAGGGCGGAGCAGAGGTTGAGGCCAGAGGGTGTTTATCGGTATTCAGGTGGTTCGCATTGAGAGGTAGGCGTGTGATGAAGAAGTTTGGTGTGACACTAAGTGCGGTGTTGTTGATGGTGCTTTCAGGCTGTGCATCTGCTGAAGAGAAACGTAAAGAGTTGAGACAGGAATTTAATTCTCTCTATAAGTTGACGATTGATGGGACAGGTACGGCCCATTCGAATTTCACGACTGATGCTTCTGAACCCTTGGAGTACCATTCCATTGCCTCCGGTACCTATCAGCCTTTGCAAGCATGCGATTATATCGGGAATGGGAAGAACAAATGGGTTCTGAAAGCCTTTGTAGTTGCTCCTAAATCTCTGACTTCGCAAGAGGTTTCAGAGCGGATTGATCATATGCGTCAGGTTTGGATGGACCAGGGGCTCGAAGTGCGTAACGTTGCGGGAGCCAACGAAATGGCTCAGATTGCAGTAGATACTGATTCAGGATTGACGATGGGGTATTCGGTTTCGCCTACTAACGAGACAATCAATATTTCCTCGACATGTACGGCTGATTTGGATCCTGATAAGCAGTAAGTACTTGGGGACACGGATACGTTTAGATGGTCTTGCAGCCCGCGATTTTTGATTTTCTAGAACTCTTTTTGAGGTTCCTACTTTTCCTCTAGTGAGGTGAAAAGTTGGCTTGTAGCCTCCTTTCTGTAAGCAGATGATGTCACTCTCTACCTGTATCAGTGATGCCCGGTCGCTGTTCTTCGTACTTGAATAGTGAAGGGTTCTTGTCTAATACTACGGCCCGCCGTGATTTAGCTTATATTGTAGGTGGCGAGGAAAATCGTATTATTCGCGTTTCTCCGGTATTTCGAATGTTTAGCCCGTTTGACAATTTTTATTACCCGCAAGGAATGAGGCATAGATGCAGCGGAAGAATACTTTCAAGAGTTTCATGGTGCTGGTATGCGGCTTGTTATGTGTTTCGGGGTGCGGGACAGGAAGCGTGGGGATGTCTGAGCCGAGTGCTAATGAGGTTTTCGAGGATTATTATGCTGCGTTGACGGGCACGATGTCTGCTAGCGTGCATCGGGACGATTATCAGTGGCGTGATGGGTATGAGAAGTTTCCGTATCCTAATGAAGCTAAATGGACTGACTTCAATCTCTATATAACCAACTGTAATAATGAGGAGGTCGCCCGGCTGGACGGTATGTATGACACCTATAAGCTGAACTTGGGATACAAGAATCCTCAGGAAGCGACCGATAAGGTTGCTGCGTATTGGGAGTCTCAGGGGTGGGAAGTAAAAGATATCTCCAATCCTAAAGACCCGGAGAAGAAACAGATTCTTACGGTGACAGATACAGATATCAATTTGCTGTACACCGCAAGTGTTCGCGGGGAAGACATTGAAGCTACTTCTCGGTGTATTTCTGAGTTCTATCACGAGGATTCTCCTGCGGAGGATCCAGTAGTTTATTCAGCTCAAAAGTAGTTCCGATGTTTCATCCCTTCTTTCTGATGTTTTCCTCGGTGCCCCATCGTTTTTTCAATATCTCTATGGCATTAACAATGAGTATGCTCATGCTTACAGGATGTGGTTCTGTAACTCAGAAGAATAAGGCTATTGAGCCTGGTGCTAATGAGATTTTCAAGGAGATGTACTCTGCGGTAACTGTTGCTGCTAATGCTAATGGGAATGAGGCGAAGTTTCGGTGGAAAAATAATACGAAGCCCTTCCCATATCGAGAAGCATCGTGGGCGGATGTGACTGTTTTTCCCTGTGATGAAGGAAAAGGGCAGCTTAAATTGAACGCGGGTACCACCTATGATCAAAACCTTCACAATGAGGATTACCAAAGTCAAGTAGAAAAAGTTCGACAAGCTTGGGAGTCTCGTGGTTTGAAGGTCCGCAATGTGGGTGAGAGTAAAGGTATGTTTCAGATTGCCACCGATTTAGATCATGGAACTGTGGTGGTTTATACCGCGGGTGTGGGTGGTGAGTCGGTAGAAGCTGATACTGAATGTTTTGCTGGTTTTAAGGGTGATGAGTCGTCGGCTCAGGTTTTCCCTGGTGAGAAACCATAGCGACCAAACACAAAATAGCTAATGAATCATCAGGTTTAGGGCACCAGATACAGGTAGCAATATACTGCTCGCAAAGAATTTTCTAAAGAGAATTAAAGCATGAGCAACTAATTATACTTTTCCATCTTGAAAAAAATAAATATAGGCGACGAGTATTACAGTATAAGCGAACGGTAGTCCGACAAAAATTGATATTGCGGCTAAGAAAAGCGATGTAAATTTATTACCTCGTTCCTCAAGTTTAAAGAGGCTATAAATCGAGATAAAGATTGAGTAAATAACTGATAAAATCGAGATGATACCCAAGAAAGCTGAAAGAGCGAACACGGTTTTAATTACCCCATCGTTAGGGAAAAACGTAGGGTTATTATGAAGATGACCACTATAATGATGCACGAAAAGATTATTCCTGGGCCAAATATCATTGCATGTTGAAGAGTTTTATCATCTTTGATTTGGATATGCTTTTCCATTTTTTGCATCCTCAACGTGACTTAACATGATTTTATTACTTAGATACTACAAGATTGTTCTCATCAGTAGTGGCATGGTCAATATTGATATAAGATTTCCAGTTAAGAAATGACTGGCCATTTGTCCAGGTTCTAGGTTGCGGCGTGACGGCGTCAATAACTTACCGGTGTTCAAAAACACAAGCCCCCACCTTGTTCGGGCATATAAACCTGGGGTAAGCTAAACCTCGTTGTCTTCGCGGCAACAGTGACGGCCCCATCGTATAGCGGCCTAGTACTCCGCCCTCTCACGGCGGCAACACCGGTTCAAATCCGGTTGGGGTCACAACCCAAAAATGCTCTTCACAATGAAGAGCATTTTTTGTTTAAAAATAGATTGCGCCGCAGGGATAAAACCCATAGATATGCAAGAATACAGACTGTGGACGAACAAACAACACCTCTGGCACCCCAACCCATCGAAATTGACGCTGAACTGCGCACCGTGCAAACAGCTCGCTCAACCATCAACGCGGTTACTCTCCCTCTAGAAACAGCAGAGGTCGAAGAGTCACGGATCACGGTTGCTCGCACGCTCACGCAGCTCGATGACTACGTGCTACCCCGCCTTGCCTCGCTCGACGCGCCGCTCACCGTCGTCGTCGGCGGCTCCACTGGCGCCGGTAAATCAACCCTGGTCAATACCTTACTGGGGGAGCCCATTACCCGCTCGGGCGCGATTCGCCCCACCACTCGGCAGCCCGTGCTTTTGCACCGCCCTGAAGACATTGATGCGTTATCACCTGCGCGCATTCTGCCCCACTTAGAACGCATCAAGCACGAAGGTAAAGGTCCGCTCGTTGGTGCCGAATTTGGCTCAACCGACCAGCTCATTACAGTAGCTACTGACTCCATTCCCGCAGGCATTGCACTTATTGATGCCCCAGACGTCGACTCGGTCAGCGAAGATAATCGCCGCCTCGCCAAACAACTGCTCGAAGCCGCTGATCTCTGGCTCTTCGTCACCACCGCAAACCGCTATGCCGATGCCGTGCCGTGGGAACTCCTGCACCAAGCTGCCCGCCGCGACATCACAGTAGCCGTGGTCCTCAACCGTGTACCAGAGGGCTCAGAAGACGAAATCGAAGACGATTTACGCCGTATGCTCCACGAGGCAGGAATTGACCCCGCCCTGCTACTCACCGTCACCGAACAAGAGACCGACGAGCGCGGAATGCTGCCCTCGGTTGCTCTTGTTCCGCTCGTTTTTTGGCTCAGAGAACTGGGTGCTAACACCGACGAACGCTCGCGCATCGCCCGCCAAACACTAGAAGGTTCAATTCGTTCCGTTGCAGACAGAATTGAGCAAATCTCACGGGCACAAGAAACCCAGTACGCGACCTTCGACCGGTTGGCATCGGCAGTTGATAGTTCCTACAACCGCGCTGCTCACAACATCATCGACTCTACCCAAGACGGCTCCTTGCTCCGCGGCGAAGTTCTCTCCCGTTGGCAGGATTTCGTGGGAACAGGCGAATTTTTCCGCTCCATTGAAACGGGCATTGGCCGCCTTCGCGACCGGGTAGCCGGTTTCTTCAAGGGGCAACCATCGCAGGCAGTCGAAGTCGAACAGGCGCTGGAAGTCGGTTTACACTCGGTCATCGTTGAAGAAGCCGCTAAAGCTGCTGAAAGCACTCAGCGCCAGTGGCTCGACGAACGAGCCGGGTGCACCCTGCTAGCTGGCTTTGATGCCGGTCGTCTCGATGAAGATTTCCCCGCCCGTGTTGCCGAAGGTATTCGTGCCTGGCAAGAAGACGTAATGGATATGATTCGAGAAGAAGGCGCCGATAAGCGCCAGCGCGCTCGTTTCATGTCGCTGGGCGTGAACGCCGCAGCCGTCATCTTGATGGTCGCAGTGTTCTCCATGACCGGCGGTCTCACCGGGCTAGAAGTCGGGATTGCCGGCGGTTCCGGCGTAGTAGGCACCAAACTCCTCGAAGCAGTCTTTGGTGAAGACGCCGTTCGCCGCATGGCTCTCGGTGCACGAACCAACCTAGAAACCCGCATCAAAGAAATGCTAGAAGACCACTCCGCCCTGTTCTACGAGCGTCTGGACGCGATTGATAAAGGCCCTGCACCCGAACTCATTGCCCGCAACGCTCAGGAAGTTTCCGCAATCGCCAGCGCCCTCAAAGGAGGTCACCAGTAATGTCACCAGCTCACCGAAACGCTGAACAGTCGCTGACCCACCTGGCGCAGCGCGTTGACTCCCTCAATACCGCAGTGGAGCTGGGGGAAGGGCGCGTAGATGCTGACTCCATGGACCACGTGCAGAAAATTCTTGAGCGCACCTCCCGCCGGCGGGAACTCTCCGCCGAGCACACCGTCATTGGCTTCTTTGGCGCAACAGGTTCAGGCAAGTCCTCACTGTTCAACGCGGTCATTGGGCAAAAAGTTGCCCAAAGTGCCGCCCGTCGTCCTACCACCTCCAAAGCGCAAGCTGCGGTCTGGGGCAGAGAAGGCAGCGAAGAACTCCTTGACTGGCTCGATGTTGAAAATCGCGTCTATTTTGACGACGACGGCGAAAACGCAGCGCAGTCGCTCAACCGCGCAGAAGTTCCGCAAACCGACGGCATGTGGAACCGCATGAAGAAAATGATGGGGCGCGCCAACCTCCAGACCCATAGCGGCGGATTGATTCTGCTGGACCTCCCTGATTTTGACTCCATCGAAAAATCAAACCGCGCCATCGTCGAGCGGATGGCTGGATACGTTGATGTTTTGGTCTGGGTATTTGATCCGCAGAAATACGCCGACGCCGTGATTCACGACGAGTTCATCACCCCCTTGGCAGAGCATGGAGCTGTGACCATGGCGGTGCTTAACCAGGCAGACCGCATTCGCGAGAGCGAAATCCCTGGCGTTCTTGATTCACTGCAGCGACTCTTGGCCGAAGACGGACTCAGCAATAACCTGCTGGCACCGCCGGTAGCTGTCTCCGCTAAAACGGGGGACGGTATCGACAGGCTTCGCGCCGTTCTGGGCAAAGTAGCGGTTGAAAAATCCGCAGCTTTGGCGCGAATTGAAGCTGACCTCGATTCGGCAGTAGCTACCCTCAATGAATTCGATGGCAACGGAATCCCCGATGGAATTACAGGAACCGGCATACGGGAGCTAGAGCACGGACTCTATCAAGCGTCCAACGCGCCCGCTGTGGTCAGTGCCGCTGCGGCATCCTACCAACTCCATGCTGTATCAAATACCGGTTGGATTGCTACCCGCTGGCTCCTGAAATTCAGAAAAGACCCGCTGAAGAGACTTAACCTGCACCGGGAAAACCAGGAATCATCTATTTCTCGTTCGTCTTTGCCACCGCTGAGCGCCGGACAGAAGTCGCAGATTAGCTCATCCATTCGACGTTTCTCGCACGACTGCGCCGAAGGCGTGGGGGAGCCGTGGAGTCATTCCATTCGCGATGCCGCCCGTTCACAGGAGCAGAACCTTCCCACTGCCCTAGAACGAGCAGTGGGCAGAGTGGACTACCAGGCGCAGAAAAAACAGTGGTGGTGGATTCTGCTCAACATCATCCAGTGGATTGGAATCATCGGTGCTTTAGCAGGGCTTCTGTGGCTCACCGCTATGGCCGCCGCCGGTTACTTCCAACTGCAGTTGCCGCCCCCGCCGGTTATTGAAGGAACAATCTTCCCCCTCCCCACCTTGCTGGTGATAACAGGGCTTCTGCTCGGTATCGTCACCGCCGTCATCGGCAGAGTGATTGCCGCCGCAGGTAAGAGAATGTATGCCCGTAAGATTGAGCGCCAGATACGATTCAATATCGAGGAAGTCTCCGAGCATTATGTGGTGGAGCCGGTTCGAAGTGAACTTGACCGCCACCAAGCATTTGGCGAAGCCCTAGCAAACGCTCGGTAGCTTGCCCCCGAAGAGGACATAGGAGTACAACCTTGGAGCACACAGATCCCCCCATCCGGGTGCGCAATTACAGGGAATCAGATGAGACAGCATGGGTTCGAACGCGCGTCTTAGCATTTCTGGATACCAGCTACCGCGATGACGTGCAGATGTACCGTGAGCGCTATGAGAATCCCTCGGTACGTTTAGTGGCCGAAGAGACCTCAAGCCGCCAGCTTGTGGGATTGATGGATATTGAATATGAAAACAAACCGGGGGAGGTCTGCAATTTTACCGGTGAACGCGGCGGAATCATCTGGCACCTGGCAGTTCTTCCCGAATACCGCAACGTAGGCATTGCCCAAAAACTTTGGGAAGAGGCGCTCGTTCAGCTTGAACGTGCAGGTATTCACCGGCTCCAGGTGTGGACCCAGGACGACGAACCCGCCAACCACTGGTATGTTGCGCGGGGCTTTGAGCTCAAGCACTCCTACCTCAACGTGTTTGCCCGTGGGTTTATCGATAAGGGCCCCCTGAACGAGTTATTGGTGGGCGCCGATAAGACCTGGGAATTTGGGCACATCCGCAATCTGAATTTTGAGGCAGATAGCAGCCAGCGGGAGCGTTTAGAAGCCTTGAGCTACCGAATTCACGAGGTGCGCGGTTATGAGCTTGATTTGAAGAAAGTCTTACCTAGCTCGTAGCGCGTCGGTGAGCTGGTGCGCTGCTTTGCACACCACTTCTGCATGAAGTCTGCCCGGCTGGCGGGTAAGGCGTTCAATGGGGCCGGAAATGGAAACCGCCGCAATGACCTTGCCGGATGCGTTGCGCACCGGAGCTGATACGGACGCCGTGCCCCGCTCGCGTTCGCCCACCGACTGAGCCCAGCCTCGACGTCGAACCGCCGCCAACATGGTTGCTGAGAAGCGCGAATTACGCAGACCTTCAACCAAGCGTGCTTGATCTTCCCACGCAGTCAAAACCTGGGCAGCAGAACCAGCTCGCATAGACAGCTGAGTGCCCACAGGAATCGTGTCCCGCAATCCAATGGGTCGTTCTGCTGAGGCAATGCAGACACGCCAATCACCCTGACGGCGATACACCTGGGCGGATTCGCCGGTGATATTACGCAATTGATTGAGAACAGGTCCCGAAGCTGAAATGAGCCGGTCTTCACCGGCTGCAGATGCCAGCTCGGATATACGTGGCCCCAGCATAAAACGCCCCTGAATATCTCGGGCGACTAGGCGGTGGTGCGCTAGCGCTACGGCGAGACGGTGGGCAGTGGGGCGAGCAAGACCAGTAGCTTCAACCAGCTGAGAGAGTGAAGCGGGGCCAGCTTCTAGGCAGTCCAAAATGTAAGCAGCTTTGTCGAGAACTCCGACTCCCGAGGAAGTTTTTTGCGGGGTGCTGGATTCTTCGCTCACTGAATTCCTTTCAAAATATGCACATATTCGCGTAGAGGGATGGGTTTCTCCGCTAGTGACATATATATTTATGCAAAATCTAGTAAAAGTATGTCATTCTCAATATTTGATATGCAAGCTCATTTAATGGAAACTTTGTAAAATCCTAGCCACACTGGTGGGAGATCAATTTTCATACGGAGGAATAAATGGCTGAAGGAATCGCATCGAAACCCCGAACCCTGGCAGAAAAAGTCTGGGATGCCCACACCGTCGTCAAAGGTGACGGCGGTAAGCCAGATCTTCTCTACATCGACCTTCACCTGGTTCACGAAGTCACCTCACCCCAAGCCTTCGAGGGTCTGCGGTTAGAAAACCGCCCGCTGCGTCGTCTTGATTTGACCATTGCCACCGAAGACCACAACACCCCCACCGAGGATATTTTCAGCACCATCGCGGATATTACCTCGCGTACTCAGATTGAAACCCTGCGAAAAAATGCAGCAGAATTTGGGGTAAGAATCCACTCGTTGGGCGACATGGAACAGGGAATTGTGCACGTGATGGGGCCACAACTGGGGCTGACCATGCCGGGCATGACGGTCGTTTGCGGGGACTCCCACACCTCCACCCACGGAGCTTTCGGAGCCCTGGCATTTGGCATCGGCACCTCTGAAGTTGAGCACGTGATGGCAACACAGACCCTGCCGCTGGCTCCCTTCAAAACCATGGCAATCACCGTTGATGGCACACTCAAACCCGGTGTCACCGCAAAAGACATCATCTTGGCGGTCATCGCAGAAATCGGCACCGGCGGTGGGCAGGGCTATGTCTTGGAGTACCGTGGCTCCGCTATCCGTTCGCTGTCCATGGAAGGTCGTATGACCATCTGCAATATGTCCATCGAAGCGGGCGCTCGCGCCGGTATGGTCGCTCCCGATGAAACTACTTTCGAGTACGTCAAAGGCCGCGAACACGCACCCACCGGTGAATTGTGGGATCAGGCGGTGGAGTACTGGAAAACCCTGCCCACCGACGAGGGCGCCCAGTTCGACCGCGAAATATTCATTGATGCCAACGAACTCGAACCGTTCGTCACCTGGGGCACGAACCCCGGCCAGGGTATTCCTCTTTCGCAGGCAGTGCCCTTCCCCGAAGATTTTCAAAGCGAAAGCGACACCGCAGCAGCGCAGAAAGCACTGGATTACATGGGGCTCACTGCAGGAACCCCTATGAAAGATATCCCCGTGGACGTGGTCTTTTTAGGGTCCTGCACTAACTCGCGCATCGAAGATCTACGTGCGGCCGCTGACATCGTCAAAGACCACAAAGTTGCAGAAAATGTACGCATGATGGTGGTTCCTGGATCGCAGAAAGTGCGAGCTCAGGCAGAAGCCGAAGGTCTAGATCAAATTTTCAAAGACTTTGGTGCCGACTGGCGCTTTGCCGGGTGCTCAATGTGCCTGGGGATGAATCCTGACCAACTTGCGCCGGGGGAGCGTTGCGCATCTACATCGAATCGCAACTTTGAAGGTCGCCAGGGTAAAGGTGGACGAACGCATCTGGTCTCGCCCCTCGTCGCAGCGGCAACCGCAATCCGTGGCACGCTGAGCTCCCCGTCCGATCTTGAACCTGCTACCGCCTAAGGAAATCTTTTATGGAACCAATTAAAAAGCACACAGGTATTGGCGTGCCCCTGCGCGCCTCAAACGTTGATACAGACCAAATCATTCCTGCGGTGTACCTCAAGCGAGTCACCAAAACGGGTTTTGACGACGCCCTTTTTGCTAACTGGCGGAAGGACGAAAAATTTATCCTCAACCGCGAGCCGTATTCCCAAGGCACCGTGCTGGTTGCAGGGCCTGATTTTGGTACCGGATCATCTCGTGAACACGCAGTATGGGCGCTCAAAGATTATGGTTTCCGCGTGGTAATTTCTGACCGGTTTGCCGATATTTTCCGTGGAAATTCAGGCAAACAGGGGTTAGTTGCCGCTCAGGTGACACAAGATAATGTGGAATTGCTCTGGAAAATCCTGGAAAACGAACCGGGGACTGAAGTGACCGTCGATTTAGAAAATAAAACCGTGCTGTGCGGTTCGGTAGAAGTGCCGTTTGAGATTGACGATTACGTACGCTGGCGACTCATGGAAGGGCTGGACGATATTGGGCTCACCCTTCAGCAGGAAGGAAAAATTTCCGAGTTTGAAAAGAGCCGCCCCGCCTGGTTGCCCAAGACGCAATAAAGAAACATTGCCCAGTGCCATCGCCTGAGCCGTCACATGTGTTTTCCACCTCGAGGTGCTGTTCCCAACAGTAAGTGGACAGACTTTTTTGATACGGGCGGTGTACTCTTATCCTTATTATTTGCTTTATTGTTAGTAGATAATTGTTTGTTAGAAACTGCGGTGTATAAACAATCTGCAGATATAACACCTAGAGAACCCCTTGCTCGTACGTTTCTGCAGTGAAACTGCGTGCTGAGACAACATGATTGGAAACATATGACCAGCGCACTACGAATCGAAGGTGGCAACCCGCTCACCGGTGAAGTTAAAGTTCGCGGAGCCAAAAACCTTGTTCCCAAGGCGATGGTTGCTGCGCTACTGGGCTCTACCCCTTCTACGTTGCGCAATGTTCCCGAGATTAAAGACGTTCAGGTAGTCACCTCTCTGGTGGAGCTTCACGGCGTAGCGGTTCACAATGATCCCAAAACCGGTGAACTCACCATGGACCCCACCAATGTTTCTTTGGCTAACCACGCTGATATTGACGCTCACGCTGGCGATTCACGTATCCCTATTTTGCTCTGCGGTCCTCTTTTGCACACTTTGGGCGAAGCGTTTATTCCTGACTTGGGTGGCTGCCGTATTGGTGATCGTCCGATTAACTACCACCTGCGTGTTCTTGAAGAATTCGGCGCCAAGGTAGAGAAGCTTCCCACCGGTATCTCCATGCGAGCTCCTTCAGATGGTTTGAAGGGTGCAAAGATTCACCTGGAATACCCCTCGGTTGGCGCAACTGAGCAGGTACTTCTGGCTGCAACTCGTGCAGAAGGTAAGACTGAACTGACCGGTGCAGCTATCGAACCTGAAATCATGGACTTGATTGCTATCTTGCAAAAGATGGGCGCAATCATCACTGTGGAAACCGATCGTCAGATTATCATTGAGGGCGTGGATGAGCTCAAGGGCTATACCCACACCGCTCTTCCTGACCGCAACGAATCTGCTTCTTGGGGTTCTGCGGCTCTTGCGACCGGCGGCGATATCTTTGTTCGCGGCGCAGATCAGAAGGACATGAGCACCTTCCTCAACGTCTTCCGCAAGATGGGCGGCGGCCTCGATATTCAAGACGACGGCATCCGCTTCTACCACCCCGGAACCGACCTGAACCCCTTGTTCGTTGAAACGAACGTACACCCCGGCTTTATGACTGACTGGCAGCAGCCACTGGTTGTTGCTATGACGCAGGCACAGGGCGTATCAGTAGTTCACGAAACCGTGTACGAAAACCGCTTTGGTTTTACCGATGCTTTGGTTCGCATGGGTGCTACCGTGCAGATTCACAAAGACTGCTTGGGTCCCACCGTGTGCCGTTTCGGTCATCAGAACTTCAAGCACTCCGCCATCATTACCGGCAAGACTCCTTTGCACGGTGCAGACATCAACGTACCTGACCTACGTGGTGGCTTCTCCCACATCATTGCCGCTTTGACCGCTGAAGGCACTTCGAATGTCACTGGCGTATCTGTGATTTCCCGCGGCTATGAGCACTTTGTGGACAAGCTGCAGGGCTTGGGAGCTCAGTTCGAGGTTTTGAGCTAATGAAAGGCTCGGCTACCTCCCAGCAGCCATTGCCAGAGCTCAAGCCCACGGCATTCGGTGATTCGATGTACCGGGTCTTGGGAACCGCCGCGCGCGGTGTATATCGCTCGCTTCTTTCCCTCCAGCTAGAGGGCAAAGAAAAGCTACCTCGAGACCGCGGGTACATCGTGATTTCTAATCACCTCACCGAGCTCGATCCGGTAACCGTGGCCTACCCGGTCTTCGTGACAGGTACTTTACCCCGGTTCCTTGCCAAAGAATCTCTCTTCCGGGCACCTGGCCTTGGATGGATTTTGCGGACACTCGCTCATATCCCCGTAGCACGCGGCTCGGTCGATGCCCGCAAGTCCCTTGAGACCGCACAGAACGTGGTAGACGGTGGGGGAGCGGTCATTATTTATCCAGAGGGCACTTTATCGAAGGACCCCGATGGATGGCCGATGGCTGGACGGACGGGCGCCGCGCGTCTTGCCCTGGCTACAGGTGCACCGGTCATTCCTATTGCTCACTGGGGGGACCAAGATTTCCTCCCCCCGCATAGCAAGCCCAGTATTTTGCCCCGCAAAAAGGTGCGCGTGAAAGTGGGGACTCCGCTGGATTTCTCGCACATTGTGCAGTCTGAACCAGGCAAAAAGTACACGCGCTCAGAGCTCGTGGAACTCACTGACTTTATGTTGGACGCCGTCACCGAACTCCTCGAAGATATTCGAGGTGAAAAAGCCCCAGAGGGTAGATTTAATCCTGCCACTGGTCAGCGAGAAATAAGGGGTTAGTAGTGACTGCATCGGTACAAAAAGTAGCGGTTCTTGGAGCCGGTAGCTGGGGAACCGCATTCGCCAAAATTGTAGCGGATACGGCCGCTGAACAGCAGACTTCAGTTGAAACGGTACTGTGGGGGCGAAACCCTCAATCGATGCAACAGTGTCAACAAACTCGGGTGAACGAGAAGTATTTTCCCGGCATAGTGCTGCCCGAAAAGCTTCAGTTCACCGCAGACCTGCAAGAAGCTCTCTCAGGCGCCGATATTGCGGTCTTAGCTATCCCTGCTCAGTCTTTGCGAGCTCAGCTTGAAGTGGCAATTCCGCTGAGTGAGCCGCACGCCGTCTTCGTTTCTTTGGCGAAGGGGCTGGAACAGGGCACGCGTTTGCGCATGTCGGAAGTCATCGCGGATGTGCTGTCAACAGTACATCCGCAGCTGAGCGAGTCCGAGACACAGTCGCGCATTGCGGTCTTATCCGGACCCAATCTCGCGAAAGAAATCGTGGCAGAGCAACCGACCGCATCGGTGATTGCCGCGCATACTGAGGAAATCGCCCAAGCGATAGCCAAAGTGTGCGCAAGCTCCTATTTCCGCCCTTACATCGGTACAGATATTGTGGGGGTCGAAATTGGCGGGCTGGTCAAAAACGTTATTGCCCTTTGTGTAGGAATGTGCGATGGGCTGGGTTATGGTGACAATTCCAAAGCTTCTGTTATGACCCGCGGATTGGCAGAAATTACCCGTCTTGCGCTGGCTCTAGGTGGAGAACCCGCCACCATGAGCGGTCTGGCAGGCATGGGCGATTTGGTTGCAACCTGCTCTTCTCCTCTGTCTCGCAATCACACTGCCGGTCGCCACCTAGCTGCAGGAGTTTCATCCCGCGAGCTGGGCACTGTCATGACGCAGACTGCCGAATCAGTGAAGACCACGCCCGTCGTTGTCGAACTAGCATCCCAACACGGTATTGAAATGCCCATCTGCGAGGCAGTGAGCGCCGTCCTTGCTGATCAACTCAACATCAAAGATTTAGCCCCGCAGCTTCTGGGCAGAAGTCTGAAGAACGAAAACAGCACTCGTTCGATCTAAACAACCTAAGAATTGAGAAAATACAAGAGATGTCACACCCCACTTCAGATGCTCACTCCAAAAAGGCAACTGTTGCCCTACTCGCTGGCGGACGTTCCTCAGAGCATCCCATTTCTCTAATTACTGCATGCGGTGTACTTGGCTCTATCGACACCGATAAGTTCAACGTGGTGATGATTGGTATTACCGAGGACGGTCGCTGGTATCTCACCAATCTCGAAGAACTGTCGGCATTGACCGCGCAGGGTGCTTCAGCTCGCTTTACCGCAGGCAATCAGCAGGTCTTCTTGCCCTTAGGTGGCGGCGATTCGCGCCTTCGCCTGGTGGATGGAAACAACGAGATGCAGTACAGCGAACCCATCGATGTCGTATTCCCACTTTTGCACGGACCCTTTGGCGAAGACGGCACTGTGCAAGGTCTGCTGGAAATGGCAGATTTGAAGTATGTGGGCTGTGGCGTAGCAGCTTCTGCCATCGGCATGGATAAGCATTTCATGAAGGTAGCTTTTGAATCAGCAGGGCTAGAAGTTGGTCCCTACGAAGTGGTGTCCAAACGGCAGTGGGATAAAGACCCGCAGACAGTCAAAGAACGCATTGCAAATCTGGGCTTCCCCCTGTTCGTCAAGCCTGCGCGCGCTGGTTCTTCCTTCGGCATTACTAAAGTTGATGCAGCAGAAGAATTGGACGCCGCCATTGAAGAAGCTCACAGATTTGACCCCAAACTGGTCATCGAAGCTGGTATTGAAGGCCGCGAAATCGAATGCGCAGTGCTGGATACTTCTGCCGGGGGCGTACCGAGAGCTTCCTATCCTGGCGAAATCGTGATTACCGATCAGGATCACGGTTTCTACGACTTCGACGCCAAGTATGTTTCGAAGAATTCAGCACGGACGCAATGCCCGGCAGATTTGCCAGAGGACGTACAAAAAACCATTCGCGAACTAGCCGTAGAAGCTTTCCTCGCGCTCGATGGTGAAGGACTTTCTCGGGCAGATTTCTTCTATACTCCCGATGGAAAAATTATCATCAATGAAGTCAATACCATGCCCGGGTTCACCCCCATCAGCATGTATAAGACCATGTGGGAGAACTCAGGTATTGATTATCCCTCTCTTATTGAAGAACTCATTCAGCTAGCTCTGGAACGCCCGCTGGGTCTGCGCTAATCCCCATAAAATTTGCCCCGCACTGTATCAGTGCGGGGCTAATTTTTTACAGTGGCTTTAGCCGGCTGATTTAAGTTCTCTCAAGTGCTGCTTACTAGCCTTGGGTACTGAGCGAATCATCGATGTTGCTACATTTTTCGGTCTGTTTTAGCTGGGCTACGGGTGAACCTAGCTCTACGAGCAAGGTAGAACTGCTGACTTTATCGGCGTCGAAAGTGACCTGTACATCAGGGGAGCGGCCGAAAGTGGTGGCTGTCCAGGTGCCGGTCGCGGTCTGGGTGGAAGAAGTGGAGCCGTCCTTTTCTTTGGACGGCTTGATGATCCAATCCACGCCATTGACCGAAGCACACGGATCAGATACAGGACCGGGAACCTCCACTCCGCATTTGAGAATAATCGACGCGGGATCTCCCCAGGCAGTAGTAGCCTGAGCGGTCGTTTCCCGCTGCGCCAATCCGCCCAGCTCTTCCGGCATGGCAACTAAGGCTTTGGCGCACTCGGGATTAGTGGCATCCGGTGCGGGCTCTAAATGGACCGGCCCTGCCCCGCACGCCGTCATCAGCAAGCTCAGCGGAAGCAAGAAAGCCAGCGCCGCGCGTCTTACTATTTGGGGTGACGTTGAAGAAAACACCATTCCATCCTACCCAAGGCGGGGGCGGGAGAGTGTGGCAGGTTCGTCATTTTCTTCGCTCACACTCACTGCTAGGCTGAGGGAGATAGAAAATGCAGAAGGGGGCAAGCATGAGAGAACGCTCATGGCAGGGTGGACTGAAAACCGCAGGTGCAGTAGGTCTGCTCACAGGCGTATCCATTATTTCAGTCACAGTTGCCCAGGCTGAATCACCCGTTGCCCCCGCTACTTCAGCCGCCGCGCCCACTGCCCTCACCACCGGTGCGAGCGCAGAACCAGCCCCCCCTGGCATGGAGGTGACTCAGAGCTCACCCGCTGCAGTTCCTGCAGAACCTACTGCTCCAACAACGAGCCCTACTCCTGAGTCCACAGACCAGCCAATGAGCGCACCGAGTCTTACCGCTCAGCCGACGGATGCCCCGACGACAGAGCTTATTGAGGCACCTCCAGCAGAGCCAACTGCTACCCCTTCGGCGGAACCAACAACTCAGCCGACTGCTGAGCCAACGAACGAACCTACCACTGAACCCACGGTAGAACCGACAACCCCACCAACAGTTGCCCCTCCTGTTGAGCCAACTACCGAGCCAACTGTTGAGCCGACTGCCGTACCTACCGCGCAGCCCTCCGTTGCCTCGGTTCCGCTTCCCACCGAGGCTCCTACTCTTCCGCCCACTTCAGCGCCTAGCCTTGCTCCGACGTCGATACCGACGGTAGCGCCCTCTACTGACCCCACCCAAAGCGGTCAGCCGCAGACGCTGGTTCCGCCAGCGGTTCCGGGCACTCCTTCACCCGTAGCGCCCACAACCCGGACTACTGTCCCGGTGCCTCAGGCTGCTCCGAGCACTCAGACGCCCTCTCAATCTTCTGCCGTTCCAACCCCGAGCACTCAGGCGCCCAGTACCTTGGAACAGTGGGCTCAGAATCGTTCTCAGCCAGCGCCGCAGCCCCTCCCACAACGGTCCAAGTTAGAAAATATTGCTGGAATTGCCCGGGCTCCGCAAAATAATACTGCCTTGCGTGATAGCGACCAGGCACATTCGCCCCAGGGTGCAGCCGCTTGGGTAGAGAGTTTCTTCAAGTCTGATAATCACACAGGGTCCTCAGGAGACGGCACTACTGCCGGGGTCACAGGAGCTTCTGATCAGGAACAGTCTTCATCGTCAGTGCTCACCAACGAGGCTCTAACCCGTGGGCAGGCAATTATCAAGGGGTATGGTCCAGCTTTGCTCTTTTCTCTAGTGGGACTCGGTACGATTTTTTATGTCACCCGCGAATTCTCGCGCTCTACTCGTGGTGACCGCTAAAAGCTATGAAATCTTCAGCGCACAGTGCAGCAACATTCGCATCCCCGGTAAGGAAGTTTTCAGAATCGGAGATTTTGCGGGCTTTTGTGCCGTTGCTCGAAGAACACAATCGATGGGTGGGGGATCAACCAGGAAATCTTGTCGAAATGACGGTGGGGCCCGGCGACGATTGCTCGGTACTTTCCGTGCCGGCTTCCCAGTTGGTATTCACTACCGATACGCAGACCGAGGGGCAGGATTTCAGAAGGCAGTGGAATTCCGGGGATACCACCACTGGCTATGATGTTGGCTGGAAAGCAGCCACCCAGAACCTTGCCGATGTGGTGTCCATGGGTGCAGAACCGATCACTTTGCTGGTTTCGCTTTCCACTCCGCCGGATATTCCTTTGCAATGGCTCAAAGATTTTGCCAGGGGGCTCACTGACTCGTGTCGGAAGAATGGTGCTGAACGCTGCTCTATTTCCGGTGGAGACTTAGGTGCGAGTACTGAGATTTCTGTGACGGTGACGGCGGTGGGGCGGTGTGCAGGTGCGCCACTTCTCCGTTCGGGCGCTCAGGTGGGCGACGTCGTCGCTATCGCTGGTGAACTAGGCACGGCAGCCGCTGGCTTTGCGGTGATGGAGTATTCTCAAGGCTTCAGCGTCGATGATTTAGAGAATCGCCCCGAGCATATTTTGCGAGCGGTTCAAGCACAGCAACGACCGCAGACGCCAACGAGAAATGCGCTTCAGGCGGTCGGGGTAGCCCACGCCATGATGGACATTTCAGATGGTCCAGTGCGAGATGCTCAGCGTATCGCCCAAGCGTCCAAGGTTTCCATCCATCTTGAAACTGAACTGTTCAGAGCGGATATTGCCCAGCTTGAACCCGTGGCGGACTGGCTCATTGCCCGTTCTGAAATCCAAGAATTTTCCCTTTCAACTGCCACCCGCTGGGTTCTCTCCGGCGGCGAAAACCACGGCATGTTAGCGTGTTTTCCTGCAGATACTCCATTGCCGAAAGGGTTTCGGGCAGTTGGAAGATGCGAGAGGGCCCACCCCGGTAGCGTTTTCGTTGATGGCAAAGTGCCCAGCGATAAAGGGTGGGATCACTTTCTCGCAGAGTAAAATTTTCACCAAAGGTATTTCGGACAAACTCGTGCGCTGAGAGCCGCGCGATTCGATGAAAGTAGAGGCAAAGCCATGAAGCAGTGGACTATGCAAGAACTGTGGAAACCTTGGATGAGCCTGTCCATTGAATCGCTGGCTCTTCAGGAGCAGACGCTGAATTCGATGAATGTTTTTCCCGTAGCTGATGCCGATACGGGGTCGAATATGCTGGCCACGCTACGCGGTACTTTAGCTCCATCGGCGTTGGAGGGCGCTCGCTGTGCCCTTGATTCTTCTCGAGGGAATTCGGGAACACTTTTGTCTGTGTGGCTAAAGACTCTCGTGGAATCACTCGGTGAAACCGGTATACTCACTCCAGAGGCTCTGCACTATGCTTTGTTCCGGGCGTGGGAGGTTGCTCAAACTGCGGTGAGTGCTCCCGCAGAAGGAACTATGCTCACCGTCATGCACACTCTCGCTCAGGCTCCGGTTCGAGGGGAACTAGAAGAACATTTTCCTTTCTTGATATCCGAAGCTGCAGAGGCTGCGTTTGCCACGCAAAAGCTACAGCAACAAGCGCGTGAGGCACACACCTTTGACGCCGGCGCTGTGGGTCTCGCGCTGGTGGTGAAGGCATGGGGTCAAGCAATGGGGCTGGAAATACCGCAGAATGAAACAATGGACTCTATTCTTTCACCGGGACCCGCTGCTGATGCGGGGCAAACAAGCCCGGCGTCGTCCGGCGATGCAGGAGCACAGACATCTTCTACGAGTGTTGAAATCGTATGTACGGTACAGCTCTCCCCGTTGGATATGGCACATTTGCGCAGTAGTTTAGATGCCCTGGGCGATTCAGTAGTGATAGCACCGGTGGATCAGGGGAGCGGAACCACGCCCTCATGGCGGGTTCACGTGCATGTACCTCAGCAAGATAAAGCGTTACAGGCGATTCGTGCACTCGCCGAACCTGAGAACCTTCAGGTGACCTCGCTGGAGGCACACTAGTGGAGAGTGCTTCAGCTGACGGCGCTCTCTTTGACGAGAAAGCACTGAAGAACCCCCAGCCTAAACCTAAGGCTAAGACTACGGTGAAGAAATCCTCTCAGGCTTCCCCTCGAAAGAAACGCGTAAGCACTGCTCCTCAACCGCCTATTTCGCCTGAGAAAGCCAAAGCGCAAAAGAAATACGCGCAAGAAAAACGTCTAGAAAACGAAAAACTTGCAGACTATCTGGGTGCGGCGCAGGCAAAATCGCTCAAATCCAGCATCGGCGTGGAGACCGTGGGTGATTTTCTTGAGTTCTACCCCCGCAAATACTTACCGCGGGGGGAATTGAGTTCTTTTGCGGATCTGCAAGAAGGTAGCGATGCCACTCTGATAGCCAAGGTTCTCAAAGTGACAACTCGGTCGATGAAAGCCCGCCGTGGTTCTATCACCGAAATTTTGATAACGGATCAGCTCGGCGAGCAACCCGATCCATCATTTGGTGCAGAGACCGGACGGACGCCGGTACAGCCTGCCCGTGCAGATTACCGTTTTGCTTCGGGCGGTAGTGGTGCTCCCAATGTAGCTAATCCGCGAATTCATGGTTTGGCATCTGGCTACTCCGATGGATATGGCGCACCCCTGCCCCCTGAATTTGATATGGGTAGTGTTTTTGGGGGATATGCACCTGATTCTTATGCCATGGTGGGCGACACCTCGACCATGACTCTCTCCTTTTTCAACGCATGGACCGCCGCCCGGGAAATTTCTGCAGGCGATCACGTGATGTTCTCTGGCAAAGTCGGTTCATACCGGGGCGAGCTGACACTAACTAACCCCCACTACGCCGTCCTTTCTGAAAACCAAGACCACGGCGGGGACATCGAGGCGATAGAGCGTGGGAAAACACGGGCCAACGCGCCGATTCCTGTCTACAAAGCAACCTCGAAACTTCCCACTGACCGAATCGCTCTGGCCATGGAACAACTCCTTGACCGCGCACCTCTCAAAGATTTAGAAGATCCCATCCCACCCGCTATCAGGCGGCAGCGAAAAATACCCAGTCTTGCCTGGACCTACCGAGGGATTCATACTCCCGATAGCGAGGAAACCTGGCGAGCAGCCCAACATTTCTTACGGTACCGCGAGGCATTCGTCCTTCAATCAGCTCTGGCACGTATCCGCGCTGCCCGCGCCGCACACATCACCGTGGCACGTTCTTTTATTCCCGGCGGCTTTGCCGACCGACTTCTTGAGCTTCTGCCCTATGAGCTGACCGAAGGACAGCGGAAAGTAGGAGAAGACATTTCCCGAGACTTGGCGTCACAAGTTCCCATGAACCGGCTACTTCAGGGCGATGTCGGCTCAGGCAAGACCGTGGTGGCATTACGTGCCATGTTACAAGTTGCAGATAACGGTGCCCAGGCAGCTATGCTCGCGCCCACCGAGGTGCTCGCCGAACAGCATTATCGTTCCGTTGTGGATATTCTGGGAGACCTCGCGCAAACAGATTCAGCCTTGGAACCCCCCGTTAGCGCTGGCGCTCCTACTCAGCGTTTGATTAGGGTAGTGCTCCTGAAAGCGTCCATGCCCACTCGCCAGAAGAAACAAACCCTTCTCGAAATTGCCGCAGGAACAGCAGACATCGTGATCGGCACCCACGCTCTGCTGGCCGACGCCGTTTCTTTCGCTGACTTGGGCATGGTCGTCGTCGATGAACAGCACCGCTTCGGAGTCGAACAACGCGATGCCCTGCGTGGGGCGCAGGGTGAACTACCTCACCGCTTGGTAATGACAGCAACCCCGATTCCCCGAACCGTTGCCATGACCGTTTTCGGGGACCTCGATACCTCTGTTCTCGACCAGCTACCAGCCGGGCGTCAAAAAATTCAGACAGTCGTCGTTTCACTCACCGAGCACCCCACCTGGGAAAAAAGAATGTGGGAAAGAGCCCGCGAAGAAGTCGACGCCGGGCACCAGGTCTACGTGGTGGTTCCCAAAATTGGGGCGGGGGAGAACACCTCCACCGTGGAAGAGGGCGAACTACTCTTTGGATCGACCCAGGCGCAAGAAACCAGCGCTCGCGGAGGAGAGCTCAACTCGGTGGCATCAATGATTGAGGAACTAGCCGAAAAACCGGTTTTGAAAGGCATCAGAATCGCCGCCCTGCACGGCAAAATGGATACGGCCGAAAAAGCCGCAACCATGCAAGAATTCAGCGATGGGGAAATAGACCTTTTGGTTTGCACCACGGTGATTGAAGTGGGTGTCAACGTTCCCAACGCCACCTTGATGATTATTATGGACGCCGATCGATTTGGTATCTCGGGATTGCATCAGCTGCGCGGCCGCATCGGGCGTGGACAGTTGCCCGGAACCTGCCTGTTGGTGACTTCCCAGGATTCCGAGGGAGTCTCCCGCCAGCGGTTGGACGCAGTTGCTTCCACCACCGACGGTTTTGAACTATCTCGGATTGACTTGGAACAACGCCGTGAAGGCGACATCTTGGGTGCGGCACAATCGGGTAACAAATCTACGCTCAAATTATTGCGTGCGCTGACCGATGCCAAACTGATTGAAAAAGCGAGAGAAGATGCTTTTGGGATTGTTGAAAAAGATCCCACTTTAGCCCAACACCCTGATTTAGCGCGCACGATAGACCGGGCACTCGATGCTGACCGCGAAGCTTTCCTCGGCAGAGGCTAAGCTAGAGTGATTAGCAAACTGCCTCTGACTGAAAGGTGCCCCTCGTGAGCCGAATTATTGCCGGAGTCGCCGGCGGTCTGCGTTTGGAAAACGTACCTGGCAGCAATACTCGACCAACCACTGACCGTGTGAAAGAGGCTCTCTTTTCTCGTCTGGAAACCTACGATATTTTGAACGGTTCACGGGTGCTTGATCTCTTTGCAGGTTCAGGGGCATTGGGCTGCGAGTCCATGAGCCGCGGGGCAGCTCACGTCGATTTCTGCGAAACGTATGCCAAAGCGCAGAGCGTGGTGGAGAAGAACGTCGCTGCCGTCGTGAAAGCAAGTCCTGCCTCAACGAGCCGGGTACATCGCATGAGCGCCCGTGCTTTTCTCGCTAATTATTCGTCGGCACCGTGGGACCTAGTTTTTATTGATCCGCCTTATTCTTTAGAAAACGACGAACTCGAAGAACTGTTGGAAGCCTTGGGAAATCACCTAGCAGACGGCGCTGTGGCAGTTGTCGAGCGTTCATCCCGCACAGCCGAACCGCAGTGGCCCGACACGATGGAGAAATTCGCCGATCGAAAATATGGCGAAACGGTGCTCTATTTTGCAGAGCCTTCAGCGTAAACTCCAGCTCTGGAACCGTTCCACCGCTTCCTGAAGAATCTCGGGTTTCTTGCAAAAAGCAAAGCGAATCCAATTCTGCATATGGGGTGCAAACTCTGCGGTCACAAAAGCGCTCATCGGAACGATCGTGACGCCTGCTTGTTCGGGTAGAATCCGCGCTAATTCTTCGGCGTCCTGAAGTCCCTTGTCTGCAATTAGCTCACCGGCATCCGCCGCGATAAAGAACGTACCAGCCGGTTGCATCAACTTCAGTCCTACTCCCTGCAGTCCGTCCAGCAAAATGTCCCGCTGGGCGGCATACTGCCTTACCAGCGAAGCGTAAAAGGAATCAGAAAGATTCAGTCCTGCAGCAGCTCCTACCTGTAAGGGCGCGGCAGCACTGTGCGAATAATAGCCCTTGACCAGTTTGATGGGCGCTATTAGATCCGCCGAACCGACCACCCAGCCCACACGCCAGCCCGTCAGCGAATGAGTTTTAGAAATTGCCGAGACAAAAAGAGTCCGTTCGGCTGCCCCGGGGAGCGCAAACAACGGTTCAAACGAATCCTCAAAGACGAGATGCTCATAGACAGCATCTTGAATCATGACCGCATCAAACTGGCAGGCAAGCGCAACGATTCGCTTCTTCACCTCAGACGAGAAGACGGCGCCGGTGGGGTTATGCGGGTCATTCACAATAACCAGGGCGGTGCGCTCGCTGAATGCTGCTTCTAGTTGCTCTACGTTTGGTTCAAAGGTAGGAGGCATCAACGGAACGGTCTTGATGTTACCCCCTGCCAGCGCAACTGCAGCGGGATAAATATCGTAGTAGGGCTCAAAGATAATGACTTCGTCGCCGGGATTGATGAGCGCGGTGATAGATGCAGAAAGAGCCTCTGAGGCTCCTGCGGTAACCAATACCTGCGTTTCAGAATCAACGTGCTGATGGTAGAACCGGCGCTGGTGCTCAGCAATGGCTGCTCGTAATTGGGGGTGTCCCGAGATAGGGGCATACTGGTTGGAGCCCGCATGCATCGCCGAAATAGCGGCATCGAAAAGCTCAGAGGGACCGTCTGTATCGGGGAACCCTTGCCCCAGGTTGATGGCTCCATGCTGATTGTTGAGCAGACTCATTTCCTCAAAAATGGTGGAAGAAAAGCCCTGCTTAGTCAGCAAACCGGTAGCCTGCCCTACTCGCTGATAAGGCAAGAGCGGCGGGGGAAACGGCTGATTCATGGCCCATCCTTAGAAATTGTAAGATAACTCTCTTTTCACTAGCCTACAATTTTTTGGTGATCCCTCTGCATATATTTCACTGTTACCCTAAATGTATGCAACTTGTAGTGTGCCCTGGCTCTTACGATCCCATCCACAATGGACACGTCGATATCATCACTCGCGCCGCCAAAATTTACGGTAGCGTGATTGTGGCGATTGCTCATAATTCAGCCAAAAAATATACATTTTCGCTGGAAGAACGGCTTGCGATGGCAAGTGAGACATTTGGGCAGCTCGACGGCGTCTCCGTGGAGGTAATGCCTAATGTGTTGCTCGCTGATTTCGTAAAATCCAAGGGCGCTGCGTTGATGGTCAAAGGGGTGCGCAATCCATTGGACTGGCAGTACGAGGCGCAGATGGCGACGATGAATCGTCACCTCAACGGCGTCGAAACGTCGTTTCTTACCTCCGATCCAAAGTATTCGCAGCTTTCTTCCACTTTGATTCGTGATGTCACGAGCTATGGGGGAGACGTCAGTACGTTTGTGCCTCGCGCCGTACAGAAAAGGCTCGAAGCGCGCTAATTTCTGAGGCTAATCCCACAAAAATTGCGCTTGAACCGATTCCTCCCTCGTGGAATAGTTGCTTAGTAACCAAACTGCAACTAAAATTGTTAGTTGGTCAAAACTTTTCATAAGGGAGTTCGTCATTACACGAAAAGATTCATCACCCCTGAAGATTTCAGTGAGAGATCTGAGTCATCGACCGGGGAGTATGGAAACCCTGGATGAAGTAGTACCGGCGCCAAAAGATTTTGGCAACGCTCTGATTGGAGCGGAGGAGGGTTCGGATATCGAACTTAACCTTCGGCTTGAATCCGTTGTAGATGGTATTCTGGTTTCCGGCACTGTAGCCGTTGAAGTTAACGGTGAATGTAGCTTGTGTCTTGATCCGGTTGCAGAAACCGTTTCAGCAGATATCCAAGAGCTCTTCGTTTTTCAAAAGGCTCCTCAGGGAGGTCCGAATGACGAAGAAGACGAGCAGTATGCCGTTGAAGGCGATGTTATCGACCTTGAACCGGTTCTGCGGGACGCAGTGATTTTGAAGCTGCCGTTCCAGCCCCTTTGTAAGGACTCTTGCCAAGGATTGTGTTCCGAATGCGGAATACGACTGGAAGAAGATCCGGGGCATCACCACGAGGTGCTTGATCCCCGTTGGAAGGCTTTAGAAGGTCTGCTCAACGAGGAGAAATAAACTTAATAATCGTAATTTCTAGAGAAGAGAGATAGCTGTGGCTGTTCCCAAGCGGAAAATGTCCCGTGCTAACACCCGCGCACGCCGTTCCCAGTGGAAGGCGTCCGTACCTCAGCTGGTTAAGACCGTTGAAAACGGTCGCGTAACCTACTCGCTGCCTCACCAGGCAAAGCTGGTTACTGACTCTGCAGGCAACGACTTGTTCTACGAGTACAAGGGCCGCAAGGTAGCTGACGCATAATAGTTAGCATGAAAAACTCTGATTCATCAGATTTGTTGAAACGTCTCGGTGTCGATCTCGACG
Organism: Rothia amarae; assembly: GCF_042677725.1. Lineage (NCBI taxonomy): Bacteria > Bacillati > Actinomycetota > Actinomycetes > Micrococcales > Micrococcaceae > Rothia > Rothia amarae. The sequence continues at coordinate 257,832 of NZ_JBHUCN010000013.1, forward strand.
CCGGGACGTTTCAGCATGCGCTGACCCACAGTTCCTATTCATTTGAGCACCCCGGCACTCCCAACAACGAACGCCTGGAATTCCTTGGAGATTCTGTGCTTTCGCTGGCGATTGCCGAAGAAGTGTACCGACTTTTTCCTGAGCTGCCTGAAGGCGAATTGGTCAAGAAACACCATGTGGTTGTTTCGTCGTGGGCGCTGGCTAAGATTGCTCGTTCACTCGACGTCGGCCCTCATATTCGGTTGGGCAAAGGCGAGAGAAAAACAGGTGGGCAAGATAAAGATTCCATTTTGGCGGACACTATGGAAGCAATTTTTGGTGCCTGCTATCTTCAGTGCGGTCGGGAAATTGCCCGCGATTTAGTACTCCGCCTGGTGGCGCCCCTGCTGAGTGATGAAGAAATTCTTGACGCTGGCCGCGACTGGAAAACCGAGTTACAGGAAATTGTTCAGAACCGAAAATTGGGTAGCCTGGTGTACACCATTGAGCGCAGTGGTGCTGAACACTCACCAATTTATACCGCTACTGCCGTGATTGATGGAGAGCGATTTGAACAGAGCACCGGTTCTGCCTCCAACAAGAAAGAGGCAGAACGGCAGGCTGCTCGGGCAACCTGCAAAGTTCTTGTCTAACGCATCTTAAACTCAGAGAACTTGAGCCAGCACCAAAGAGGTGACTGGCTTTAGTTTTATCATTGTGTAGCTACAACTCCAAGGAGAATCATGCCTGAACTGCCCGAAGTCGAAGTGGTAAGGCGCGGACTCGCCCATCATTGTGTAGGTTCCCGTATAGCAGATGTACGGGTGTTAGACGCGCGGTCCCTCCGCCGATTTGCGCCCGGAGTTTCAGAGTTTATACGACAACTAGAGGGACTGATGATTGTCGATTGTGCCCGGCGTGGCAAGTACATGTGGTTGGTTTTGGCCGATGAGATGGGCAATTTGCTCGATGATGCACTGGTAATTCATTTGGGTATGAGTGGACAGGTGTTGCTCAAGGACGCCGCGATGCCCGTTGAAAAACACCTGAAAATCGTAATGGAACTATACCGAAAAGACCAGAAGCCGCTACAACTGCGGTTTGTTGATCAGCGTATTTTTGGGGGAATGTTCCTTGACCAGCTGGTTCCAACGCTGGGCGAGGGTGGAGAGCCCGTGCCGGCGGCGTCGTCCTCTAAACTTGGTCTCTCGCTCATTCCTCGAAGCGTGGCGCATATTGCCAGGGATCCGTTGGATTCGCTGTTCGACATCAAGTTATTGCGTAAGAAGCTACTCAAGACAAGTTCAGGTATCAAACGACTGTTACTAGATCAGTCCGTTATTTCGGGAGTGGGAAATATTTATGCCGATGAGGCGCTGTGGCGAGCGAAGCTTCACTATGCAAAACCCGCCCGCTCGTTAAGCTTGACCCAGACTAAAGAACTGGTCAACGCCGCCCAAGACGTCATGCACACTGCATTGGATGCTGGCGGAACGAGTTTTGATGCGTTGTATGTGAACGTCAACGGTGAATCGGGGTACTTTGACCGTTCCCTCAACGCCTACGGGCAAGCGGGTAAGCCGTGTTCGCGTTGCCTGGATAACGGTAAGTCGTCCCTGATTGTCCGTGAACCCTTTATGAACCGTAGTTCCTATCGCTGTCCGGTCTGCCAAAAAACACCCAAGTTTTCGCACTGGTAAAGTCTTAGATTGAAGCACTCTAGCAAGAGAAGAGAAGATTTTTTAATTCTCGAGCTACACTAGTTCTGCGTCAGTGTGTCCAGCAATAAAAGTGAAAATAAGCGTGGCAACACTACAGATAATGAAGGCTAAGCAAATCCATAACAGCGGTTGTAACTGCAAAGAAAGGCAACAAGAAGTTTGACCATCTTCTGATAGCGGGGGAGATAACTGCTGCTATGCAAAAGAGCGCGAATACGCAGAGGAAAGTGACGCCGAAATAAACGAATAAAGGATGCAGGGGTATATCGAATGACATTGATACTTATTTCTCACGATGAAGAGTTGAATCGTAGTAGCTACAGATAGCGTACTCACCCGCTCTCCCTCTGTCATCGAAGTGCAACATGAGAGCAGGGCGAGCCTAGGCTAACCGTGCTGGGCAGAGAGCCTTTACTCACTTCACACAAAAGCCCTGGAAGAACCTCTCGATTCTTCCAGGGCTTTGAAATATCTCAACCGAACATTACTTATTCTTAGTCAGGTACACCTGAACTACGGACGGGCGAGGCTGAGCTACGGTACCGTGCGCTTTAGCCACTGCCGAGGGGCGTGAACCAACGCTGGAGTTAGCGTAGTCGGGAAAGTACGAGCGAGGCTCTTCAAAGCTGCCGTCTTCACCTGGGTGCTGAACCGAAACATAAACCATGTTTTCCTGATCGTGGATAACAGGTCCGCAGGTTTCAGCGTCCTGGGGAACGGCGAGGAACTGCTCTACATGTCCTCGTTCTGCTCCCTCAAGGCCCACACGGAACAGGCCATCGTTGAACTGAATGGTGCCGGGCTGACCATCGGTGGAGATCCATAGATTACCCTGAGAATCGAAAGCCACGTTATCGGGGCAGGAAATAGGCGAAACCTCGGTGGGGTCGAAACCTGCGAAGTAGGTTGCCTCATTCACTGCAGGATCGCCGCAGACGAGCAGAAGATCCCAGGTGAAGGTCTTGGAGCTGACGCGGTTGCGGTCCTCGGTAATTTCGATGATGTGACCGTCACGGTTGTTGTTGCGAGGATTGGGCTCGGTAGCAGATTCTAGCTGCTTGCCGTCCTTGACAGTACCGCGGTCGGTGTTATTGGTGAGAGCCGCGTAAATCTTACCGGTGAAGGGTGAGGGCTCGACGTCCTCGGGGCGGTCCATCTTGGTGGGGTTCATCTTATCCGCTGCAATACGGGTGTACACCAAAACTTCGTCGATGCTCATACCTGGCACAAGTGACTTGTTGCCATCGGTGAGCTGAATCCACTGACCGGTACCATCAAAAGCGCCATCTGAAGGCAATTTGCCGGAACCATCGATTTCTGCTGCGGGGGAGTCCCCGGTGAAGCGTGCAACGTAGAGTGAACCATTCTCCAACAGGCGCATATTGTGCTTGCGGTTGCCCTCGATGTAGCGATCACGAGCTACGAACTTGTACATGTACTCAAAACGAGTGTCATCGCCCATGTATGCGGCTACTTCGCCGGTTTTGGGATCAACATGGATGTTCGCTCCCTCGTGCTTGAAACGGCCCAAAGCGGTGTGCTTACGAGGGGGAGCGGTAGGATCTTCGGGATCCAGCTCGACGATGTAACCGAAACGGTTGGATTCGTTTTCATAACCGGGGTTGTTAGCGTTCCAGCGAGGCTCGACGTCCTCCCAGCCGTGTACTGAAGGCTTGTTCTTGATGGTGTAGCGCTTGAACTCTGCGGTATCTTTGCCCACAAAGTAGGAGTCGAAGTTTTCCTCACCGGAAAGAACGGTGCCCCAGGGGGTCAACCCGCCGGAGCAGTTGTTGTTGGTACCTAAGACGACGGAGCCGATGGGATCTGCTGCAGTCTTGAGCAACTTGGAACCGCGTGCGGGACCGGTAATGGAGAAGGGGGTTGAAGTGGTAATACGGCGGTTACGCTTGCCACCGACGATGTACTCCCATGGAGAACCTACAGCCTTACGCTTGAGCTCAACAACACTCAAACCCTGCGCTGCCATGGCTACGCGGCGGAGTTCACCCTTATCTGCAGCCCAATCCTTTTCAGAGAACATGATGTTCTCATTAACATACTCGTGGTTGCATACCAGCACGCCGCGCTTGGGGTTATTGGGGTTAGGGATGATGGTGAGGTAATCATTGTTGTAACCGAACTGAAGTGCCTGTGCTGCAGCAGTCTGGTGATTGATATCGAACTGGGGAGAGTTCTTGAAGAGGGGGTCACCCCAGCGAATGATGGGTGCCCACTCAAATCCTTCGGGTACGGTGAGGTCATCGACGTCGGCAGGAACCGGCGCAATGGGGTTAAAAGAGAATGAGCTCTGTGCTTTCTTAGCGTGTCCGAGAGCCTTACCCTGAGCCTGAATGGGTAGAGCTTGTGCGGAGGGAGCATTCGAAGCTGCCGCACCAACGACGACGGCTGCTCCAGCCAAGCCGAGAGCCGAGCGTCGGGAAATCGCAGCTTCAACAATATCTTTGAAGTAGTGGTTATCTGAGCAGTTAGCGTCTGGTTCGAGGCAGGCGTTATTGCACTTGAGTGCACAGGTAACTGCCGAACGCTTACCCTTGACGTGGCTCCACATGGGGAGGTAGCGGCGGGTAGGTGAAGTCAGAGGAGTCTTTTCAGTCATGAGAGCATCCTTTTCGCAAAGAAGTTGAGGTGGGAATTCCTGTGTGGAACCCACATGAATGGGCTTCTGTTAACCTCTCAAAAACAAGTAAAAGGAACAGCTGAGAAGGGTAAACAGAAGTTTACTTTTGTACGAAAAGAATCTAAGTTCTGAATAAACAACTACCCGCCGGTAGGTTACAAACCGCTAAATGGGGGACGGCTAGGATTTGTACCGATTACCGTAATATTCTCCGAGCCGGGCATAACCTTCCTCAATGGAAACAGCCGGTGACCAGTCTAAAAGCTCACGAGTTTGTTTTTGATCGAACCAGTGAGAGGTAGAGAGTTGCTCTGCGAGAAACTTCGTCATCGGCGGTTCATCTTTCCCGGGGCGCACAGACCATACCTTTTCGATAACCGCGCCGGCAGCACGAGCTACAGAGGCAGGTACCGAACGCGAGGGCGCAGGAATACCGACTGCTTCACACATGCCACCGAGTAACTCAGCGACCTCCCGCGGTTGACCGTTCGTGACGACCAAGGGGGTTCCATGAATGTTTTCCAGGCGCTGATAACCTGCCACAATGGCATCGACCGCATTATCGATATAGGTGGTATCAATTAGGGCGGTACCGTTATTGAGTAACGGCAAAGTACCCCGCGCCGAACGGTCCAATACTCGTTCAACCAACTGTGTATCACCGGGACCCCACACAATATGGGGGCGAAGCACGCCGACCCAAAAGTCATCACTATCTGATTCCAATGCGAGGTTCTCCGCCAGAGCTTTGGACCGTGCATAGTGTCCGCGTGCCAATTCGGGCGTAGCGGGGCCATTACCCTCGCCCATAAAAGCTGTACCCGTATGAGCTACCGAAGGAGAAGAAATGAACAAGAAACGAGAAATACCCGCCTCTTTTGCCATTTCTAGAACCACCCGTGTACCGCGCACATTGGTTTCAACGAATTCATCCCACTGCCCGGCAAAGGATACCTTTGCCGCCAAATGAATGACGCCGTGAGCGCCTTCGAGCCCCTCTTGTACCGCCTTCATATCGGTGACGGCGCCGCGAACCTGCCGGAAACGCTCGCGCACTGATCCTGGTAGCAGCTCGCCCACACCGGAATCGGAACGCTGAAAAACAGTGACGTCAAAACCTTGGCGCAATAGTTCCAGGGAGACTTCCCGCCCCAACATGCCAGAGGCGCCTGTCACAAAAACACGTTCATCTCGGCGAGGGGCGAATGCTTCTTCGCCCACAGGGCGCTGGGAAAAAGCACCGGCAACTTCAATTACTTCAACGGATGAGGTCATTTTTTCAACTTCGCTTTCTGACCGCTGAGCAGCTTTTGCGCCCAACGAGCCAACAGAGGTCGATCAATTTTAGAGTTATGGCGAATATCGGTGGGGTGCTCTCGCACCTGCAAAACAGCGGAAACTTCGATTCCCGTATCTTGCAGAACGCGCTGACGTACCTGAGCAGTGAGCGCTGAGTTTGCTCGCCCGTCCTGAGGCGCGCGGGGGTCAGTCTCGACAATCACCACCGGGGTAGCAGAGCCAGCAGGGCCAACCGCAACTGCTGCCGCGCGTCGAACAACCGGCACTTCCTCAGCAGCTTGTTCCAAGGCAACCGGGGTCAGTACTCCCTGCGAGGTATTGAGCACATGCGCCAGGCGACCCTCTACCCAGAGGCGACCGGCTTCGTCAAAGTGCCCAACGTCGCCGGTATGGTGCCATCCGGGTGTAGCGGTTGAGAGCCGTTCGGTCACCCACAACGTGTCATAGCGGTCTTTGACATGCGGTGCGCTCACCACAATTTCACCGGTAATGCCGGGTTCTGTGGTGGTTTCTTCCAGTGGTTCCCCCTCATTATCCAAGGGAGCAATCTGAATTTCTGCACCGTGAACAGCTCGACCGACGCAGACGCCGTCGCGAGCACCGGTGAGACCGCGTTCGGTGCCGTCGGCGAGAGCAGATTTGATTTCTTCAAAAGAGACATCGGTGATGGGAAGCGCCTCAGTCATGCCGTAAGGCGTGTGGATTGAAGCCTGAGGAACGATGGACTGCACTGCTTCAAGGAGCGGAACCGCCAGGGGAGCGCCGGCAGAGAGCAAAAGATCCACTGATTTCAGTGCATTTCGCTGATCCTCACTGAGATTGTTGGCGGTTCTCACTACGTTCATCAGCGCTGCTGGGGATGCGAATATAGTGGTGGCATCGATGGCTGCCGCAGCTGCCGATAGTGCAGACGCCGTCAGGGTCTTGGGGCGGGTTACATCCATGGTGGGAGTTACCGACGTCGCACCCAAAGCAGGGCCCAACAACGCAAACGGAGCGAACCCCGCGACCAAACCGGTACCTGCAGAAAGCCCGTAGGTGTGGCGAATGGCATCGCGCATTCCAGAAATTTGACGTTGGGTGTACACCACTCCCTTAGCGGGCCCGGTGGAGCCGGAGGTGTAGAGAACCGCAGCGTCGTCTTCGGGGGATACGCTATAGGAGGTGTTCTCACGTGTATCGGAAAAATCTGCTACGGACGCTATGACGCCGAGTCCCTTTCTGGCAACTGCCGGCAGGGGATCTGCAGCAATTTTCTGCCCGGGCCATCCCAACGCGCGCGCAGCAACGAGTGCAGGGCGAATGCCCACCAGGAAGTCAGGGCGTGCACCCTTGAGAGCTCGCGTAAGACCCTTGGCGCCCAAACCGGTATCAGCTACTACAATGACCGCACCAATTTTGAGGCAGGCATAAATCAAAGTGGTGAGTTTCGCACCGGGGGGAACCATGAGGTTGACTCGGTCACCAGCTCGAACGCCGGTGGTTTCTAAACCATTTGCTACACGGTTAATATCCTGTGCCAGTTCAGCCCAGCTCAAGGTTGAAGCGATTTGAGTTTCATTGCGGGAATCCATATCCACTACAGCCAGCGAAGAATCTGAGGCGCGTCGTAACACCTTCGAAATCAAGGGCTCAAAGTCAGTGTGGAGTTGTTGTTCTTCTCGCGCTAGCTGATGCGCTTGGCGTCCGGTATGGTTCCACAAGAACTGTTCTTCTAACCAGTGGAACAAAGGCGTGGCGATGTCTTCATCTTCTGCTACCAAGTGGGATGCATTCTCATACCGGTGAACATCTGCCTGAGGCATACGTTCTTGTAAATCTGCCATATAACGCCGCTGGAAAACGGGATCCTTGGTGCCCCACTGGAAGAACGCCGGCACATGCAAATCTCGAATTCCTTCAGCGATTCGCACCATGTCGGTGTAGGAAGCGGTTGCTTCGCCGGCGGGGATATCAGCTACAAAGTTACGGATACCCGCGCGTAGTTCTGCGGTTCGGTAGGGAGCCGCATACGTCTTATAGACGGCAGAATCTAACCCACCGTTTTGCGCCAGGTGGAGTGTGACATCCAAAAATGCGGTGGACTTTTGCGTACCCCACCCATGAATTGCAGGATTCAGGGCAAGCTGAAGAGCCGCAGGAATTTTTTCTATCTGGTCATGGAAGACGGCGGTGTTAGTCAACGCAACCGCTTCGACCACATCCCGGTGCTCCAGTGCCCAGCCCAGAGAAATAAGGCCACCCCAATCGTGGGCTAGGGTGACCACCGGTAAATCGGTGTTATCCAGCCCGACATGCTGGGTGAAATCTCCTAAATCACGCACGCGATCAGCCAATCGACGAACAGTCCCCGTACGTTCTGAAAAACCCATGTCCAGCTGGTCTACTGCAATAACTCGCCAAGGGTTCTCAGCATTGATACCTGCGGCAAGCACCGACCGCCATAAATAGGACCAGGTGGGATTACCGTGCACAGCCAGGATGATGCCTACAGGTTCTAAGCCTTCTTCGCGGAGCACCTGCTGATTATCCAGGTAGTGCCAGGTACGTGTGTGCCCGGCGTCGACGCCGGCGCTAGAAATAACCTGAGCCATGCACGACCAGCGCGGATCAACTCCGGGCCAATTCTGGGGATCTGGGGTGAGCTGTTCAAGCATATGGTTTCTCCTTAGGGACCCGGCCATCAAGACCGAAAGTTCACATCTAAAGTATTCAAACAAAAAGTATTTAAAGAAGTCAGCCCATCTGCGGCGCTAACCGGAGATGGGCAGAAAAGTGTTTACCAGATGATTTCCATAAGCGCCGTATTCAAGCCTGAGCCCACACCCATGCAGAGAATACGATCGCCCTTGGAATATTCCACGGCTTCTTTCGCCAAAGTCATCGGAAGAGCTGCCGCCGCTACATTGCCCCAGTAGGGAAAGGTCATCGGAATCTTCTTCTCATCAATTCCGACTGCCTCAATAATGGCATTGGTGTGGGAATTTGAAATCTGATGGGTGACGTAGGAATCCATGGAATTCCAATCCCAGCCCTGCTCGTGGGCTTCTTCCCACGCCTCGGCTACCAAGGTTAGTCCGTGCTTGAGCAAGCCTGCGGCGTCGGTATTCATACCCTGATCTGCCTCGCCACCAATGCACAAATTTCGGTGTTCAGTGCCCGCGCGAGAAACCGATCCTAGAATCTTATGCCCCTCAGGATGGCGATCAGAACGCCCCAACACGGCAGCAGCTGCACCAGAACCTAACGTCAAAGTAGCGAACTGGGCGAGGACTTCATCGCGAGTGGTGGTGGGCTGATCCAAGATACGCAGTGCTGTTCGGTGCCAGGGGGAAGGATCCTCACCAGCAACGATTAACGCATAGTCAATAGCGCCGGCATCAATCATCGACGACGCCACGGTCATAGCATTTACAAAGCCCAGGCATGCATTGGTGATATCAAATTCAAGGGCGTGGCGCGGCAAATCCAACCGGTCGTGGATGCCCACAGCCACAGCAGGCTCAAAATTATCGCGTGTTACCGACGCATTAATCATCAGACCAATCTGATCTTTAGAAACCCCGGCAGCGGCAATCGCTTTCTCAGCAGCCGCCACAGCGCCGTCCTCAAAAGTCATAGAGTCTCCCCATGAACGGCGCTCGGAAATTCCCGCCAATCGTTCCAGTAGACCCTTAGGCATTCTCAGCCGCTTATAGGTGCTCGCCAGCTTCTCATCAAAATAAGAAGACGTCACGGTTTCAGGCGGCAACTCCAACTCAATCGAAAGAAGCGAAGCGTTGGAATGGCGAATATCAGAATTAGCAGTCAAGGAAGTCTAGCTTTCGGTGGGAATCGTGAGCTCACTGAAGAGAATTGCGCGGGCGTCAGAACTCTCCTGAATGAAATAAGTCTAATTACTTATAATAATCCTCTTTGCTGAATCTTGGATGATTTCACTTTTGGGGCAATGTCACATACAAAAGATGGCATAAAATGTAGAGCTCTGCGCCGAATAGTTAAGAGAGCGCAAGAATTGAACCGTGCGGAAGGACTTTTGTGCATATCAAATCGCTGACTCTTCGAGGGTTCAAATCATTCGCCTCTGCCACTGAATGTTCTTTCTCACCCGCCATCAACGTGATAGTTGGCCCAAATGGGTCGGGTAAATCAAATATTGTGGACGCGCTCGCCTGGGTCATGGGCCAACAGGGGGTGAAGTCTTTACGCGGTGAAAAAATGCAGGACGTCGTATTTGCAGGAACCAGCACCCATGCTGCACTGGGTCGGGCGAAAGTTACGCTGACCCTTGATAATTCCGAGGGTTTATTGGGGATTCCCTCCGAAGAAGTCACGATTGAACGCACCATGTTTCGCAGTGGGGGATCTGAGTACGCCCTCAACGGACAAGCGGTTCGGCTCAGTGACATTCAAGAGTTACTGGCAGATGCTGGGGTAGCCCAAGAGGATCATGCTCTGGTGAGGCAGGGACGAGTCGATGAAATCTTGACTGCCAATGCTGAACAGCGCCGCGACATCTTGGAAGAGGCATTCGGTATTCACCGTTTTCGCCAACGCGCTTCGAAAAGTGAGCGCAAACTTGAATCGATGAAGCAGAATCTGCACCGGTTGGAGGATCTCAACGCGGAGCTTACCTCCCAGCTAGAACCGTTGCGTTTACAGGCCGAGTCGGCTCGAGCCGCCGGCAGCCTCCAACAGCAGATTCACCAGGTGTCGGGGCAGCTCTTTCGGAGAGAAGTAGAACAGATGGCTGAAAAGATTCACCAGATTCAGCTACGAGTAGACCAAGCCCAAAACCAAAAAGCCGATGCCGAGAAGCACCAGTTAGCAACCCAGCAGCGCCTCGACCAGCTCATCAACCAGGATCAATCCGTCAGAGAAGAGCAGGAGCAACTACAGAAACGCGAATACCGTATCCATACCGTGCTGGCGTCGGTTCAAGCATCGCTGACCCTCATTGAGGAAAAACAGCGAGCACTCAAAACAGAAACTCCTGTGCAAGTGGAAGAAGTCCAGGATGTCATTCAGCAGATAGCTGGGGAAACAGAAGCCATATCTAGCTGGAAAGAAAAAATTTCTAGCTTAACAGAGCACCAGAAAAACCTCATGACCCGGCGGTCACAACTGGCTGAGCAGCTTCAGCAGATTCGCTCGGAGCAACAACGCCAGCAAGAAATCAGCGAATTGGCGCGTGAGCAGCGTTCGACACTACTCAGCCAACTTGCTGCCCAGCGCGCCCGTGTGGAAAAGATCGAATCAGATCTCGAAAATTTTGTGCAAGAAGAGCAGGAGGCTCACGAGTACCTGCAAGGAATTCAAGAACGCCTTTCACAGCTGGAGAGTTATCTGACTGAGCAGAGCGCACAACGAGATGAATTACAATCTCTTCTGACCAAAAAACAAGAGAAACGACGCTCGCTAGCTCAGGAGATTGAGAATGCCACCCAGACTCTGCATGAGGTAGAGAACCGGGCGGCTGCTCTATGCTCCCAACGAGCTATTTTCGAAGAAGCATTAGTTCATCTCGAAAACTCAACCGACGAAGCTGGCAACCACCAAGGTTCTTCTCCACAATATTTTGCAGATTCTTTGACCGTAGAGAAAGACTGGCAGCTTGCAGTTTCAGCAGCTCTGCACAATATAACCAGCGCAAAAGTACTCGATCACTCAGCGGATCTTGAAATTGCCGCCGAAGAGCACTCTCGACCCCGCCCCCAGGTATTCCCACCCGTGAACACCTCGGAAAAGAACTTAGCCAGCACCTCGGCTCTACCTCACGGGGCGGTTCGAGCTGAGAGCGTCATCAAGACCGCCACGGACATCACACAAACCATCGTGCAGCAGGCACTGCGCGACGTCGTCCTACTTGAAAAATTAGATAACACTCAGGAACTCCTCGCCCAGTACCCCACGCTCACTTTCTATGACCGGGCAGGAAACGCACTCAATTCCTATGGATATGTGCCCCATCAAGCGTCTCTTTCCAATCCCCTTGAGCTCACCGCAAAAATAGAGGCACTCACCGCTCAGATCGAACAAACGCGGGAAGAAAATACCAGCGCCACCCGCACCTTGAAAACGCTCAGTGCAACCCTGGAAGAGAATAGACAAAGCGAGAAAGAGCTAGCACGAGAAATTGGTGTACTGAGCGCTCAAAGTGCCGATATCGAATCGCAAAAAATTGCCGCTCTTACTACTGCGGAGGTAGCACAAAAGAACACGGTGCGGCGCAGCAATCAGATGGCTCAAGCCCGACAGAAACGGGATAAGCTACGGGAACTCTGGAAGACCACCGAAGATGCTCTCGACAGGGCAGAAAATCAACCCAACGATAAGAGCGATCTTTCAGAGCAGGCGAGTGACCTCGAGAAGGATCTCCAAGAAATAGCCATTGAACTCTCCGTGGCAGATACAGAACTTCACCATGCCCAAGAACGGCGTGAACTTGCCGAGGGGAAACGCACTCAGCTAAAATCGCACCTCCAGTTCTTAGAGAAAGCTCAGCAACGCGCGCAACAGCTACACGACACCGCAACTCGCCACGGCAAAAAACTCAGCCTTCTCACAACCCAGTTTTCCATGCTCGCCAGAACGCTAGAAAATGAACTGGCAACTGCTCAGACCCGCAGGCAGGAACTGGAACAGAAACGTGAATCCTTGCGTATCGAGCGGGGCAACCTGTCCGAAAACCTTGGCCACAAACAGAAAGCCCTACTGGAAGTTCAGACAGAGGTAGACCGTGCCACCCGGGACCTTCTCAAAGCAGAGCTAACCCAGCAAAATCTGCAAGAAAAAATTGAACAGGAATTGAAAATAGATTCCTCACTTCTGAGCGAAAAATTCGACGTATCAGAAAAATCTAAAGAAGAACTGTTGCAGAGCCGCTCTCGCTTGCTAGCTCAGCAAGAAAAATTAGGAGTAGTAAACCCCCTGGCAGTAGAAGAATTTGATGCCCTCCAAGAACGCCAAACCTATCTGGAGCAGCAAATCCAAGATCTCAAGAAGTCTCGAGCCGATATGCGCTCGCTCCTCAAAGACCTTAATAACCACATCAAAGAGCAGTTCCTCGAATCCTTTGAACTAGCATCCGGACAGTTTGCAGAAATTTTTGCCGAGCTCTTTGATGGAGGAGAGGGAGCCCTCGTTCTCACTGATCCTGAGGATGTTCTCTCCAGCGGTATAGAGATCCAAGCTCGACCCGCCGATAAAAAGATCAAGCGGCTATCTCTTCTCTCTGGTGGTGAACGAACCCTCGCTTCGCTGGCATTTCTCGCATCGCTCTTTGCCGTGCGTCCGGCACCGTTCTATGTGCTGGACGAGGTAGAAGCCGCCCTGGACGACCGCAATCTCACCCGGGTCCACCGTCTCTTTGAGCGGTTGGCTCAACAGAGCCAGCTAATTATTGTGACCCACAAACCTCGTACGGTGGAACTGGGAGACTCGCTGGTTGGGATTTCGATGCAAGACGGCGTCAGCCTAGTGCTCTCTCAAGATGCCGAACAGATCCACGCCCTGATCTAATCTGAGGCCGAATTTTTGAGTGAACGCCTGACTTGGTTTTACTTGCCGCTGTAGCTCTTATCTGCCCACTGCGCGGGGAAACGGGGCCGATGACCTGGGCGCCATGCAAGAGAGCACAGAATGAGCAGAGCACCGGATATACCAAAAGCTGCCCCGTATCCCCACTGGTCTACTACAAAGCCCGCCAAAAGAGGACCCACAATCTGACCTAAATCAGAGAGCATCTGGAAAGTAGACAGCACGGTACCGCCGGAGCGGTTGCTTCCAATAACATCAGCAACTGATGCCTGCAAAGAAGGCCCCAATAGTCCGGTACCAATTCCTGTGAGTACAGAGAAAACGCAGAAAATAACCGGAGTAGTGGAAAAACCTACGGCAATGGTGGACGCCCCGCTGAGGAGGAGACCTACAAAAATGAGGGTGCGACGTCCGCTCTTGTCTGAGAGCGAGCCAGAAATATTTTGCGTCACCGCATTGCCCGCTGCATAGAGGGCGAGGGCAACACCGGCAAGTACTGTTCCTCCAGCTTCGGCGTCGTAGAGCTCACCGGAGTGGTACTGCGCAAGAAGAGCTACCGCTGCCAGCGGCATGAGTGAAATGCGGATGCCCAGCGCTGCCCAGCCCATGGCAAAGTTGGTGACCAAAGCACCGCGGTAATTTTCAAAGCCTAACGCCTGCTTGAAAGTAAGCGCAGGTTGCATCGTCTGAGCGCCAGCGTTTTTGTCTTCTACCTCTTTGAGATAAACAAATACCACGGTTGCGGCAATAAAAAGCATCACGGCATAGATGGTAAAAGGCAGGCGCATTCCTAAGCCTGCCATGGTTGCGCCCATTACCGGGCCCAAGATATTACCCAGAAGAAATGACGTCGCGTAGTACCCCGAAATACGGCCGCGCAGTGATTGAGGTGCGTAGCGAACGATTAGACCCATCGCGGAGACGGTAAACATCACCGACCCCACACCGCCTAAAGCGCGGAAGAGAAGGAGTGAGTAAAAATCCCAGGAGAAGGCAACGCCGAGAGAGGAGAGAGCAACTATTAACAGACCAGCAATATAGGTGGGTCGTTCACCGAGGAGCGTAATGATTTTTCCCGACGCCGGTGCGAAAGCCAATCGCATCACTGCAAACATGCTTACGACCAATGCGGCGGCCATTGCACCAACGTTGAAACTAGCTGCAAATCGGGGTAATACCGGTGCAATCAGACCAAAGCCAAGGGCGATAGCAAAGGCTGCCACAATCAGAACCTTGAGCTGAGGTGGAATCTTCTGCGGAGGCGCAACGCTACCCGTTACATCAGAATTTTTAGTTGAACTTGAAGCTTGAAAATATTGGTCAGCATTCTTCGCGGTAGGTACCACCAGAGGAATTTCGCCGGTGTGCGGTGGAATTGGGGAATCTTTCTCAGCCATAGTCGCCCATTCTAGACTCATTCTGCAGCCTGGGGTGGTAAAACCTTGGGGATGAAAGAAGGGGTATGAGAAGCTAGAGGGGTGAATGATACCCTGACTCTAATTTTGTACATCGTACTGGGTGTGCTCATTCTTGGCGGTGTTCTTGCGGTTCTTCTGAGGGGACCGAAAGCGCCTAAGGACGGGTACCCCTCCACCCGAGACGCTGATGACGTCAGATCCGGTGAGGACGAAGCGGTTACCACCGTTGAGCGTCCACCCTCCGCCGCAGGGCGTTTGGTACGCCTGCGTGAGCGTCTTTCTCGCTCCAACAATCTCTTGGGTAAGGGTCTCTTGGCTCTTCTCTCTCGCGATAAGCTCGATCAAGATGTGTGGGATGAAGTCGAAGAAACCCTCCTCATGGCAGATCTTGGCTCTGGTCCTTCCGAACGCCTCGTTGAAGCTCTTCAGCGTCGTGTTCGTGTAGAGGGTACCGAGAACCCCGCGCACGTCAAGCAGATGCTCCACGAGGAACTCCTTGCGATTGTTGGCCCCGATACTGACCGATCCTTGCACCTCGAGGGCGAGAAAGGAAACCCCGGTGTAGTGCTGGTAGTTGGTGTAAACGGCGTCGGCAAAACTACCACCGTGGGTAAGCTTGCCCGCGTCATGGTTGCCGAAGATAAGAAACTACTCCTTGGAGCTGCCGATACCTTCCGCGCAGCTGCTGCCGATCAGCTTCAGACCTGGGGCGATCGAGTGGGCGTGCAGACGGTGCGGTCGGAGAAAGACGGCGCAGACCCCGCATCGGTCGCTTTTGAAGCGATTAAGGAAGGCAAAGCACAGGCCGTCGATACCGTGATGATTGATACTGCAGGCCGCCTGCAGAATAAGGCTGGTCTGATGGATCAGCTCGGCAAGATTAAGCGCGTAGTTGAAAAAGAAGCGCCGGTGACCGAGGTTCTGCTGGTGATTGATGCAACGACCGGTCAGAACGGCATGATTCAGGCGAAGGTTTTCTCTGAAGTTGTCAACATCACCGGCATTGTGCTCACTAAGCTGGACGGTTCAGCTAAGGGCGGCATCGTCGTCGCTATCCAGGAAGAACTGGGCGTGCCCGTCAAACTGGTTGGGCTGGGCGAAGGTCCAGATGATTTGGCGCCGTTTGATGCCAAGGGATTCGTGGACGCTATCCTCGACTAACCGAGATAGCTTTAAGTGCAAGGGCGAGACTTCAACAAAGGTCTCGCCCTTTTTGCAGTTTTAGAGCACCCGTAGAATAGATGTTATGAAACTTATTTCCTGGAATATTGACTCATTGAATGCGGCGCTGACTAGCGACTCTGCTCGTGCGTTGCTCTCCCGCGACGTCCTTGCCACGCTTTCTGAACATGCCCCCGACGTCTTGGCATTGCAGGAGACAAAGCTGCCTCTCGCCGGTCCCAGTAAGAAACACCTTGAAGTTCTTCACGGTTATTTTCCTGGCTATCAGGTGCAGTGGGTAACCTCCGAAGAACCGGCACGCAAGGGTTATGCAGGCACGATGTTCCTCATCAAAGAGGGTCTGAACCCACAAGTGACCTTCCCTAAGATTGAAGGGCCGGGCACTATGGACTCAGAAGGGCGCATGATTACCCTCGAATTCGAGCACTGCTTTGTCACTCAGGTTTATACTCCCAACGCATCCGATGGGCTCAAACGCCTAGCCGATCGTCAGGTATGGGACAGAAATTATGCAGATTATCTAGCAAAGCTTGATGAAATTAAACCTGTTCTGGCCACCGGCGATTTTAATGTGGCCCACACTGAGATTGATTTGGCGAATCCCACCTCTAATCTTCGTTCCCCCGGCTTTACCCAGGAAGAGCGCGATGGATTTACTCATCTTCTCTCGCGGGGATTTACCGACACTTTCCGTCACCTTCATGGCAATGTAACGGGCGCTTATACCTGGTGGGCTCAGCGCTCCAAGACTTCAAAAATCAATAACAGCGGCTGGCGCATTGACTATTGGCTGGTCTCTGACCGGGTAGCGGATCAGGTGACTATCTCAGACATGATTAATTCCGGCCCCCGACAAGATCACACTCCGATCTTGCTTGAAATCGACCTCTAAGCCCAGGGCACATAGCTCCTTCAAGAGCGAACACAGCACCTGAGCATGGTAGATGCGATATTCTTAGATGCTGATGTAGAAATTATGGGTCATACCCATCCTCCAAGATGAAAGTGGTTCACGGCTCGTGTTCAATTCACTCTCCGATCGCCTGACTAATACCTTCAAAAACCTTCGCGGTAAAGGTCGTCTCACTGAGGCTGATATCGACGCTACGGTTCGCGAGATTCGTCGTGCGCTTCTGGACGCCGACGTCGCTGTTCCGGTGGTGCGTGAATTCACCGCCGCCGTGAAAGAAAGGGCGTTGGGGCAGGAAGTTTCTGAGGCTCTGAACCCGAGCCAGCAAATCGTCAAGATTGTCAATGAAGAGCTCAAGGGTATTTTGGGTGGCGAGACTCGCCGTATCAAGATGTCTAAGACCGGTCCAACCATTATTATGTTGGCTGGTTTGCAGGGTGCCGGTAAGACTACCTTGGCGGGCAAGCTTTCTTACTGGCTGAAGAGCCAGGGGCATACTCCTTTGCTGGTGGCGTCGGACTTGCAGCGCCCTAACGCTGTGAACCAGCTCAAGGTTGTGGGTGAGCGTGCGGGTGTACGCGTTTTTGCACCGCATCCCGGTGTGACTTCTGAGTTTGATACTCCTACAGGCAACCCCGTTCAGGTAGCTCAAGACGGTGTCAATGAGGCACGTGCTAAGTTGCACGACGTGGTCATTGTCGATACCGCTGGTCGTTTGGGCGTGGACGCTGAGCTCATGCAGCAGGCGCGTGATATCCGCGATGCTATCGAACCGAACGAAGTTCTCTTCGTGATTGATGCCATGATTGGTCAGGATGCTGTTAACACCGCCCTGGCATTCAACGAGGGTGTAGATTTCACCGGCGTCGTGCTTTCAAAGCTCGACGGCGACGCCCGAGGTGGCGCGGCGCTTTCTGTTGCTTCGGTGACAGGCAAGCCTATTATGTTTGCATCCACCGGTGAAGGTGTGAAGGACTTTGAACAGTTCCACCCTGACCGTATGGCTTCGCGCATCCTGGATATGGGCGATGTTCTGACTCTTATTGAGCAGGCAGAAGCTAGCTGGGATAAGACTGAAGCTGATCGCATGGCGAAGAAGTTCATGGATCAGGAAGAATTCACTTTTGATGACTTCCTTGCCCAGATGCAGCAGATTCGCAAAATGGGTTCAATGAAGAAGCTGCTGATGATGATGCCTGGAGCGGCTCAGATTCGCCAGCAACTTGACAACTTTGACGATAAAGAAATCGATCGCGTAGAAGCGATTGTGCGTTCGATGACGCCGCATGAGCGCGTTGCTCCTAAGATTATCAATGGTTCTCGCCGTGCCCGTATTGCCAAGGGCTCGGGCGTTACGGTTTCTGAAGTTAATCAGCTGATGGAACGTTTTGCGCAAGCACAGAAGATGATGAAGAAGCTGGCTGCGGGCAACATGGCAGGTATGCCCGGTGGCATGCAGATGCCCGGTATGGCTGCAGCAGGTGGGGCTAAGAAGAAGAACAAGGGTAAGAACAATAATAAAAAGGCTCGTTCAGGCAATCCTGCTAAGCGAGCTCAGCAGGAGAAGGCTGCTAGCCAAAAGCAGGCTACTACTGGTTCAGCATTTGGTCAGCAGTCCCAGCAAGATTTCAATATGGATGATTTGAACTTGCCTAAGGGCTTTGAAAAATTCCTGGGTGGAGACAAGTAAGAAGTTTTCTCTCAATAGGTGCTCTGCGATATTTATTTTCGCAGAGCACTTTTTGCAGAGGCAAAATAATTGCGCTGAGAGAGTGCAAAGGCAAACTTCAGCTGTGCCTCTGGAAAAAATTGGTTATTCTATTTCTGCTGGAATCAATCAACATTCACCATCTAAACGGGTACTTTGAAGGGCAGGCCACACCATGGCAGATACCTATCTTTCGCACGATGAACTGGTGAAGTTTATTGCGACCCTTCCCACCCGCCGTCTAGCAGCTGGTGCTCTCATCCGCGACGAACAGAATCGTCTTTTGGCGGTAGAACCTAATTATCGTGATGGATGGGCGCTTCCGGGAGGCACTGTAGAAGCAGGCGAAGCTCCTCAGCAGGGGTGTTTCCGCGAAGTACAAGAAGAAGTAGGACTGGATCTTGCCCTCGGTCGTGTTCTTCTCATTTTCCATGGGCTATCCCGCGGGGTGTGGGGAGATTCAACGTACTACATCTATGATGGTGGGCAAATACCCTCCGATGCGGTCATTACCCTTCAGGAGGATGAACTCTTAAGCTACCGCTGGCTTGAACCTGCAGCATTTGAAAACCACTTCGGTGAAAGCTTTGCTGCTCGTTTGAAAGCTTGCTATCGCGCTTTGGAAACAGGAGAGACCGTAGAGCTTTCTTCTCACGATTCATAAGTGACGTGTTGGGTAGCTGAGGACACGGTTCCCTCGGATGAAGCCCATACTTTCTATTTTTACTTTTTAGTATCCTTGAGGACTTTTATTGAGAATGTCAGATAATTCTTCACTCCACGAGAATCCTAGCGACGAACAGCTGATAACTTCCTGGGCTAGAATTTCGCTGGATTTCGGTGCAACCGGCATCGAAGTAGCAGAGGCGGATGAGGCTGATACGCATGAGCCTACGGCTCAATTGCGCCAGGAAATCCAAGACATGATTGGTGTCATTCGTCAGGCTGCTCAGGCGAATTCTTCTGAGAAATCGACGGATGCTGTTATGCCCAGCGATGAAGAGCTCACTGAAGAGATTTTTCAAAAGATGCTGGCTGATGCGGAAAATAATCTTGATATTCCCGATGCTGAAAAATCTGCTGGAGGCGAAGGAGGCGAAGGAGGCGAAGGAGGCGAAAAGCAGCTTGAAGCATCAGAAGATTTAGTGTCGGTGACTGATGGGACTAGCAATCAGGACGACGCTTCGGCTGAGCTCTTGGACCCGGAGATTGAGCGGGAAATCCTTGAAGCGACATCTGATGATGTAGTGAAGGCTTTGCTTCTTGCTTCTGTGGATCGCCCGGAGATTTTGGTCTATGAAGCCGATGAAAAGCATGTTGATGTTTTTGTGCTCACCGTTGAGGTTGAAGATGATGAATTTGTTACCGCTCAACTGGGTGAAGATGGTGTGCTTAGACCGGGAACTAACTTTGAAGAATTCGCTGCCGAGCTGATGGAAGAATTGCCGACGCGCGGAGGGTTATGCGCCACTCAGGATTCCTACTCCTATTCGGTGCCCGTGACAACTTTGGGGGAGGAACTCACCTTAGATGCTGATTCTGAGGTAGCTGCGCTCATAGAGCTAGAGATGCCGGATGTACCGGCGTTAGTTGCTCAATCTCTGACCGTTGGTCCGGTTGACGTTGTACCTGCAGATAATGGCTGGTCATTGATTTCCTGTGACCCAGTTTCTATGCTGCATATCCTGCAAAATTTGGGAAAGCCCGCGATTGTGGCTGAATCCACTGAGCATTCCCAGCATTTAGCTTTTGTGGTGCCTGGGGATAATGGACGGAACGAAGAGCCCACGGGCGACTGGTCTGAATGGATGAACAGGGTGGTAGGAACGCCTGTTCCCCACGACGTCGACGCCGGGGCAGTCATTAATTTGGTGTGGGGACCGGCTAAGAAGCAGACTCGCTATCTTCCGCGGGAATCCTTTGCTTTAGATACGCTGTGGTTATTGCCCGGTATTTTGCCAGAGCCCCTGAATTTTGTGCAGATGAACGATGAAATCGAGAATCTCACGTGGTTTTACGGGCTCGATGAGACCGCATCCAAGCGTTTGCGTAACTATGTGGAGAGCTCTGATTCGGAGCTGGGTATGGAATCTGTCCTTCAGCTTCTAGGCTTACCGCTGGAGCTATCCAAGGTAGCTCAGGGCAGAGTTGATATGGAAAGTATTCCTGGGCATCGCTCGTTGGCACCGCATATGTCGGTGGCTAAGGTGGTAAGCGAGTCTGTTTCTGCTTTCCCTAATGGGACGGACGCCGTCTCTCAGATGCAACGCGTCTTGCGTGGTCGTCCCTGGATTTTTACCGCCGATGGCGTCGCTCAGTTGGGTGCATCAGGATTGTTGGCGTTAGCGGCAACCCGCAAGCTGTCCAGAGGCGAATCGGCACGTGTTCAAGCGGCTTTGGCAATCCTTTTGGCAGGCTCCGGTGTTTCTGAAATTGCTATTGGGCGGGTCTACTCCAAACTAAAAACTTCAGATAACCGTGCATTGGGGGTCGAGAAAAAAGTTGTTTCTGATGTTCCCTCACTGGTTGAAGAGCTAGATACCGAATCTGAAAAATCTCCTCAAGGCGGGAAATCGAAGATTGCCAGGAACCTACGGAATCTGCGTCATAAAACAAAAGAACAGACTCGGCAGCAGCTTAGAAAATTCTTTGGTGAGGGTAAATAAACTTCACTTCATATTATTCGGTGATGCGCAACACTTTTGAGGTATGCCGTATCTCATAGAACTTGGTGCGGGTTTCGGCATCTTGAATGTACCGGTCATTATTATTCTTAGAGTTAACTTTGAGATTTCGCCCCTGGGGCGCCCTATCTCACACACAGTTTTCTTGAAAGGATGAAGCCTCATGGCTTTGAATGATTCGGTTCAGGGGGCGGTCAATAAGAAGGTCGAACTCCTCACAAAAGATTTTGGGCGCTTCGCTGTGCGCGGCACCCTTGCCGGTGTTTACTTGACGCTCGCCACAGGTTTTGCTGGTGTCGCAGGCCAGGCTGTTGAAGCTCATGCTAAGGGCATGGGTTCACTTGTTTTTGCTTTTACCTTCGGGATTGGTCTGTTTGCGATTGTTATTCTGAACTCTGAATTGGCAACGGGCAATATGATGTTTGGCTCCTACGGTGCTACCACTGGTCAAATTAGGTGGGGAAAGGCTCTCTGGCTCGTCGTCATCACCACTTTGCTGAACCTGGTGGGTTGCGTGCTGGTGGCGTTGTTGCTGAGCCAGTCTGCCAAATTTGCCACCATGGATAACACCCATTTCATTTCTGTATTGACCGAGGCTAAACTCCACAAATCTGCTTGGGGTGCTTTCATTGAAGGCATCGGCGCTAACTTTGTGGTCAATATGGCACTTGTTGGGGCGATGTTTGCTCAGGAATTCATTTCAAAGTTCGTAACCGTGATTTCTATTCTCGCGGTTTTCGTGGGACTGGGTCTGGAACACGTTATCGCTAATTTTTCCCTGATGACCATTGCAATGTTCTCTTCCGATCCTCTGCCTGCATCCATGAGCTTTTCTGCTGTGGCTCTGAACTGGGTCATGGTATGGCTAGGGAACTTCGTTGGTGGTGGTTTGCTGATGGGCGCAACTTATGCGTGGCTGAATAAGACTAAGTACGTTTACAAGGACTAAAAACCTAGAAATAGGCGTAAAACACACTTCGATTCCGGCTTAACATCTGGATTAAGAGGCTAACCTCTGGCATACTTTTTCAGGTACTCGATGAGTGCGGTCCCTCTCACCCGCACTTCATGGTGTTCATAGAGATTTGAGGACGGCTGGCCCCACCAGCGCAGAATCAATATCTCGCAGAATTATAGAAACAGGAGAGTCCACAAAAGTGGCTGTTAAAATTCGTCTAAAGCGTATGGGCAAAATCCGCGATCCTCGCTACCGCGTAGTAGTAATGGATTCACGCAAGAAGCGTGACGGTCGTGCGATTGAAGAAATCGGCATCTACCAGCCGACTGAACAGCCTTCACTCGTTCAGATTGATTCAGAGCGTGCACAGTACTGGCTGTCAGTAGGCGCTCAGCCTTCTGATCAGGTTCGCGCGTTGCTGAAGCTGACCGGCGATTGGGCAAAGTTCAAGGGCGAAAAGTCAGAATCCACTCTGAAGCCTGTTGAAGCTAAGCCCGAATTCGTAACCCCTGATAAGGGTTCGGTTATTCTTCCTGAAGCTATCACCCCTAAGGGTGAAGAGAAGACAGAAGAACCAGCAGAAGCTGAGGCTCCCAAAGCAGCTGAAGAAGCTGCAGAGGAAGCAGCTGAATAATCATGTTGGCTGATGCACTCGAGCACCTCGTTCGAGGAATTGTCAATCATCCTGATGACGTTGAGGTTCGTTCGCGAGCTGGACGCCGGGGCGAGACTTTAGAGGTACGGGTCAATCCAGAAGACCTCGGTCGAGTTATCGGGCGCCAGGGAAGAACTGCCAACAGTGTTCGTACGGTGATTGACGCTATCAACGACGGAGAACATACACGTATTGACGTGGTTGATACCGATCGCAAACGCTAAATGATTTTTGGTCTACGCTGAAATCATTGAGCCCCGCATCTTGTATACAAGATGCGGGGCTCGTTTCATTGAGGCCCTGTGCGATGAAGCTGTAAACTTAACCCTACGATGAGCGCAATTCGCGCTCGTGTTTGCCCATTCAAGGAGATTTCTGTGCAGGTATTGGTAGCTAGAATCGGTAAGCCCCACGGCATTAGGGGTGAGGTTACCCTCCAGGTCTTTACCGACGCTCCCGATATCCGCTTTGCACAGGGGGAGAGACTGAGCATTGAAGAATTTTCTCCCTCTGCTCCTATAGCGCGTCTGGCGCCGGCAGGGGAGCTCACTGTGGCTCATTCTCGCTGGAACAAGAAAATTCTGGTGGTGAAGTTTGAAGAAATTACCACACGTAATGATGCCGAACTTTTCCGAGATTGGCGTTTGACCTTTAACTCTGAAGAAGCCGCTGAGGATGAAGGTATTTATGAGCACGACGTCCTGGATTTGCCGGTTTACCTCCTCAGCGATGTGCCAGTAGGGGAGCTGCTTTCGGCAGATCCTGTAGCCACAGTTATCGGGTTGCAGACACTTCCTACGCAAGATTTGCTCATTGTGAAGCTCGCCAACGGCTCTGAAGCCATGATTCCTTTTGTGGAAGAAATTGTTCCGGAGATTGACCTGGATGAAAGTTTTATTTTGATTGATCCGCCCGCTGGTTTGTTGGAATTGGGGCAGGACGACTCTGCTGCAGAAGGCGGGGCGTAATTGCGTTTAGACGTTATTACTATTTTTCCCGAGTACTTAGCCCCCCTTGAGCTTTCCTTACTGGGCAAAGCGCGTACAGAGGGACTAGTAGACCTACAGGTTCATAATCTGCGGGATTTTACCTCAGACCGTCATAAAACAGTGGATGATACTCCCTACGGCGGAGGCGCAGGAATGGTGATGAAACCTGAGCCATGGGGTAGTGCTCTGGATCAGGTTTTGGAGGATTCGCCTTTTTTAACTTCCTCTGCAGGAGAAAATGAGAAACCACTTTTGATTATTCCCTCCCCAGCGGGGCGGGTCTTTAATCAGGCCATGGCCTATGAGCTCTCTACTGAGCAACATATTGTGTTCGCCCCTGCACGCTATGAAGGTATCGACGAGCGGGTCTACGAATGGGCTGAAGATTCATTCCGTGTTATGCCTGTCTCCCTGGGAGATTATGTGCTCTACGGGGGAGAAGTAGCGGTCATGGCAATGATTGAAGCAATCTGCCGTCTGATTCCGGGGGCAATGGGGAACCCTGAGTCGCTCAGCGAAGAATCCCATACGGGCGGTCTCTTGGAATACCCTGTCTACACGAAACCCGCTGTCTGGAGAGATCGAGCGGTACCCGGCGTCCTGCTATCAGGCAATCACGGCGCAATCGCCAGATGGCGGCGAGATGAGCAGATAAAGCGAACCTTCGAACGACGTTTCGATATGCTCAGCGACTACCCAGAGGAGCACTGGGACAAAAAAGATCGCGCTTTGCTCAACCAACTCCGGGCACAAAGAAACCGTTTGAAGAAAGATAAGGCACAAAGGGATGTGTCATAAGACCCATAAGCGTTAACTCTCACACCGCAAAATGCTTCTGAGATGTGGTGAAGTCAACCTTAAAGTGTCATAATTATTCTTTGTGTCCACAGTGGGTACGCCCCTGCCGCAGGGGGATGAGCGACCTCAACATTGTGAACCTTAGCTAGGTACCATTATCTAGCTATGTAAAACCTTTCTTCGTGGCAGCAACAGTCTGGACTTTCAGACACTGTGCGCGAAAGTAAAAACGAGAGTATTAGACCTGCGGCTGGTACCTCAGGAGAAATCAATGCAGACTCTTGACTTCATTGACAATAAGTCACTCCGTTCAGATATTCCTGAATTCGGTCCTGGCGACACCCTCAACGTTCACGTCAACATTGTCGAAGGCAACCGTTCACGTGTCCAGGTCTTCAAAGGCTTCGTTGTAGGTCGTCAGGGTGCAGGCGTTCGCGAAACCTTCACCATTCGTAAGGTTTCTTTCGGCGTTGGCGTAGAGCGTACCTTCCCGGTTCACTCTCCTGTCATCGACAAGATTGAACTTCTGACCCGCGGTGACGTTCGTCGTGCAAAGTTGTACTACATGCGTGACCGTCACGGTAAGGCTGCTCGTATCCGCGAAAAGCGCGATAACGTTAAGTAAGTCTGAGACTTATATGGAACAGACCGTAAGGTCGAACTCCACAGACAGGCGTCTCTCCCGAGTTCGGGGGTGGCGCCTGTTTGCTGTGGCATTCTTTATAGCAGCTGTCATCCTAGTGGTAGTACGTCACTTCTTTTTTGATATCTTCTTTATTCCTTCAGAATCTATGGAACCCACATTAGAATCCGGAGACCGGATTGTGGTGGAGAAATCTTATGACGATATCGCGCGGGGAGACATCGTGGTCTTCGACGGCACCGGATCTTTTGACCCTTATCAAAGTGCATCCCCTTGGGCGACCGACCCCGTCAGGACGGCGGGGCAATGGCTTGGAATCGTGGGCTCAGACACGATTTATGTTAAACGGGTGATAGGTGTTGGAGGAGATAAGGTCAGCTGTTGCGGCCCTGCAGGAAAAATTTCTGTGAATGGCCAAGAAATCGACGAACCCTACCTTGCTACAGGCATGAAGGCATCCGAACAAAAATTCACTGTTCAGGTTCCAGAGGGTCGCCTCTGGGTGATGGGGGATAACCGGAATAACTCCCGTGATTCCCGTGCATTACTTGGATCTGCTGGGGGCGGTATGATTCGGCAGGAGAAAGTTTTGGGTGAGTCTCGGTGGGTTATCTGGCCATTTTCTCGTTGGCAAACGATAGAGCATGATTCAGGTAGCTCCTAGCTTTTGTGCAGACACACAGTGTTCTTGCGATCCGAGAACCGCAGGTCATAACCTTATTCCCAGTACACTGTCATACGTTCCCCACATTTGAAAGAGGTATTTTGCGTGACTGATGAAACCAATAACGAGCGCCTGAACGAAAGCTCGAACCACGACGTCGAAACATCAGATCAGGTAGCTGCCATGCGTCATCGCGCGGTTCCTGCGAAAGAAGAGAATTCATCCGGTCTTGGTGGACAGATTAAAGAGTTTTTCATGGTCCTCCTCTACGCACTTCTTATCGCGTTTATTCTGAAGACCTTTGTACTGAGAGGCTTTTATATCCCCTCTGGTTCCATGGAAAATACTCTCCAAGTCAATGACCGGGTTTTCGTCAATGTTGCGGGTTCGATGTTTGGCGAAGCCGAACGTGGCGACATCATTGTTTTTAAAGACGCGCACGGTTGGGTTGATCAAAGCGCTCCAGTTGCTACAAACCCCATTCGAACTGCTCTTTCATTTGTGGGTATCCTTCCAGATACATCCAATAATTACTTGGTCAAGCGTGTCATCGGCGTAGGTGGAGACCACGTTGTATGCTGCTCGGCTGACGGCAAAATTACGGTTAACGGTGAAGAAATCACCGAGCCCTACTTGTATCCCGGTGCGAATCCCTCGGATATTCCTTTTGACGTGATTGTTCCTGAGAACAATTACTTTGTATTGGGCGATCATCGCAATAACTCTGCAGATTCCCGCTATCACATTGAAGATGGAACCGAATTCATCAGTGATGGTGATGTTGAAGGCGAAGTGTTCGTTGTAGCCTGGCCCTTGAGCCACTTCACGTTCATCGGCGGAGCCTCGGACGTCTTTACTAACGTGCCGGAGAACACCAACAAGTAAGAAAGTTGTGAAGAACATTAAGACAGCTACATTGGACACCGAAAGAGAATATTTCTCTTCCGGTGTCCAACTTATTGCAGGCATGGATGAAGTCGGGCGTGGCTCGCTTTCCGGACCGGTGAGCGTGGGAGTATCGTTGGTCTCCGCTTCCGATGAACTCCAAATAGACGGTCTCATCGATTCCAAAGCACTTACTGAGAAAAAACGCACGGAGATGGTTCCTCTCATCAATAAGTGGATTCCTACGGCAGTGGGTCATACTCAGCCAGAGGAGATTGATGCTTTGGGCATGACGCGCTCCTTACGTCTGGCCGGTCAACGTGCTTTAGCTCAGGTCGTGAGCCCTGAGATCAAGCCCGATTTGGTTCTTTTAGATGGCAAACACGATTGGCTCACTGCATCTGAGCCTGATTTATTGATTTCTTTGGACCCAGCTGAAGAACTCTATCAGCGGTTGACCCAGGAAGCCTGGGGGAGTTCTTCCTCCCTTGTACAGCCGTGGGAGGGCCTCGTCGTCACCATCATCAAAGGTGACTATAAATGCGCGTCCATTGCTGCAGCTTCTGTGGTTGCCAAAGTTGAGCGGGATGCGCTCATGAATCAACTAGCGCAGCACTTTCCTGCTTATGGTTGGCACAAAAATAAAGGGTATGGATCTGCGAGTCACCGGCAGGCACTTGCCGAGATAGGTCCTTCCACCCAGCATCGCTTGAGCTGGAATCTAGGCGTGAGCGCAGAGCAAGTCAAAACAACCTATATAGAAAGGGCGGTGAAAAATAATGAGCGGTGAGGATCTAGAGAATTTTGAATCTGATGCGCAAATGGCTCTG
Source organism: Rothia amarae (assembly GCF_042677725.1). NCBI lineage: Bacteria > Bacillati > Actinomycetota > Actinomycetes > Micrococcales > Micrococcaceae > Rothia > Rothia amarae. Next base: position 285,332 of record NZ_JBHUCN010000013.1, read on the forward strand.
TACGAAGAATATAAAAACGTATTTGGGTTATTCACCTATGTGGTGGAAACAGACAAACGTTTTTACCTGTGTAATTCAGTAGATGTACAACCCCGCGCGGATAACGGAACGCTCTTTTTCGAAGTAGCGATGGCAGATGTATGGGTGTGGGATATTTTCCGACCTTCACGCTTTATGAAGAATGTGAAAATCTTTTCCGTCAAAGATATCAACGTGGAAGAACGCTCTACCGAGGGTGAATTGATTATCCCTGAGATTCCTGATTTTGATGAATAAGGGCTCGTTCTCAGCCCTACCTGTGGAATATCGCCCTGTGGATTTTGGATAAAAAGGGTAGTTATCCACAATCTACGATTCGGTGAAATCCGTTTTGCTTCTCCATGGTGCAGAGTAAACAACAACAAATGTTGTTCATTGAAAGGCACCACATGAAAACGCATCTTGAGGTAGGGCAGTGGGGTGAAGATATTGCTGTAGCTATATTGCAGTTATCGGCGTATCAGCTGCTCACGAGAAACTGGAGACCGCGCCTCGAACGGGGAGATAAACGTGTCAGAGGCGAAATAGATGCTGTTATGCTCGACCCCGAAGGCGATCTCGTCTTTGTAGAGGTAAAGACGCGATCAACGCTCAATTTTGGTTCTCCTTTCGATGCGATTCAACAGGAAAAAGTCCAGCGCATCAAAAGACTTGCCTATGCATGGTGCTCTGAAAACCCTGACTATCGGGCTAGGTCTTTACGTATGGATGCCATCTCTATTTGCGGAACCCCTACAAATTTCACCTATGAGCACCTCAAGGCTGTGAACTAGATGGGTTTTGCTCGCACTTATTCTGTGGCTTTGGTCGGTATCCAAGGGCATATTGTAGAAGTTGAAGCCGATATAACTGCTGCACTTCCCGGCTTTGTATTGCTGGGACTACCGGATGCTTCCTTATCGGAGGCCAAGGATCGGGTGAAGTCTGCTGCCAAGAACGCGGGGATTCCTTTGCCGCAGCGGAAAATCACGATAAATTTGACTCCACCCACTCTTGCCAAAAGAGGCTCTGGCTTCGATCTTGCGCTGGTGATGGCGGCTTTACAGGCGGCAGGTGAACTCAAGATTCCCGAAAAAATAATCTATTTGGGTGAACTAGGGTTAGATGGATCTCTACGAAGGATTCCCGGAATTCTGCCAGCTGTCCAAGCCGCGGTGGACTCTGGTTTTGAATATTTCGTCGTTCCAAAAGAAAACCTTGAAGAGGCAATACTGGTCCCCGGTGCTCAGGTGCGCGGATTTTCATCGTTGGCAGAGCTACTAGTTGCCAGCGGAATTGACGAAAAAAATATTAAGTATCCACCGGTAAGAAAAGAGTTCGCAGGGAGCTCAGAAGAACAAGAATCGAAACGATTTTTGGATATGGCAGAAGTCAGCGGTCAAAGTGAGGGGCGATTTGCCTTAGAGATTGCTGCCGCCGGTGCACACCATCTACTCTTCAAAGGACCTCCTGGATCGGGTAAAACAATGTTGGCCGAAAGGCTGCCAGGCATTCTACCGCCGTTAGATGACTCCTCTGCAATGGACGTCACCGCCATCCACTCTCTGTGCGGAACAGGCACACCTCGACATGAACTCATCAGAGAACCTCCTTTTGAAGCTCCCCATCATTCTGCCTCGGCACCAGCCATTTTGGGAGGTGGAAGCGGCATACCTAAACCGGGAGCCATCTCCAAAGCGCACCGAGGTGTTCTATTTCTCGACGAAGCACCTGAGTTCAAACGCACTGTGCTCGATTCATTGAGGCAACCACTAGAATCTGGTCAGATAACGCTGGATCGCTCCATAGCTTCGGCTGTATATCCTGCCCGCTTCCAGCTTGTCCTCGCAGCGAACCCTTGCCCGTGCGGAATGAATACAGGCCGAGGTCTGGAATGTACTTGTTCTTCCAAAGAGCGCAGAAACTATTTTGGACGGCTCTCCGGACCACTGCTCGACCGTGTTGATCTGCACATCACCGTTCCACGGGTGCAATCTCACGAGTTAGCTCTCACAGAGCACAATGAATCGAGCGAATCCATTCGGACACGAGTTATTCAAGCCAGAGCAGCTCAACGAGAAAGACTCGCACCGTATGGTCTTTCTACCAACGCAGAAACCAATGGCAGGCTGCTGCGAGGAGACCTCAAGCTAGATGCCGCCCTACTTTCGCCCCTGCTACGTGCCATAGACAGAGGAACAATTACTGCTCGCGGCTTTGACCGAGTGCTACGTACAGCTTGGACTATCGCAGATTTGGAGGGAAAATCCTCTCCTGCAGCCGAGCACCTGGATCTTGCCATGTATTTTCGTAATCTCCACAGCACCTCTCCTTCATAGACCATTTAAGCTCAAGAGAAAACCATGATGACACCTGAACACAGCGCGCGAGCAGAGATTGTTCGCATCGCTGAACCTGAAGATCCCTATATTAACCTCTGCATTGAGATGTTAGGACCGCTCCTCACCGCTGATCTCTTAACTCAGCGGCAAGAATTCACTCCTGGTATTTGGGAGCAGAGAACAGAGACTGATGCCATGCGGAGCATCCCAGTCTCAGATCTCCAAAAGATTCATGAGGCATTGGGGAACCGTATCGAAAGATGGTCTTTACGTTCAGGAAAAGTGAACACTGACCAAGAATTTCGCATGGCCGGGACTTTAGATTCCTGGTTCTGCATACCCGAAGATTCTGATTGGCCACGTGCCTTGGATGACCTTGGCGAGAAAAAGCCCTATGGTATTTGGGGCAGGGGAGACCGGAGCAAACTGAACCATCTGACTCTTCCGAGTTCAGTGGCGGTGGTAGGTTCGCGCGACATCACCAGTTATGGCACCTCCGCCACTGCCCATATTGTCGGTGACCTTGTTGAACGAGAGTACTGTATTGTTTCCGGTGGCGCTTTTGGCATCGATGCCGTTGCTCATCGAACTGCTTTGTCTGTTACGTCGGGCAAATTACCTTCTGTTGCATTGATGGCATGTGGTGTAGACCGACCTTACCCTAAGCAAAACGAAAATCTTCTTCGAGAACTCATCAATGAAGGTCTATTGCTTAGCGAAGTCGCGCTGGGAAATTCCCCCACTCGCTGGCGATTTCTCCAGCGCAATCGATTAATAGCTGCCTTATCCGGCTACTCACTCATCGTTGAAGCCCGATGGCGTTCGGGGGCACTCAACACGGCGAATCATGCTCTCTCTTTGGGACGGGAAGTAGGTATAGTTCCGGGGCATATCTTTAGCCCAAATTCTGAAGGATGCCACCGGTTAGCTAAAAAAGAACTGGCCCATGTCGTCACGGATGCGCAGGACATAGTCAGTATGATGCAGACAAAATTTACTCCCGAAGAAGAGACATTAGACATTCCGCTGGAGACCGGAAGAGGAGAGCTTCCCAAGCTATCCGAAGTTCAAAGTAGGGTGTGGGATGCTCTCCCGCTACGGCGTCCTGCCCCGCTGGAAAATATTGCGCTAATGAGTGGGCTGGATATTCGAACAACTATGCTTACCCTCTCCCAGCTGGCAGCCAAAGGAGTAGCTCTCAACCAGAATCAAGGCTGGTCAAAGTCACAGTGATACAGTGTGAGAAGAGGGGGGGGCGAGCCATGAAACAGCCAAGTCAGCATCAGACTTTATCTCCTACGCTGCCGCTAGGCGCTCAAGCACTTGACCAAGATCGAGTATTTGTCCGAGCGCTCGAGAATTTTGTGCGTTACCTCAAATATGAAAAGTTTAGGTCACCTCACACTATCGCAGCGTATCAGCAGGACATCACCGCATTCATGGCTTTTGCACTGCGCCAAGGGGCTGGAGAGCTTGAAGAAATCGATATCACCATGGTTCGTTCATGGTTAGCATCTCAACATGCTCACAACGCATCCCGAAATTCGCTGGCGCGCCACAGCTCAAGCCTTCGGGTTTTCTTTGCATGGGCAGAAGAAGATGGATTAATCACCGCAAACCCTACTCTCATATTGGCAAACCCTAAGCGCGAGAAACACCTGCCAGAAGTACTTAACGAACAGCAAATACAGCAACTCATTGACCAAGTCTCCCAACAGATAGCACATGATCCAAATGACGCGAAAAACTTGCGCTTACTCGCCGTTATCGAGATTCTATATTCCAGTGGTATCCGTATTTCTGAGCTGACTCAATTAGATTTATCTTCTATCAACCGATCTGAAAACACATTCAGAGTTATCGGTAAGGGTAACAAAGAACGCGTGGTCCCGCTGGGCAAACCAGCTCTGAGAGCACTGTCCCAGTGGGTCACCCGAGGCCGCCCACAATGGTTCAAGAACAACCCCCAGGGAAGAGTAGAGCCTGCACTCTTTATAGGTCCAAGAGGACGACGAGCGAACTCCCGGCAGATTCGTGAAGACCTGACTCGGGCACTGCATTCCATCGAAAATACAGAAGCATCAGGGGCTCACGTTTTCCGCCACAGCGCAGCTACCCACTTGGTAGACGGTGGAGCCGATATTCGAACAGTACAGGAGTTGCTGGGGCATTCTTCACTTGCAACTACGCAAATCTATACTCATGTTTCAGTGGAGCGTTTAACGAATACTTATAACAAAGCCCATCCCCGGGCATAAAAATATCCTCCCGATACTCACTTGTTGCGGGAGGATATTTTACACAAAGGGGCCGTTTCTAACTTTCGTAAGAACGGAACGCCACTACAGCGTTGTGCCCACCAAAGCCAAAGGAATTGGACATAGCAACAATCTCGCCTGAAGGTAATTCACGAGCATCAGTTACGACGTCTAAATCAATTTGTTCATCTTGCTGATCCAAATTGATGGTGCAAGGAGCTTTACGCTCTTCAATCGCTTTAACGGTCAAGATTGCTTCGAGAGCGCCAGCGCCACCCAAGAGATGACCCGTCATAGATTTGGTGGCAGAAACCGCGATGTTCTTAGTGTGCTCACCGAACGTCTGATGAAGAGCCAGCGATTCCGGAATATCACCGACAGGGGTTGAAGTCGCGTGTGCATTGACATGAACCACAGTAGTGGGATCTATGTCGCCGTCCTCAAGCGCCTCTTTGAGAGCGCGTGTTGCCCCCAGCGCCTGGGGATCTGGCGCAGTGATGTGGTAACTATCGGCGGAAACTCCGGTGCCTGCAAGCTCTGCATAAATTTTCGCGCCGCGTGCCTTAGCATGCTCTTCAGACTCAAGAATTAACGCCGCTGCACCCTCACCCATTACGAAACCGTCTCGATTCACATCGTAGGGGCGGGACGCCGCCTGAGGGTCATCATTGCGAGAGGACAGTGCCTGCATCTTAGCAAACGCAGCAAGCGGCATCGGGTGAATAGCGGCTTCTGCACCGCCTGCTATCACAATGTCTGCTTTTCCCGAGCGAATTAGCTCTAAGCCGAGGTCCAAAGCCTCAGTTGAAGATGCGCAGGCAGATACAACGGTCTGAGCAGCAGCTCGGGCGTTCAGAGCCATCGAAACCGCTGCCGCACAGCTATTGGGCATCAACATGGGAACGGTCATGGGTAAAACGCGGCGAGGACCTTTTTCTCGCAACGTATCCCATGCATCAAGGAGAGTCCACACTCCGCCAATACCGGTACCGAAAGAAACTGCTGTACGCAAGGGATCTACTCCCTCGGACTCTTCAGCATTTTCTCCGGAGAAGCCGGCATCTGCCCAAGCTTCGCGCGCTGCAACAAGAGCTAGCTGACCAGACGGATCCTGACGCTTAGCTTCAACCTTGCTCAGGCGTCCTGATTCTAGAGGATCCTGGGCTACTCGACCAGCAATATAAACGGGGAGCTGATATTCCTCAACCCAGGAATCTTCGAGTTTTTTGATTCCTGACACACCCTTGAGCGCGTTGGCCCAGGTAGTAGGAACATCGCCGCCGATGGGAGTGGTCGCGCCCAGCCCGGTCACCACAACTTTATGAGACATCTTTAAGCTTTCTGAATGGGTGGCAAGAATGAATAAAGGGAGGGCGCGGACAAGAGAAACTTGCCGCGCCCTGGCACCATGAAATTAGCTAGCGTTTTCGATGAAGTTTACTGCATCGCCAACAGTCTTCAGGTTCTTGACCTCTTCGTCGGGGATAGTAACGCCGAACTTCTCTTCTGCGTTAACAACGATGGTCATCATGGAAATGGAATCGATGTCGAGGTCTTCGGTGAATGACTTGTCTAGCTGAACGTCAGCGGTTTCTACACCGGTTTCTTCGTTCACGATTTCTGCAAGACCTTCGAGGATTTCTTCTTTGTTAGCCACGTTGGCTCCTTTTCTTGTGTCCGCGATGCACAGTGCAACGCTTATCTAGATTTTCCCCGGTTGCGGGGAGCACCTGGTACAACGATAAAACGCTACAACAAGCACTTCACTGTCGATTTTATCCCGCTTTGACCTACAGAAAAATTCTTCAGCGAGTGTTTGTTGAAATTCTAGGGGTAAATCACCAAATATTTAGGGGAGAACGACGACCTGAGCGGCGAAGGCAAGACCGGATCCGAACCCTATCTGTAGGGCGAACCTCCCAGAGAGGTCGGGGTTCTCTTGCAGGAGGCGGTGTGCAGCCAAGGGCACTGATGCTGCAGAGGTATTACCTGCATCGACAATATCGCGACCGACTTTGACAGTATCGGGAAGTTTAAGGGTCTTCACCATCTGGTCGATAATACGCTCATTCGCCTGGTGGGGAATGAGGGCACCGAGTTCATCGGCGGTAATACCTGCTTCTTCAAGGGCTTTTTGAGCAACCTTGGACATTTCCCAGACGGCCCAGCGGAAGACTGAAGGGCCTTCTTGGCGAAGGGTGGGCCAAATCTTTTCGCCTTCTTGAACAGGGTTCTCAACGAAATCGCGGTTACGGATTTCAAGCATCGAATGAGTCATGCCAACGGTATCCCATCGGGAGCCGTCGGATCCCCATACCGTCGGAGCAATTCCGGGTTCTGCGGAAGCGCCAACAACTGCCGCACCTGCGCCGTCGCCTAGGAGAAATGAGATAGTGCGTTCGGTGTTATCAATAAAATCAGAGAGCTTTTCTACGCCCACCACGAGCACATTGCGTGCAACTCCAGAACGGACGAGAGCATCTGCTTGAGCAATGCCGTAGCAGAAACCAGCGCACGCGGCAGAAATATCGTAGGCAGCGCAGCGGGATCCGATGGAATCGGCAACAATGGTTGCCAAAGAGGGAGTGGCATAGGGGTGCGAAATAGTAGAGATGATGACGGTATCAATGTCTTCACCGGTAACGTGAGAGGCTTTGAGCGCATCCTGGGCTGCTTCAATCGCCATATCCGCTACAGAAATATTTTCGCTAGCCCGCTGACGGGTAACAATGCCGGTACGCTGGCGAATCCACTCGTCTGAGGAATTGATGGGACCTGCGATGTCATCATTGGTAACGGACAAATCAGGTCGAGAAGCGCCATATCCTAGGATACGGGAATACTGTTGTGGAGCAGATTGCTTGAGAGTGGTCATGAATATCCTTGAGTGAGTCTTAAATCTTTAGGAAGCGCTATAAGCGGCGGTAGCAGTCATAAGATCTTCAGGAACGTTAAGAGCAATACCTTCAGTGCCCTTGAGACCTCGTTTTGCCAGTCCAATCAAAGTTCCTGCTGGTGCCAGCTCAATGATCTTTTCGACGTCGAGAGAGCTGAGGGTTTGCATGCACAAATCCCACCGAACGGGGCGGGTTATCTGCGCTACCAGTGATTCGATGACTGCGGAACCCAATGAGATTTCTGAACCATCAAAATTGGTCAGAAGCTTTGATTGCGGATCTGAGGGGTTGAGTGTAGCGGCAAACTCTTTCAGGGGTCGCACTGCAGAGCTCATGAAGTCAGTGTGAAATGCACCGGCAACTTTCAGCGGAATTATGCGAGTTTTAGCAGGGGGATTCTCTGCAAACTGCTTGAGCGAGTCGAGAGAACCAGCGGCAACAATTTGTCCACCACCGTTGGAGTTCGCTGCGGTCAAACCTGCATCGGAGATAGCTGCGCGGACGTCGTCCTCTACGCCACCAAGGACAGCACTCATACCTGAGGGTGCCGCGGAAGCTGCTTTAGCCATGCCCTTGGCTCGAACGCGAATAAATTTCATGGCATCTTCTTCGCTCAAGACGCCGGTGAGGGCGGCCGCGGTAATCTCGCCCACCGAATGTCCGGCAAAGACGGTCCTCTTTGCATCAAAAGAGTCAGAACGCTTCAGCGCTGCTCCCGCAACTATTCCCGCAGCAACAATGAGGGGCTGCGCAATAGCAGTATCCTTGAGGGTATCTTCATCAGCTTCGGTGCCGAAATGAACCAAATCTAAATCTGCTGCTGATGAGAGGGTCTGAAGATGCTCTTTGATACCTTCAACTTCCAACCAAGGCTTCAGAAAACCTGGTTTCTGCGAACCTTGTCCCGGGCAAACTACTGCAATCATGGGGTTCCCTTCACTGGAAATATCGAAGATAAGAATGCTCTTTTCTAAAATCTTACCCAATCAAAAGCAGGTGAACTGTCGAATAAGTAGTTTCAACCGTGAGAAACCGCTCGTTTGTACTTCGAATTCCCAGCAATTTACACCGGTGGTTCAAAGACAAGGTAAGCCATCAACATTGGGATGTTTGTTTTCAGCGGCGTAAGAACAAAGAAAGAGGGGGGCAACGATTCTTCCAAAGAATCGTTGCCCCCCTGTTGAAAAACCTAAAGTTTATTCTTCGCCGTTGGGCTCAACTGCTGGCTTGTTTTCGCTCAGCTTGTACTTATCCCATGCCTGAGCAGGAACATTGGAGTCGACTTCTCCACGCTTTGCAAGCATCTGCAATGCGCGAACCGCAATCGATTCTGCATCGATATTGAAGAAACGACGTGCACCTGCGCGAGTATCAGCAAAGCCGAAGCCGTCGGCACCGAGCGTTGCAAATTCGTTGGGAACGTACTGACGAATACCATCCATTAGAGCAGAATCGTAGTCGGACACAGCAACGATCGGGCCGGTTGCACCTTCGAGCTGCTGTGCTACGAAGGGCTGGCGTGAATCTTTGCCACCGTTGAGGAAGGATTCGCGTTCAGCTGCAATGCCATCGCGGCGAAGATTGATCCATGAGGTCACGGACCAAACATCAGCAGATACGCCCCAGTCCTTCTCAAGAAGCTCAGAAGCCTTAACCGCCCAGTTTACACCGATACCCGATGCAAGTAGCTGGGTGCGGGGACCGTCTGCCTGCGATTCCTTGATGCGGTGGATACCGCGAATGATGCCATCAATATCTACATCTTCAGGCTCTGCAGGCTGAAGAATGGGCTCGTTGTACACCGTGAGGTAGTACATGACGTTGTGGTCCTCGTCCTTCTGACCGTACATCTGCTCGATACCGCGCTCCACAATGTGGGCGATTTCGTAGCCGTATGCAGGGTCATACTGAAGAACTGCAGGGTTCTGTGCCGCCAGGATGGGGGAGTGACCATCCATGTGCTGGAAGCCTTCACCGGTAAGGGTGGTGCGACCTGCAGTGCCACCCACGATGAAGCCTCGAACCATCTGGTCAGCTGCTGCCCAGAAAGCATCACCGGTGCGCTGGAATCCGAACATCGAGTAGTAGATGTAGATGGGGAGCATCGGCTCACCCTGAGTGTCGTACGATGAGCCCGCTGCGGTCATTGCCGCAACGCCGCCGGCCTCATTAATACCCACGTGCTGAATCTGACCTGCAGGGGATTCCTTGTAAGCCAGCATCAACTCACGGTCCACGGCCAAGTAATTTTGACCCAGTGGGTTGTAAATCTTGGCGGTGGGGAAGAGTGAATCCATACCGAAAGTACGTGCTTCATCAGGAACGATAGGCACAATGCGCTTACCGAATTCCTTCTCACGCATGAGGTCTTTCATCAAGCGTACAAAAGCCATGGTGGTAGCAGCCATCTGCTTACCGGAGCCCTTCTTCGCACCCTTGTATGCCTTCTCGCCGGGCAGCTCAATTTCTTTTTGAACCTGACGGCGCTGGGGCAAGAAACCACCGAGCTGTTCGCGACGTTCCATCATGTACTTGATTTCAGGAGCGTCCATACCAGGGTGGTAGTACGGAGGATTGTAGAGATCCTTTTCTAGCTCTTCATCAGAGAAAGGAATTCGCAAGTGATCACGGAAAGCCTTGAGGTCTTCCATGGTCAGCTTCTTCATCTGGTGAGTAGCATTACGACCCTCGAAGTGGGTTCCCAGACCGTAGCCCTTAATGCCCTGCGCAAGAATAACGGTGGGCTGCCCCTTGGTTTCCAAGGCAGCTTTGTACGCTGCATAAACCTTGTGGTAGTCGTGCGCACCGCGCTTGAGAGCCCAGATTTCGTCGTCAGTCATGTCTGCAACGAGTTCTTTGGTCTCTGGTGACTTACCGAAGAAGTGCTCACGGATGAAGCCGCCGTCTTCTGCCTTGTAAGTCTGGTAGTCACCGTCCAGGGTTTCGTTCATGATACGAACGAGTTCACCGGACTTGTCTTTCTCAAGCAGGGTGTCCCACTCGCGACCCCAAATCACCTTGATAACGTTCCAACCAGCGCCGCGGAAGAATGCTTCAAGTTCCTGAATAATCTTGCCGTTGCCGCGAACAGGACCATCGAGGCGCTGCAAGTTGCAGTTGACGACGAAAGTCAGGTTATCGAGCTTGTTGTTGGCTGCAACCTGCAGTGCACCGCGTGACTCTACCTCGTCGAGCTCGCCGTCACCCAAGAATGCCCAGACATGCTGCTGGGAAGTATCTTTGATACCGCGATCTTGGATATAGCGGTTGAATTGAGCCTGCCAAATTGCGTTGATAGGTCCGATACCGAGTGAAACGGTGGGGAACTGCCAGAATTCAGGCATGCAACGGGGGTGGGGGTAGGACGGCATGCCGTCTTCACCCTTGGTCTTTTCCTGGCGGAAACCATCGAGCTGATCTTCGGTCAGGCGACCTTCGAGGTAAGCACGTGCATAGTTACCGGGGGAGGAGTGTCCTTGCCAGAAAATCTGGTCGCCGCCACCAGGGTGCTCGGGGCCGCGGAAGAAGTTGTTCAAGCCTACTTCGTACAGAGTTGCAATACCTGCGTAGGAGGAAATGTGTCCGCCCACGCCAATAGTTGCTTTCTGGGCACGCTGCACCATCACAGCGGCGTTCCAACGGAGGTAAGCACGGTAGCGACGTTCCATTTTTTCGTCGCCAGGATACTCAGGTTCCTGGTCAACGGGAATAGTGTTGACGTAGTCGGTAGTGGTGACCATGGGCACCTGTACGCTACGGCTTCGCGCACGCTGAAGGAGTGAACGAACGATGAACTGTGCGCGTTCGGTTCCGTGAGCGTCTACGAGCTCATCGAAGGACTGAATCCATTCATTTCTCTCTTCAATATCGGCGTCCGTGAAGTCATTGGTCAATGCACTGAGGACGTGATCATTTGTTTCGGAGGGTCCCACTAGCCAACCTCTCTTGTAGATAAATCTGGTTTAAGCGGGGTGCCTGAAGTAGACACCAAAATGCCATCCATGCGTCATCCCGTAAATTGGATTGAACGCTTTCTCTATATGTTGTCACAATCTGAACCCAAAAAAAATGAAGTAAGCCTCAAGAGTAAGCAAAGTCGGGTTCTTTAAGTCACATTCCGATGCAATGGTTGCTATTTCTGGTATCAGAAACGCAGATTGGCGCTTATAGGCGTGTGAAACGCCGATATCTTCCAGACTGTGAACGCTTGTCTGTACACTGAAACCTAAGATGCAAAGCAAATTTGCACAGAACGCAGTAAATCTACTCCAGGAGGAATTCAGTGAGCGAGACCAAGACCGTTGCTGAAAAAGCAGCAGTCCAATTTGGTTTCAAGGATGGGGATCTCATCCAAGAATTTGGATATGACGAAGATGTTGATTTTGATCTTCGCGATGCTTTGATGGACCACATTGATTCCGATCTTTTGGACGAAGAAGACCAAGAGGTCGTAGATGGTGTGTTGCTCTGGTGGCGCGCTGAGGACGGCGATCTGGTCGATGAGCTGGTGGATGTCCTTGCAACCCTGGGTGAAGGTGGAGCTATTTGGTTGATGACGCCTAAGGCGGGTCGCGATGGGCATGTGTCGCCGTTGGATATTGAAGAAGCTGCTCCTGAAGCTGGTTTGCATGTGACGTCATCGGAGGAAGCAAGTCCTGAATGGGCTGCTACTCGATTGGTGATGCAGCAGGTTCGATGAATTGTGCCCCGCAGAAGATTTTCTGCGGGGGTTTTCATTTTTCTAAACTTAATTTTTTCGCGGATTTTCAGGGTTTTTGCGCAAAATTTGGCAGAAATTTAACTACTTGTGATGCAGGTCATGGGATTTTGGTTTGCACGGTTCAAAAAGTGTGTGTAAAGTATTTTCTTGTCGCCGCGAGATACGGAAACGGAAATCGCAAGGCAATGGGTCTTTAGCTCAGCTGGTAGAGCGCCACGTTTACACCGTGGATGTCATCGGTTCGATCCCGGTAGGACCCACCACGATAAGAAAGGCTTCACGAAAGTGAAGCCTTTCTTTGTATATCATCACTTTCTTCTGGGACGCGCATGAATAAGTTTAAGCCTCGCAATCTGACAGCTGTTGGGCTGAGCCTGACTTGGTTTCTCATCTCCCTCTTTTTTATCCTTCAGGGTAATTTCCTAGGCATCTGGATTCCTTTTGCGTCCGTGTCGTTGGTAATTGGAATTGCTGCAGTATGGGTTTTGCTGAACGATCAGGCTGAATGAGTCCAGCTATTCGATCAACGTGAAAAGCTGTTCAACGTCAGTGAAAAAAGGTCAGAGGGCATCACACCCGCGGTTCTAACACGTAAAGTTGAAGTATGACTGAAAAAAATACTTCGAAAAAGGCTCAAATTGGTGTAACCGGTCTTGCGGTGATGGGCGCAAACCTCGCGCGCAATCTAGCTCGTCATGGATACACTGTGGCGCTTCACAACCGTTCCGTTGAGAAAACTGACGCCCTGTTGGAGGCTCATGGCTCTGAGGGCGAGTTTATTCGTACTGAGACTCTTCAAGAACTCGTTGATTCACTGGAATCTCCCCGTCGTATTCTGATCATGGTCAAAGCAGGTGCTCCTGTGGACGCTGTCATCGATCAACTTGCCCCTCTCCTTGATAAAGACGACATTATTATTGACGGTGGTAACTCCCATTTCCCCGACACTATCCGCAGGGAACACGACCTGTCACAGATGGGCTTGCACTTTGTGGGAATCGGCGTCTCCGGTGGCGAAGAAGGAGCCCTGAACGGACCTTCGATTATGCCCGGTGGCTCAGAAAAGTCCTACGAATCCCTAGGCCCTCTTCTGGAAGATATTGCCGCTAAAGCTCCCGATGGTAAGCCCTGCTGTGCATGGATTTCGACCGATGGCGCCGGTCACTTTGTGAAGATGGTGCACAACGGTATTGAGTATGCTGATATGCAGGTTATTGGTGAAGCCTATGATTTGCTTCGTTCTGTTGCTGGTATCGAACCGGCTGATCAGGCTGAAATCTTTAAGAAGTGGAATACCACTGAACTCAATTCTTACTTGATTGAAATTACCTCTGAAGTTCTGTCTCAGGTAGATGCTAAAACCGGTAAGCCGTTGATCGACGTCATCGTTGATGAAGCGGGTCAGAAGGGAACTGGCCGGTGGACCGTCCAGGCAGCCCTCGATTTGGGTTCTCCCGTAACGGGCATCGCCGAGTCGGTATTTGCTCGTGCTCTCTCGTCTTCCAACCCCGCAGCGCGTCAGCAGGCACAGAAAGAGCTACCAGCCGGCGTTTTAGAGTCTTCTCAGCTTGCAGAGGAGGAAGAGTTCATTGAGGACGTCCGCAAGGCTCTATTTGCCTCTAAGCTGGTTTCATATGCGCAGGGTCTTGACCAGTTGGTTGCCGCAGGCAAAGAATACGGATGGGAGCTGAAGCTGGACGAAATTGCGGGTCTGTGGCGTGCCGGTTGCATCATCCGTGCTGAACTACTGGGCGAAATCATGGATGCCTATCAGGGGGACACTCAGCCGGTGAATATGCTGCTGGCTCCTGGCTTCAAGAAGCTTATGGAAGATCTGCTCCCTTCATGGCGCCGCGTCATTGTCAAAGCAACTGAAATGGGAATTCCCGTACCGGTCTTCGCTTCTTCTCTCTCCTACTACGATGGTCTGCGCCGTGATCGTCTGCCCGCCGCATTGATTCAGGGACAGCGAGACTTCTTTGGCGCTCATACCTATGCTCGCGTTGATAGCGAAGGCATGCGGCACACCGAATGGAGCGGTAATCGATTAGAGATTGATGCTGCAAGTTCACATACCCACTAAATTCTGGTGTATGTCAAAAGGGATTCTTCCTCGCAAGAGGAAGAATCCCTTTTTTGTAGCCATGTTTTTAGATCCACATGGCAGGATCCACGTATTCAACAGGGTCAACCAGAGGTTTCTTCTTTTCAGGAGTACGTGGCCGTGATTTTGCAGGGATGCCGGTAATGATGGAGTCGGCAGGATGATCATGCACGACGACGGCGTTGCCACCAATAGCTGATCCAGCACCGATTACTACGGGACCGAGAACTTTTGCTCCGGCGCCTATGGTCACCTGATCTTCAATGGTGGGGTGGCGCTTGGTTTTTTCTAACGAACGCCCGCCTAAAGTGACCTGGTGGTAGAGCATAACGTCATCACCAATCTCTGCCGTCTCACCAATCACAATGCCCATACCGTGGTCTATGAAAAAACGCCGACCTATGGTGGCGCCCGGATGAATTTCAACACCGGTCAGAAAACGGGAAAACTGTGAGAGTGTACGAGCAGCTAACTTGGTGGAGTCATTCTGCCAGAGCCTATGGGAAATCCGATGGATCCAGATGGCGTGCATTCCCGAATAATTGAGAAGAATTTCCATTGTGCTACGGGCAGCAGGATCGTGGGCGCGAACTGTTGCAAGGTCTTCAGAAAAACGATCAAAAAAGCTCATGTACTAACTTTCCTCAAAATGTGCAGGCATATCAGCGTACAACTTCAGCCTGTCGTAACTTCTTCGCTGAAAGCACCTTGGCTCTTAGTATCTGATACTACAAGGTGGCGAACAACTTGAGCTGTTCGCCACCTTGGGAAAATAGAGATTCTGGTGCTTAGCCGCGAATATCCTCGTACAGAAGAGTAGAGATGTAACGTTCGCCGAAATCGGGAACTATTGCCACAATGAGCTTATCTTTATTTTCTGATTTCTTGGCTTCTTCGAGCGCAGCCCATACCGCGGCACCGGAGGAAATACCGCCCAAAATGCCCTCTTCAGTTCCGAGCGCACGTGCAGTTTTGACTGAATCTTCAGCCGATACAGGAGTTACCGCATCGTAAATCTCGCGATCAAGTGTATCGGGCACAAAGTTAGCACCCAGACCCTGAATCTTGTGAGGACCAGCTGAACCACCGGAAAGCAAGGGGGAGTCAGAAGGTTCTACAGCAACAATCTTGATGTCGCTCTTCTTCTCCTTGAGGTACTTACCAGCACCTGAGACGGTACCACCCGTACCCACGCCCGCTACAAAAATATCGATTTCGCCATCGGTAGCTTCCCAAATTTCTGGGCCGGTGGTGGTGTAGTGAATTTCTGGGTTAGCCTCATTTGAGAACTGCGAAGCCAGGATTGCATTTTCTGAGTTCTCTACAATCTCGCGAGCCTTTTCCACGGCCCCGCGCATTCCATCGGCACCTGGAGTCAGAACAATCTCTGCGCCAAACGCGCGGAGCATCACCCGGCGCTCGTTGGACATGGTTTCAGGCATAGTCAGAATAACTTTGTATCCACGCGCTGCGCCAACCATCGCTAGGGCAATACCGGTATTACCAGAGGTGCCTTCGACGATAGTGCCGCCGGGCTTGAGGTCACCGGACTTTTCTGCGGCATCGATGATGGCGCGACCGATACGATCCTTTACCGAATTAGCAGGATTATAAAACTCTAGTTTGACGGCTACATTGCCGGGCAAATCAGCGTCAAGACGGTTCAGACGCACCATGGGGGTACCGCCAATAATTTCCGTGACGTTGTTGTACATCTTAGACATAGCTTTTCCTTTCGGAAGAAAATATTTTGCTTCCCTCACTACTTTACGGAGATTAAGAAGGAAGCAGTAATATTTGAGAAATGTTTTGTAATGTTTAGGGTTGTATCACAAGAGGTATTCAGCGTATTGCTGGCGTACTTTAGAAACCTTAGGGTTGACGATGGCCATGCAATACCCAGCGTAAGGATTCTTCTGGTAGAAATTCTGGTGGAGTTCTTCAGCTTCCCAGAAGGTCCCCAGCGGCTCAATCACGGTAACTACCGGTCGTTCCCACACCTGCTCGGCACGTTTCTTTGCCGCTTCGAAAAGTTGTTTTTGTTCTTCATTTTCATAGAAAAGTGCTGAACGGTATTGGGAGCCGACGTCGGCGCCTTGGCGATCCCAGCTGGTGGGATCGTGCGAAGTGAAGAAGATATCCAACATGACGTCTGCGGGTATCACCGTTTCATCGAAGGTCACTTTGTCTACTTCTACATGGCCTGTTTGACCAGAACAGACGCTATAGTAGTCCGGGTTATCGGTGGCGCCGCCTGTATATCCCACCACATTTGATTGAACGCCTCGGATATTTCGATAGACCGCATCAATGCACCAAAAACATCCTGCGCCCACTACAAAACTTTGCATTGGATTGATATTTCCCTTCAATCATTCACTGAAATTTGTTGATTTATACATTTCAACGAATGCCCTGAGGTGGAAATTCCTCGTGATCTCAATTAATTTTCTGAGACAATACCTTGTATGAATACTCAGAATGTACCTTCATTAGAAAAAGTTTTAGAAGTCTTCCACGAGATGTTTCCCCTTTCGATTGCAGAGAGCTGGGATGCCAGCGGCCAGGTGACAGGGCGCCCATCCGACCCGGTCCGTACCGTGGGCTTTGCGGTTGATGCCACGGTAGCCACAGCCCATGAGGCCGTATCGCGCAATGCCCAATTGCTGATTACTCACCATCCACTTTTGCTTAAGGGAACATCATTCTTGCCTGCGAGTGACTATAAGGGCGAGGTGGTGCATACTCTGATTGAGAACCACTGCGGATTACTTGGTGCTCATACAAACGTGGATTCTGCTCCTCTGGGAACCAACGATGCGTTCATGAAGAATCTGGGGATTGCTGCAACAGAAATTCTAGATTCCCCTGAGACTGTGGAAATTGAGGGAAAACAGGTTGAAGTTGGAATCGGGCGAGTAGGTTCACTTCCTGCCCCCCTTACTCTGAAGGAACTCGCAGAGAAAATTGCGGATTTTCTGCCGGCAACAGCCGCTGGTCTGCGGGTAGCCGGAACCCCTCAGACCAAAATCCAAAAAATTGCCCTGTGTACCGGCGCGGGAGACTCCCTCTTTGACGCCGTACGAGCCCATCAAGCAGATGTATATATTACAGCTGACCTGCGCCATCATCCTGCCTCTGAAGCTCGTGAAACTGCCTTGATTTCTGGCTTAGGCACACCCTGTTTGATTGATTGTTCGCATTTTGCCAGCGAGTGGTTATGGATGACGGACGCGGCAGAAGCCCTGAAACAGCGATTAGTAAAACAGGGATTCGAAATTGAAACCTACGTATCTGAACTCAATACTGACCCGTGGGATTTCGTTGTTTCCACCAGCGTCGTAGATGGATCGGCAAGCACTGCTCTCTTGAAGTAAGAGAGTATTGGTCTAATATTTCAGGCTACCGGGGGAGCGGGCACCACCAGCGTGAGGATCCCCGCTTGCTTCGGTGTTGCGGGGGTAATCTCAACGGTCCAGTGAGAGTTAAGCTTTTCTGAAAGTTTTTCTATGGAATCGCAGGATAGAAGTTTTTCCATTATGAGATAGCGAGCCAGTAGCCCTCGATAGTGTTTAGCGAAGTGGGATACTACTTTTCTGCTGCCGTCTTTTTGCACTTGCTCGACACGGACTAAATAGGTCTGCGCCTGAGGTGGTTTCCAGGCATTGGAATACGCCGCTGATCGGCAGTCGATGATGAGGTGGCCCTGGGCGTAGTCTGCTAGGAGGGATGAAAGTTCCCCTCGCCAAAATGTTGCGAGATTACCGCATTCTCCTAATCGAATGCCCATCGATAGCCGGTAAGCGGGAATTCTGTCGGTGAGTTTCAGAGCACCCCACAGGGCAGAAATAACTAAGATGGACGAATCTGCTCTTTGTTTTTGAGCTGCGGTGAACGATGAATAGTCTAAAGCTTCATACAAGACGCCCGTATAAACTTCAGCAGCGGCAGCGGCTGGCTCCGCAAGAATCCTCTGATTACGAATAATCTCTGAGCTAAGTGTCTTGCCTACCTTGAGGAGCTGGGGAGCATCGTGGTGACTGCTAACCGTCATGAGCTCTTTCGCTACCAACTCTCTCGCTTCGGTCAACTCAGAAAAGCTGAGATTTGCGAAGTCCACCGGCTCGCCCTTTGACGCTGGAGCTTTGCCTTCTGATGGGGGTAACAAAATAAGCATGACTTCAAGTGTAGTAAAGTTTAGAGACGGACGGGACGCTCGGGCAATCGCGCGGTGAGATGTAATGTCCACCTCGAGGAAAGTCCGGGCTCCACAGCACAGGATGGTCGATAACGTCGACTCAGGGTAACCTGCAGGCTAGTGCCACAGAAAAAAGACCGCCTTTTACGAGGTAAGGGTGAAAAGGTGAGGTAAGAGCTCACCAGTATCTCAGGTGACTGAGATAGCTTGGTAAACCCCATTCGGAGCAAGGTCAAACAGAGCATGAAGTAGGCTGTGCGTCGAAATGCTCGGGTAGGCTGCTTGAGCTCTACGGCAACGTAGGGCCTAGATGGATGATTGCCACTTGTTGTACAAGTACAAAACCCGGCTCATAGAGCGTCCCGTCCCTTTTTCTGCCTGATATCTTCTTCCTTAGTGGCCAAAGGGGTCTGGGTCTACTCCTGGCGTCCATTGGTGTCCCTCATGGGTCCAATCTTCTCGCTTTGCCACTTTCTTAGCTTTTGCCCCCCACTTTTTGTTGAGGCGATTTATATAGAGTTTGCCATCAAGGTGATCAGCTTCGTGTTGCATGACGCGCGCAAACCAGCCGGTTGCCTCAAACTGTAGAGGCTTACCTTCGGCGTCCCATCCCGAAACTTTGACCCACTCAGCTCGTTTGAGAGGAAAGCTATAGCCGGGGAATGAGAGGCAGCCCTCATCTTCGGTTTCAGGCTCTGGGTCCTGCGTAGAGATTTTGCCCAGGGTGAGGAGGGGGTTGATGACTACGCCAACGGGCGGTACGCCGTCCTCATTCTCAAAGGAGTAGGTAAACAGACGCAGCCCCACTCCGATCTGGGGAGCGGCAAGTCCTACACCGTGGGAGGCTTCCTGGGTCTCATACATATCTTCAATGAGAGTCTTTAACTCAGCATCAAACTGTGTGACGGGCTGAGCAGGTCGATGAAGTACGGGGTTTCCGTGGATAACGATTGGCCGGATAGTCATTTCAACTCCTGAAAACTTCTGGTTCAGAGCGTGTATAGAGGGTATAGATAAAGCAAAAAAAGGGTCGTTATGGAAACCATAACGACCCTTTATTCTTGGGGTGATCGACGGGGGTTGAACCCGCGACCTCCTGGACCACAACCAGGCGCTCTGCCGACTGAGCTACGACCACCATGTGCTTCTACATTCAATGAATTTCTTCATCCGTGCTTGGCAACAGAGAATACTCTACTGGAATTCGCTCAAAAACCAAAATTGAACAGAGCACTTTCGCGGTGATGGTTATCACTCTGCGGTGAAAGGTTCTTAGCTTAGCTCCTGCCTGCTGTTCTGCACCTTTTGTGCGATTGCAGAGGCTGCCTTGGAATCAGGCCCTGGTGCCGGCACAAAAACGGCTTCGCGATAGTAACGAAGTTCATCAATCGAATCCCGAATATCTCCAAGGGCGCGATGGTTTCCAGTCTTGGCCGGGGCATTGTAGTGAGCTTTGGGGAACCAACGGCGGGAAAGTTCCTTAATGGTTGAAACATCAATAACGCGGTAGTGAAGGTAATCAATCAGTTCAGGCATATCCCGGCTGAGGAAAGTCTTGTCTGTGCCGATTGAATTTCCCGCAAGTTGTGCCTTGCGCGGCTCGGGTACAAACTCCTGAATATAGTCGAGCACCTGACGCTCGGCGTCTCCCATTGAGATTCCCTGTTCTAGTTCATCGAGTAGACCAGATGTCTTATGCATGTTCGTTACAAAATCATCCATGTTCTCCAGCGCAGCAGGGTCAGGCTTGATAATGACATCTACACCTTGACCCAATATGTTGAGTTCTGCATCGGTCACAAGTGCTGCGACTTCAATCAGAGCATCGTTCTCCAAAGAGAGCCCTGTCATCTCGCAGTCAATCCATACAATTCGTTCATTAGAAATAGACACCCTTCTAACTTACTCCCCAGGCGAGCTCTACTCAGCATTTTCGCTCTGCAGCAGAATACTTGGTGATATTTCACAGAAGTAGTGTCTACCAGGTGGTCAGTAGGGGTGTTCGGGTTCGGTAATATCAGGAGAGTTCAGTAAATCCCGCGATGCAGGAGCCCAATGTCTGCAAATAAGGTTCAGCGACCCGCTAGTAAGCGAGTAGGCAAGCGATCTAAATATATTTATGGCAACCCATTACGTACCATAGTGCTCGGTACCTTGGGATCGCTATTGATGATGGTGGGCTCATTTGGCGTGGGATGGCTTGCGGATGCTTCCCCTCTGCAACGAATCCCCTTTGTAATCTCCTTGCGTTACAACATTTCGGGGATTATTCTCTGCATTATTTTGCTTGCAGTAGGTGGCATGATTATGTGCCGTGAATGGCTCCGGCTGTCCCAAAAACTCATCGTATGGAGGGGAAATGCCAAACGGTATACCTGGTTGGCTATCGTGTGCTGGACTACCCCTCAACTTATCGCATTCCCGCTCTTTTCCCGAGATATATTTTCTTATTTTGCTCAGGGGCGAGTGATGCTCAGTGGGCAGAACCCCTATGAAGTGGGCGTCTCCTCTATCAACAATTTCTTCCAGTATGGAGCAGATCCTTTATGGGCGCAGTCGCCTCCGCCTTACGGCCCCATCTTTCTCTGGATCGAACAAGGGGTTGCATGGCTGGCGGGAACAAACGTCGATTTAGGTATCTATCTCTTCCGCGGAGTTGCAGTTTTTGGTGTAGCTCTCATTGCCTACTTTGTGCCTAAGATTGCTGCTTTGCACAATATTAACGGCGTCCGAGCGCTCTGGTTGGTCGTCGCTAACCCTCTCTTCATCGCTCAGTTTGTAACCGCAGGGCACAATGACGCTTTGATGACCGGATTTGCCGTAGCGGGAACATATTTTGCTGCCGCTCATCGTAACTGGAAGGGTGGAATTCTCGGAATCACACTGGTTACCCTAGCGATCGCTGTCAAGCCTATTGCTCTGGTGATCTTGCCCTTCATTGGTTTACTGTGGGCAGGGCGAGGAGCATCATGGCCCCGAAAGTTTATGTTCTGGGCTTTGACATTGACCGTATCTCTGGCGGAATTGGGCATAATGGGCCTCATCAACGGTTTTGGGTTCGGCTGGGTCGGTGCGCTCTCCACGACTGGCGGTCAGCTGATTTGGTATGCACCGGTTGGTTTTATTGCCTGGATGGCGGGCATGATTTTTACCCCGCTCTTGGGCGGAGAAACCGCCGAAACTATTCGCGATGCCATTGGTTCCATGGGGAAGCTCATCGGTATGTTGGGCGCCGTCCTAGTGATGTTTGTGGGGCAAGACTCCAAACTGGTTCGACGAATTGGTATATCGCTGGGTTGCATCGTCATCTTTGCACCCATGATCCAGTCCTGGTACCTGCTCTGGATCATTCCATTCCTTGCCGCATCCGGCATTAGAACTGATTGGCAATTAGACTTCTACTTCATTACCACATTGTTCTTCATGATTTACGCAGTCAGCGACCAGCTCGATGTTTCTCCCTACATTCAGGACTTCGACATGAATATGGGGCGTCTCATAGCCGTCGTCATTTCACTGGCCTATGCGAGTTATCTGGTGTTCATTGACCCGGCAACGCGGAGAGTCCTTCGCCGAGGAAAGCGTTCCTCCATCTACCAGGTCATCATCTAATGAGCGTTCTTTGCTCTGCCCTTGAGAAATGAGTAATATGGGGAAGGTTCACTCTGTGAACTGTCGCCTCAGTAGCTCAGTGGATAGAGCAGGAGCCTTCTAATCTCTTGGTCGGGGGTTCGACTCCCTCCTGGGGCACAACCGAATAACCCGTCTGACGAGAAGTAACGCTAGTCAGACGGGTTATTTTTTTATTGCTGTACCAAAGGGCGATTTATGGGACGCACCGAATCTGATATGTCCTATCCTCTGCGCAAGCTATTTCTGCCGCGAACGCAGGTAGTGGATGCCGTCGTCGTGCGCAGAATTCTTGAATTTAAGGATATTATCTGGATCCAGCAACGATACCTGTAAATCCTCTTCCTGTAGCCGGTGCAAACCATCGAGTAGCATATGCCGGCCCACCCGGTTAGCTTCACTGACCCGCGTCAAATCTATGACGACGTCGGTACAGTTGTATTCCAACTCTTCAAGCTGAGAAAGTATTTCTTCGGCGTTGGAGAACTCCAAGCGTCCCTGAAGCTCAATAATCAGTTCATCGCCCACCTGCCGGACCGCACGAACAGCATGGTAACTGTATGCCTCAGTGTCCATGATGTGCAGACCCATGCGATCAGAAAGCTCTTTGAATACGCGAATTCCTCGAACGCTATTACCCTTGGCATCCAGGCTAGGAGAGAAGACTCCGAGACCCAACTGACCGGGCAGGACACCTAGAATACCGCCTGAAACTCCAGATTTCGCAGGAATGCCGACATCCGCAAACCAGGTCCCCGAGGCATCGTACATTCCTGCAGAGACCATCACTGAAAGTACTTGGCGGGCTACCAAAGGTTCAATAACCTGTTCACCGGTATGCGGCTGGATACCCCCATTGGATAGCGTGGCGCCCATGACAGAAAGATCGCGAATATTGACTTTGACGGCGCACTGGGCGATATAGCCTTCCACCACCCCGTGAGCTGGCCCATCAAAGACGCTCAAGCCCTTCAGCATGTGCCCCATGGCAAAATTGCGCTCTGCGGTCTCGAGCTCTGAAGTGAAGACATCCTGATCAATCGTCAACTCTCGGCCAGCCAAGCGGGAGAAAAATTCGCGAAGATACTCAATGCGTTCCTGGCTCGGGGTATCCTTCTCTAACAACAATCCGTGAACGGCAATCGCCCCCACATTAATCATGGGGTTATCGGGTCGATTGCTATCTTCTTCAATTGAGAGCTCGTTGAAAGCTTCGCCCGAGGGCTCCACTCCAACTCGTTCGCTCATATACTCTTTGCCGTGCATATCTAAAGCTGCTGCATATGCAAAAGGTTTGGACATAGATTGGAGGGTGAACTCAATGTTGTCATCCCCCACGGAGTAGGTACGTCCCTCAACAGTCGTCATGGCAATCCCAAAACGATGAGGATTAGCGCGAGCCAATTCGGGGATGTAGGAGGCGCGCTCGCCACCGTCATGATTGCGGTTACGCTCGAGAAGTTCGTTGAGGTAGTCAGTTACGGGGCTCTTCATTCCTCCACAGTAGCGAAGCAGGGGAGAAGGCGCCAAATACTTTCATCTCCGTCCCTACTCGTTTAAGAGGAGAAACGTTGAGGTCGCAAGCTAGTTTTCTTCAATGACTTGAATGAGACCGAGTGCTTGGGCAGCTGAACAAAGCACTGTCGGCCCCCAAAATTTTATTCCGAGCCCTGTCAATTCTTTAGCTAATTCTATGGATTCTTCACAATATTGTGGCAAGGATTCGTAATCTGAGACGGTGGGATAGTTCTCAAACGCATCTATGAAAATTTGTGCAAGATTAATTTCATACTTAACAACTATCTGCGCATTATTTCTGCACGCCCTGAATTTTTGTAGGTTTCTAATGACGGCGGGATCCGTGCAGATTTTTATCAAATCTTCATCGGTGAGATTCGCAAGAGCGTCTAAGTCAAAGTTGCACAGCGCAGTAGCGATTGCTGACCGATGCTTGAGGACGGTTTCAAAACCTAACCCCACTTGAAAAGTGAGAAGGCACAGTTGTTCAAAAACTTCTTCTTGAACGAGGGACACCTGCGACCATTCTTTACGGTAGTAGGTTTCGGTTAGTTCGCCGCGAACCCACCGGGGACGAGCCAGCGAGGGTGCATATTTATGAGTTTGTTGCGGGTGGATTTCAATCATGGCACCACGATAAGCCTGGAAAGGCGCCGGGAGCGAGGAAAAATTCTAGCTGTGGATAACCCGCTTGTGGAAAGACACAGACTTTTCCACAAAACCAAAAATTCAGATAAATAAGGGAAGATATCCACAGGTTTACGACTCCTCACCCGGCACGAAAACCCGCGATGAGCTCCAATGAGAGAACAAATTTTATTTTCACACTCAGGAGTAAACCATGACAGATATGATCACCATCCGCGGATTCGTAGCCACTACCCCTACGCTTAACAAACTGCCCTCAGGACTTCCTGTTGCAAACTTTCGAGTTGCGTCAACTCCTCGATGGTACGACGCGCAGCAGCAGGTGTGGCGCGAAGGAACCACGAATTGGTACACCATCAACTCCTACCGGGCGCTCGCCCAGCACGCCAATCGAAGTATTTTCGTCGGGCAGCCAGTGATTGTCACCGGCAGACTTAACGTCAAGCAGTGGAGCAACGACGACGGACGCAAGGGCACCACAGTTGAAATCGATGCATCAGCGATTGGCCATGACTTGAATCTAGGAACATCTTCTTTCAATCGTGCCATTCATCCTGATACACAGGGCGAAACTCAAAAGAGCTCTATCCCGGATACTTCAGAAAATGGGCAGCACAATGGTATCTCTTCAGAATCTGAAACTTTCCACCCATCAGAAAATGCTGGAGACAACGCACCAGATACACATGGTTTGGTAGAAGGAAATACCACAAATAACGAAGCAGTAACTGCCATGGTATAACAACCCTTCACCCCGGTGGACCCACCTCGCTCGATGAGGCGGGTCCGCACTGCACAGCCAATCTCTCTTCTCACTGCATCTATTTTTGTTCTCAAGAGGAGAGCAAACTACACGGGCGTGGAATATTTGACGGAACACGGTAGCCTTATAAATATGGCTGAATTTATTTATACGATGAGCAAAGCCCGCAAAACTGTGGGCGATAAAGTCATCCTCAATGACGTATCCATGTCATTCTTCCCCGGTGCCAAGATCGGTATGGTTGGCCCTAACGGTGCTGGTAAGTCAACCATCCTTAAAATCATGGCTGGACTTGACACTCCATCAAACGGTGAAGCGCGGCTATCACCCGGTTACAGCGTGGGAATCCTCCTTCAGGAGCCCCCGCTGAACGAAGAAAAAACTGTATTGGGCAACGTCGAAGAAGGCGTAGGCGAAATCAAGGGCAAACTTGATCGATACAACGAAATCTCTGAAGAGATGGCGAACCCCGAAGCTGACTTCGACGCGCTCATGGAAGAAATGGGAAAACTTCAAGAGGCTATCGACGCCGCCAATGCATGGGATCTCGATTCTCAGCTTGAGCAGGCAATGGAAGCACTTCGTTGCCCTCCTGCCGATAGCCCCGTTTCAAACCTCTCCGGTGGCGAGCGCCGTCGTGTGGCACTGTGCAAGCTCTTGCTGGAGAAACCCGACCTTCTTCTGCTCGATGAGCCCACCAACCACCTCGACGCTGAATCCGTTCTGTGGCTTGAGCAGCACCTGAAGTCCTACGAGGGCGCAGTTATTGCTGTAACCCACGACCGTTACTTCTTGGATCACGTCGCTGAATGGATTGCTGAAGTTGACCGCGGCAACCTCTACCCTTATGAAGGTAACTACTCCACCTACTTGGAGAAGAAGCGCGCCCGTCTTGAGGTTCAGGGTAAGAAGGACGCCAAGCTCGCTAAACGCCTTTCCGACGAACTCGATTGGGTTCGTTCGAATTCCAAGGGCCGTCAGACGAAGTCCAAGGCTCGTCTCGCACGCTACGAAGAGATGGCAGCAGAGGCTGAGAAGACTCGCAAGCTGGACTTCGAGGAAATCCAGATTCCTCCAGGACCTCGCTTGGGTAACGTCGTCATTGAAGCTGAGAACTTGCAGAAAGGCTTCGACGGTCGTTCCCTCATCAACGGTCTGTCCTTCTCGCTGCCTCGAAACGGCATCGTAGGTGTTATTGGTCCTAACGGCGTCGGTAAATCGACCCTTTTCAAGACCATCGTGGGCATGGAGGAGCTCGACGGCGGCGAACTCAAAATCGGCGATACCGTCAAGATTTCCTACGTGGATCAGAACCGAGCAAACATCGATTCTGAAAAGACCCTCTGGGAAGTAGTTTCTGACGGACTCGATTACATCCAGGTCGGGCAGGTAGAAATGCCCTCTCGAGCTTACGTCTCCGCCTTCGGCTTCAAAGGTCCAGATCAGCAGAAGAAGGCAGGAGTGCTCTCCGGTGGTGAGCGTAACCGCCTCAACCTAGCTCTCACTCTGAAACAGGGCGGCAACTTGTTGCTCTTGGACGAACCGACCAACGACCTCGACGTCGAAACCCTCGCATCGCTTGAAAACGCACTCCTGGAATTCCCCGGTTGCGCAGTCGTCGTATCACACGACCGCTGGTTCCTCGACCGAGTCGCCACCCATATCCTTGCGTGGGAAGGTACCGAAGAAAACCCCGATAACTGGTACTGGTACGAAGGTAACTTCGAATCCTACGAGGAAAACAAGGTAGAGCGATTGGGCCCTGAGGCAGCCAAGCCCAAGCGCGTGGTTCACCGCAAGCTCACCCGCTAATCGATTCTGAAACCACACCAAAAGCCCCATTGTTCACGCAGATCAATGGGGCTTTTGGGCATTCATTTAAGACCCGGGAAAACTTGACTAATCCTGGTAGGGAGCCGTAATATTCTCCCGGTATTCAGGCAAGCGAAGCATCGTTTCCTGCGCAACAGTAGCCACATGCACTCCTTCTGCCGTAAAAATCTTGCCTGTCGCTAACGAACGTGCATCCTGAGCACTGGGTGAATCCAGCACATACAGCAACCATTCATCAGCACGCGCCGGGCGGTGAAACCACACCGCGTGATCGAGGGAAGCAACCTTCATACCTTGCTCCAGCCAGTACTTGCCGTGCGCTCGCAGGCCAGGTTCAACAGGCACGTAATCTGAGGCGTAGGCGATTGCAGCTTGGTGGATGATGGGGTCATCACCTAGTGGAGCGAAAGCTTTGAACCAGATTGCTGTACTGGGTTTGCGCTCGGGATCTGCCGCGAGCCACAGCGGTGGCTCCACATGTCGGATGTCAAAGGGGCGTTCAAAGGCGATTGCCTGGGCAATGGGCAAAGGAACATGCCCGACGAGTTCAGCCACCGTGGGCAAAGATTCTGGATCGGGGATATTTTCAGGAGCGGGGGAGCTGTGCTCGGCACCTTGAGTATCAGTTTGATAGGAGGCAATGGCAGAAAAGATTTCTTCAGACGCCTGCGAGGCTTGAATGCGTCGGGTAGAAAATGATCTTCCGTCGTTAAGTTTCTTGACGTTAAAGGACAGTGGCTGGTCAACGTCTCCTGGCCGCACAAAGTATGCATGAATCGAGTGCATGGTGCGGTCTGCGGCAACTGACTGGGCCCCAGCAACAATTGCTTGGGCAAGGACCTGACCACCATAAATACGGCTGGATTCCCTGTTAAGCGTCATCGCTTCAAAGCTTTCGAAGCCGTCTTTAGATTCCTTTGGATTGAGTTGCAACATGCGGAGGAGGTCATCAACTGCCGGTACTCCAGCGGTCTTTTCTTCAATACGTTCTGTGCTATCGGACATGTTCTTACCTTCTCACAACGCGGTAATCTATTGAATGTACTTACCTTCTAATCTGCAGTAGAAAGGCAACCGTGGCAGAAAATTCATCTCAGAGCGGATTCCCTGACTCCCTACATCTAGGCGATGCCAGGACAGCAAAAGACCTAGCAACTTTTATTACCCGGATAAGATCCGTAGATTCTCAAGCTGCTGTACGGCTGACCGCTTCCGGCTCAGTTCTTGCCGCATTTGTAAGTACGCTATACCCCCAAACACTTTTAGATACCACCCCCACAGTGTTGGGAATGCGCGCCATGAGGCTTCAAACTCCTGCCCATGTGGACGTCGTCGTCGAAAGTTCTGTACTTCTGGATAGATTGGCTCGCATTGCCGAAGAAAATTATTTCCTCAAAATCCCGCCTGTAACTGTTTCTGCGCCGTGGAGCGGGACCACACCGCCCTTACAGGGGTGGGAAGAAAAAGGGGTCATTGACGCAGACGACCTTTTCACCGCCGCCAGTGAGGGCATGAAAGCCGTTGACGGAGCTCTTCCTCAAAATCCCGGACATGCAGTACTCGATACTGTTCGTTCGCGCATCTGGACTTCATCTCTAGAGCTAAAAGCAGAAAGCAACACGGTGTTGCTGCAAGAGGTTGAACTCCCCAGCGCGGTGGCTTTTACCGCCGTCGTGATGGGCTTTCTACCCCCAGTATTTGAAGGTACGTTACGCGTTTTTTGCAGTGGTGAGTGGGTAAGAATAACCGCGCCTGGGGGATATATTCTTTCAAAGCGGGGTAAATAGATTTACTCGGGATGATTGTGTGGGTGCTCTGCCGAGTACGCGCGGTTTTGCATTGCGTGCGCCGATCGTTCGAGGTAATCCCACAGCTCTGCCTCGTGCAACGGGGATAGATTCAACGTATCAACCGCCTCACGCATATAACCCAGCCACATATCCCGCTCTTTAGGACCAATTGCAAAAGGCATGTGTCGCATACGGAGCCTAGGGTGACCTCTTTCAATTTGGTATGTTTTCGGTCCACCCCAATATTGTTCGAGAAACATCCGCAAGCGGCGCTCTGCCGGTTCTAAATCTTCTTCGGGATACATTGCCTTGAATTCAGGGTCAGCGGCAACGCGCAGATAAAATTCCCGGCATAATTTCTCAAAGACGGGGGCGCCGCCTACTTGGGCGTAAAAACTGTGAGGGTTGATATTTTCACTCATGCAACCAGTGTAGGCGCTCTGAAAAAACTGCCCAATGACATTGATAAGAGACCGGGCATCGCTTCTTCGCAAAGAAACGATGTCCGGTTATTTTTGAATACATTCTAGATATCAGCTGTCTGAACCCTCAAGGCACGTTCTGCGCCATCTCGGGCTTCTGAAATCTGACGGGCTAATGAACCCGCATCTTCAGGCAAGGATGCCAGGAAGTTTTCGGTTTTCTCCAGCAACTCAGCAGAGTAATTGCGGGGATAAAGCCCCACGATGACCTGCTGGGAAATTTCATGACTGCGGTCGCGCCAGACCTTTTCCACAGAATCGAAATACCGATCTATGTAAGCATCGGTAAGCTCATTCTTATTTCCACTAAAGAAACCTGCAATTGCCGAGCGCTGAATAATGTTAGAAAGCTTATTGCTCTCTACGACGTCGTTCCATACGTTTTCTTTTGCTTGGGCGGTAGGGATTGAAGCCTTGGCAGTTGCAGCAGCCTGCTGGCCGTTCGAAGTATTGTCTTTCTCCAGCTCGGCGTCGATATCCTGCTCAGTACGCCGTCCGCCAGCTGCAAGAGAGGTAACGAGAGTCCAGCGCAAATCGGTATCGATCTCAAGACCCTCTAAAACGGTTTCTCCTGTGAGTAACGATTCCACCACATCTAGCTGTTCTTCGGTTTCCGCTAGGCGAGCGAAGGTGCGCACAAATTGTAGCTGGTTATCGGAGTCAGCTTTGGCCGCCTGTGTGATTTCCCAGAGTCGGTTGGCTGCCTCAATACGGGTTTTCTCAGCGGAGGCACGGGCAACGTAAGAACGTAAAGTCAGTTCCAGGTTAGCGAGTTGAACTCGAACAGCAGTGGAGTTCGTTTCTTCACCGATGTTGTTCAGCACCAAGTCGACGAAAGAGCGGGCCGGCATCTCTGCATCGCGGGTGGTATCCCAGAGCGAACCCCATACCACTCCTCGTGCTACTGGAGAATCGATCGCACCTAGATGCGATATAGCTGTTTCTCGGGATTTCTCATCCAAACGAATCTTGGCGTAGGCGAGATCTTCATCGTTAACCAGAATGAGATCAGGACGGCTCTTACCAGCTGCTTCTGTAACTTCGGTGCTTTCGCCGTCGATATCCAGCTCGAAGCGGTCGGTGCGAGTCAAAGTGCCATCTGTGAGATTATAGAAACCCACTACCAAGCGATGCGGTCGAAGCGTTTCATACCCATCGGCAAAACTCTGGCGGATCCTTAGCGAGGAAATTTTGTCCTCAGCTTCTTCGACCTCAGTGCTGAGAGTGTTGACGCCGGCTGTTTCTAGCCATTTCTTGGACCAGGTTTTGATATCTCGGCCGGATGTTACCTCAAGCTCCACTAAAAGGTCGGCCAGAACGGTGTTTTTAAAGGCGTGTTTGGTGAAATATTCGCTGAGTGCTGCCATGAAATTTTCTTGTCCGACCCAAGCCACCATTTGGCGAAGCACAGAAGCACCCTTGGCATATGTAATGCCATCAAAGTTGACCTGGACATCGTTCAAATCGCGGATTGGTGCGACGATGGGGTGGGTTGAAGAGAGCTGATCTTGGCGGTAAGCCCATGTCTTTTCAGATGCCGAGAACGTTGCCCATGCTTGAGAGGCAAAACGAGTGTTTTCTGCGGTGGCAAGCGTAGACATGAATTCAGCGAAAGATTCATTGAGCCACAAATCATTCCACCATTTCATGGTGACTAAATCGCCAAACCACATATGGGCTAGCTCGTGCAGAACGGTTACAGCGCGGCGCTCAATGAGAGCTTCTGTGGTTTTAGAGCGGAAAATATAATCTTCGAGGAAGGTCACGGCACCGGCATTTTCCATGGCGCCGGCATTAAATTCGGGAACGAAAAGTTGGTCGTATTTCTCAAAGGGATAAGGGGTTTTGAACTGTTCTTCATAGAACTCGAACCCCTGACGTGTAATGGTAAAGATTTCTTCAGAATCTAGATATTCCATGAGAGATTTGCGAGCGAAAATACCTAACGCGATGTCGCGTCCCTCTGAATTCGTCAGAGATGAGGTGACTTTTTCATATGGCCCCGCAATGAGAGCTGTGATGTAAGAAGAAATGCGGGGAGTTGGCTTGAACTTCCAGGTCTTTGAACCTTCAAGGGAATCTTGTGAAACTTCTGGTTGATTTGAGATTACTTCCCAATGGGCGGGTGCCTTGACGGTAAATTCAAATTCTGCCTTGAGGTCTGGTTGTTCGAAAACAGGGAATACGCGGCGAGAATCGGGAACCTCAAACTGTGAGTATAGGTAAACTTCGCTATCTACCGGATCAACGAATCGGTGCAAACCTTCGCCGGTATTGGTATAGAGAAAATCGGCATCGATTTTTAGCACGTTTTTCTTGGCAAGAGCAGGTAATTGGATCCGTACGCCATCAGCATGGGAAGTATCCAGGGACTCGCCGTTGAGTTCAATTGATCGCACTGAATCGGTAATTGCATCGATGAATGTGCTCTGACCTTCCACCGCATCAAAAGTGATGACAGCTTGAACGGGAAAGACTTTTTCATCCGCAGTGAGATCAACGGTCACTGCGTAAGAATCAACGCGTGTAATGATGGATGCGCGTTCTTCAGCTTCAGCGCGCGTAAGGTTCATGCCGGGCATAAGGCACCTTTCTTCTTGAATCCTTGAAAGAGTGATTCACAACTTTAGAAGCACCCTAGGGCTCACATAGAATGTGAATAGCCCTTTCGAGCTTACTCTTGATAGTAGTGGGCTAACTCATATATTGAGAACTTTTGTCTGATTCATAACCCTTTTGTAGTAGCTAGTCATTCACTGAAGCCAAGAGTGGCAGAAAAGAGAACTAAGGTGCGAGTACACATTGCAACTGATCATGCCGGACTTGAAATGAGCCGGTACTTCATCGATGAACTCACCAAACTAGGCTATGAGATGGTAGATCATGGTCCTGCTGAATACGATGCTCTTGATGATTATCCCAGCTTTTGCATCAATGCAGCGCTGGCGGTTAAACACGATCGGGAGTCCGGTCTCGACTCGTTGGGCATTGTGCTCGGAGGATCAGGTAACGGTGAGCAGATGGCGGCGAACAAAGTTGAGGGAATCCGCGCGGCTCTGGCATGGAACCACGACACCGCAGCACTAGCGCGTGAACATAACAACGCTCAGGTTGTCGCTATTGGCGGACGCCAACATTCTCTTGAAGAGGCCCTGGAGATTATCAAGATTTTCCTTTCCACCCCATGGGCGGATGTCGAGCGTCATCAGCGACGCATCTCTCAGATAGAAGAATTTGAAAAAACGGGAGATATCTCGGGAAAAAATATTGAAAATTTTTCAGGACAGTAATGCCTGAAGGACATTCTATTCACCGACTTGCCCGACAATTCAATGATGTTTTTGCCGGGCAAGTTCTGCAACTTTCCAGCCCGCAAGGTCGGTTCGTAGATGGCGCTCAACTTCTCGACGGTCATCGTTTAGAAGAGGCTTTTGCCCACGGAAAGCACCTTTTTCTCCGATTTGATAATGATCTTTACCTCAACGTACATCTGGGTATTTACGGTGCCTGGAATTTTGGAGGGGATCAACAGTTCCGTGGAGCTTCATCCATCGGAGCGCCTCGAAAGGTAGGGGAATTTGAGCTTACAGAGGGCGCTGAGGTGGGGGAGTACAGCAGTCCACCACCACCCAAGCCGACTGTGCGCGTCCGTATCGTTTCTGCCCATGGATGGGCGGATTTAATTGGACCGACCGTGTGCCGCACGCTAACTGCTGATGAGAAGGAGATGGTGCGCGCTCAATTAGGGGCAGATCCGCTCGATGGTGATGCGAATCCCCATCAGTTCTTCTCTGCACTTTCAAAAACTGCCCGACCCATCGGCGTCGTCCTCATGGATCAAAAAATAATTTCTGGTATCGGAAATATCTTTCGCGCTGAGGTCTTGTACCGACAGCAGATTGACCCTTTTCGCCCGGCAAAATCGTTGAGTGTGGAAGAACGGCACGCTGTATGGGAAGATGCTCAAAAACTATTGCAAGTCGGTGTAGAGCTGGGGCGGATTGTTACCACTGAAGAGGATTACCGTCCGGGTATACCCTTGGCAGAAGCGTGGCCAGAACATGCCAACTATGTCTATCAGAGGCAAGGACAAGTATGCTTTCGTTGCGGAGAAATAATCCGGGTTCAGCAAGTTGCGGCGCGGAACCTTTTTTGGTGTCCTGGCTGCCAGAACTAAACCATATTGGACGCAATCTTCTCAAATAAAACAACAAAATTCAGCACCTGTGGTTTTTCGATTTGACAAGGTACCGGAAAATTGTGTTTACTGTATAAGTCCCATCCGGACAGATGGGGATGTAGCTTAATGGTAAAGCCTCAGTCTTCCAAACTGATTACGCGGGTTCGATTCCCGTCATCCCCTCTCAATAAAAGCTTCACCCGCGGGGAGTCGTAGGTCAGGCATTTTTATTGCCCACTCCATGAGGAATAATGAAGCGTGTTTCTGCAAGAAGCCACGCCGAATATTTTCTGATGGATCTAAAAGTGGGAAAATCCAAGAAATACCGCTAAACTTTTTAGTGCTTGCGGCATTTTGCGGGGTGTGGCGTAGCTTGGCTAACGCGCCTGCTTTGGGAGCAGGAGATCGCAGGTTCGAATCCTGTCACCCCGACATGAGTTAACAGAACCCGCCGCATATCACGGCGGGTTTTTGTTATTTCATAAGCCTAAAGATATTGAAATGCACACTCAACCGAGTTTGCGTCACCGACTATGTATCAGGAGACCCACGGACGTGAAAACTGCCGTCGAGAAGCTTAATCCGACCCTCGCAAAGATTGAGGTCGAGATTCCTTTCGCAGAATTCAAGACCTACCTTGATCGCACCTACAAGTCCCTAGCTGAGCAGATCCAGGTTCCTGGCTTCCGTAAGGGTAAGACCCCTCGTGCACTCATTGAACAGCGCGCAGGCTTTGATTTCATCGTTGAGAACGCACTGAATGAAGGACTCAACGAGTTCTACCAGCAGGCTCTTGCTGAAAATGATTTGACTCCTCTTGCACAGCCCGAGCTGGATATTATCTCCAAGCCCGAAGAAGATGCTCGTGAGAACGATGTCAAGCTCACTATTGAAGTTACTGTACGCCCCGAGGTTGAGGTACCTAACTACGAAGGCATCAAGGTTGAGGTAGCAGCAACTGAAGTTTCGGCTGAAGACGAGCAGAAGCAACTGGATGCACTGCGTTCACGTTTTGCTACTTTGAAGACCGTAGATCGTCCTGCAGCTAATGATGACTTTGTCACCATTAACCTCAACGCTTCTATCGATGGCGAAGAAGTTGACGCAGCGAACGACCTTTCTTACCAGGTTGGCGCAGGCACCATGCTTGAGGGTCTTGACGAGGCGCTCACCGGTCTTTCTGCCGGTGAAGATGCTACTTTCGAAACCAAGCTTGCAGGCGGCGAGCACTCCGGTGAAGAAGCAACTGTAAAGGTTGCCCTCACCGCAGTTAAGGAACGCGAACTTCCTGAAGCTGACGACGATTTTGCTCAGCTTGCCTCAGAGTTCGACACCATTGATGAACTCAAGGAAGACCTGAAGAAGCAGGCTGCTGATTCCAAGGTTGCAGAGCAGGGCGCAGAAGCACGCGATAAGGTTCTTGCAAAGCTCGTTGAGATGGCTGACATCGAAGTACCTGAGAAGGTTATCGAAGAGCAGATTAACCAGCACTTCAACAATCCCAGCGCTGAAGAAGGTCACGATACCGAAGAGCACCGCGCAGAAGTTCGTGAAAATGCTGAAACCGCATTCAAGAACGAGATGATTCTTGATGCGATTGCTGAGAAGGAAGAAATTGGTGTTGAGCAGGCTGAGCTCATCGACTACATCATCACCATGTCTTCTCAGTACGGTATGGATCCCAACCAGTTCGCACAGATGCTGGATGGCTCCGGTCAGGCTGGTTTGATGGTGGGCGAAGTACGCCGTTCCAAGGCTCTTGCAGCTGTCATCGAAAAGGCAGAGGTCAAGGATTCCGAGGGAAACATCGTGGATCTTTCAAAGTACCTGGGTGGAAACGAAGAAGCTAAAGAAGAATCAGCTGAGTAGTATCTAGCTCGAATACATCAAGGGAGGCTCCGAATGGAGTCTCCCTTTTTTGTGCCCAATAAATGGTAAAATAAATAAGAAATATAAGTATGTTCTAATTGAAGTTAGGTAAGGCTTAGTTTAGTGTGGAGAGCGACAAGTTTTTGTCCACATAAACATACACGCCAAAACTCAAAGGAATTTTCATGCGCAAGCCCACCCTAGCGATTACTTCTTTGGCCGCGACTGCCCTCCTTGCACTCACGGCATGCGGTGGAAATACAGCTTCTGAAACACAATCTGCAAGCGACTCCTCAGCAACGTCGTCCTCCGCTCAGTCAGAGCGCACTATCTCAGTTGAAGATAACTTTGGCACGCATGAACTTTCCTTACCGGTTGAAAACGTTGCTGTAACTGATAACCGTTCATTTGAAATCCTCCAGAATTGGGGAATCGAACCTGTTGCCGCACCGAAGTCTCTTATCCCTGCGACTCTTTCAGAGATGAAAAATAATGAGAACATCATTGATATCGGCACTCACCGCGAACCTGACCTCGAGGCGCTTGCAGCAGCCGAACCCAAACTCATTATTAATGGGCAACGTTTCTCCCAATACTATGAAGACATCAAAGAACTGAACCCCGAAGCGACCCTCCTCGAATTTGAGCCGCGTGAGGGAGAACCTCTTGACCAAGAACTTAAGCGACAAACGAAGGCTTTGGGAGAAATTTTTAACAAAGAAAAAGATGCCGAAAAACTTATTGCTGATTTCGATCAGGCGCTAGAGCGTGCAAAGAAGGCCTACAACCCTGAGCAGAAAGTCATGGCAATCAACGTTTCTGGCAGCGAAATTGGTTATGTTGCACCGGGCAAAGGGCGTTTCTTTGGTCCCCTCTATGATTTAGTGGGCATGACGCCGGCTATGGAAGTTGAGAACACCTCGGATAACCACAAGGGCGATGACATCAGCGTTGAAGCTATTGCTCAATCCAACCCTGACGTGATGCTTGTTCTCGATCGTGACGCGGCAATTTCTTCCGGAGAATCAGCAAAACCTGCTCAAGAAGTTATTGAGGGAAGCGATGCGCTAGCAAATGTCAAGGCTGTAAAAGACAAGAAAGTTATTCTCGCGCCTTCTGATACCTACACCAACGAAAATATTATTACCTATACAGAGATGCTGAACCAGATGGCTGATACCTTTGAGCAATCAAAATAACGAAAATATTTAGTGTCCATTATTTCCTATTGCTCACAGGTCGCTCTACCGGGAGCGGCCTGTGGAGGTAAAGATTGAATTCAACTGTAGCACTCACACCCAAGCCACGCACCAGCCGAGCGCCACTCTATACAGCAAAATTAGGGCTCGGCTGCTTGCTGGTTCTAATTCTGCTGGCGCTCTCCCTCCTCACCGGTGCCTTCGATATTTTTTCAGGGGAAGAGGGCAGAGAAATGTTTGCAATCAGCCGAGTCCCTCGAACCATTGCGCTAGTGCTTGCAGGAGCCGCGATGTCCATGTCCGGATTGGTCATGCAGCTGATTACTCAAAATCGCTTTGTGGAGCCTTCTACTACTGGTACAACTGAGTGGGCAGGTCTGGGATTGCTGACTGTCCTGTTTTTTTATCCTTCGGCGTCCATCTTGTTCAAGATGTCCGCTGCCGTGGCATTTGCTTTTATCGGTGCGATGATTTTCTTTCTCTTCTTGCGCCGAATTTCGCTCAAATCGTCCCTTATCGTCCCCATCGTAGGAATTATGTTGGGTGCAGTAGTGAGCTCTGTATCCACTTTCTTTGCTTTGCAGACAGATATGCTTCAGTCGCTGTCTGTTTGGTTCGCAGGATCATTTACCTCTATCTATCAGGGGCAATATGAAATCCTCTGGATGGTTCTGGGCGTTGTGATTGCCGTATTTATTTTGGCCGATCGTCTAACACTAGCGGGTCTGGGTGAAGAATTTTCTACCAACGTGGGGGTGAATTACCGACGAATGGTACTGATTGCAACTGCCCTCATAGCGATTGCCACCGGTGTAGTGACCGTGGTGGTGGGGTCCCTTCCTTTTCTGGGATTGATTGTGCCAAATATCGTGAGTATGTTCCGCGGGGATGATCTGCGGAGTAATCTCCCATGGGTGTGCCTGGGCGGAATCGCTGTGGTAACACTGTGTGATATTCTCGCCCGCATTATCATTGCCCCCTTCGAAATGCCTGTTTCTGTGATTTTAGGTGTTTTGGGAGCTACCGTCTTTGTAGGGCTGGTTGTGAAAGGTGGAGCAAATGCGCGATGAGAGGACGGACGCTGGGCAAGTGCTGTTAACGCATGACTCCGTAGCATCAAAGTCACAAAGCAAGACTCGAATGAGCGGATCATTTCGCACGTCATCTGACCGTACGAAGTATTGGATTTTGATGGGGGTTCTCTTAGCAGGTAGTTTGCTGGCTACCTTCGGTTTACTTGCTTACGACAATCCCATGCCTTTTGGCACACGTCGTTTTTGGATTATTGCTCAGCGACGGGCCGATGCCGTTACCGCCATGGGAATTGTGGCATTATGCCAGGCTGTTTCAACTATTGCTTTTCAGACGGTGGCGAACAATAAAATCATTACCCCGGGAATCATGGGGTTTCAATCGCTCTATGCAGCCATTCATACGTCAACCATCTTTTTCTTTGGTGCCACAGGGCTCCTCAACGCACGCACCTTTGAAATGTTTCTCTTTCAGATACTGGTCATGGTGGGATTCAGCTTTTTGCTTTACGGTTGGTTACTGCGAGGAAAGAATGCCAATATGCATTCCATGCTCTTGGTGGGAATTATTCTAGGCGGAGGACTGGGGTCGCTCTCTACTTTTATGCAGCGCATGCTGACCCCCAGCGAGTTCGATATTTTGACAGCGCGTCTTTTCGGCTCGGTCAATAATGCGGAAGCAGAATACTATCCGGTTGCGGTACCGCTGGTCGTGGGCTCTGCGCTAATTCTTTTCTTCCTTTCGAAGAAGCTGAATGTCATTTCTCTGGGCAGGGAAACTGCAGAGAACTTGGGCGTAACTTTTTCTCGCATCGCCCTTACCGTGCTGGTGCTGGTTGCCGTGCTTTCTGCAGTATCGACGGCGCTGGTGGGTCCCATGATTTTTTTGGGTTTCTTGGTGGCTATGTTGACCTATCAGAGCGCGCCTACTTACGACCATAAGTACCTTTTTCCGCTGGCAAGTTTGCTAGCCTACTTGGTGCTTACCCTCTCGTATTTTCTGATGAATCATATTTTTTCTGCCCAGGGTGTAGTCAGTATAATCATTGAATTTGTGGGGGCAGTGGTCTTCTTAACAATTATTTTGCGAAAGGGAGCATTGTGATAACTCTGAAGGATGTCAACAAAAACTACTCCTCGGAGGTGTCCATTGGTCCTGTAGATTTAGAAATTCCGCGCGGTGGGATTACAGCTTTAGTAGGACCAAATGGCGCTGGTAAATCGACGCTGCTCACTATGATGGGGCGGCTACTGGGGATTGATCAGGGTGCCATCGAAATCGCAGGAATGGATATTACGACAACGAAGTCAAAAGACCTTGCCAAGATTGTTTCGATTCTTAAGCAAGAAAATCATTTTATGACCAAGCTGACGGTGCGGCAGCTGGTGGGGTTTGGTAGGTTCCCGCATTCGAAAGGTCGGTTAACCGCTGAAGATGAGGAAATCATTTCCCGGTATATAGATTTTTTGCACCTAGCAGAACTTGAATCTCGCTATCTTGATGAACTCTCTGGCGGGCAACGTCAAAGGGCTTACGTTGCTATGGTGCTTGCCCAGGAAACAGAGTATGTGTTGTTGGATGAACCTCTGAATAACCTTGATATTTCGCACTCTGTTCATATGATGCAACATCTCAAGGACGCCGCAGAACAATTCAACCGTACGATCATTGTGGTGTTGCACGATATCAATTACGCTGCCCGCTACGCCCGGTACATGTGTGCTATGAAGAATGGAAAAGTCATTCATATGGGCCGCACCGAAGAGCTGATGAACAATCAGATTTTGACTGATATTTTTGAAACACCTATCGAAGTCATTTCAACGCCTCAAGGTCTTCTTGCGTGCTATCACTAAAAGTGCGTGCTTCTGCAAGCCAGGGCATCGGAATAGTTAAGCTCTAGGCCGGTTGCGTGTGCCAACAGCGAACTGTTTTCCTATGGCAAGCAGGTTTCGATAATCTTCTATTAACCAAAATTTTCAATGCCTCGTTGTAATAACGAGGCGTTAGAGAAAAGGAAGAAGTATTAATGACTAACATTTTGCCTATGCCGCAGTTCTCCGCAGGCTCAGAACCCACCATGGAAACACCTATGGGCGGTCAGGACGACTACGTCTTCAACCGTTTGCTCAAAGAGCGCATCATTTGGTTGGGTTCGGAAGTACGTGATTCAAATGCTAACCGCATCTGCTCACAGATGCTTCTTCTTTCTGCTGAGGATCCAGAAGCTGATATCTACCTCTACATCAACTCACCCGGTGGTTCAGTCACTGCAGGTATGGCAATTTACGACACCATGCAGTTGATTCCTAATGACGTCGTAACCGTCGTTACCGGTATGGCAGCATCCATGGGGCAGTTCCTGCTGACCGCAGGCACCAAGGGCAAGCGCTTTGCAACTCCCAACGCACGAATTCTCATGCACCAGCCTTCCGGTGGTATCGGTGGTACCGCATCTGATATCCGCACCCAGGCTGAGCTGATTCTTGATATGAAGAAGCGTCTTTCGCAGATTACTGCTGATCGCACCGGTCAGAGCTTAGAAACCATCCTCAAAGATAACGATCGCGATAACTGGTTTACCGCTGAAGAAGGATTGGAATACGGATTCTTCGATCACATCGCAACCAGCGCCGGTTCAAAGCTTTCGGACAATAAGTAATCGCGGATCCACGTTTTTAGGAGATATAACTTATGAATTTCAATCCTTCAATGATGGCTCCTGCAGGTATGCCAGATAGCCGTTACGTTTTGCCCAGCTTTGAAGAGCGCACTCCTTACGGCTACAAGCGCCAAGATCCTTACGCCAAGTTGTTTGAGGATCGCATTATTTTCTTGGGTACTCAGGTAGATGACGCCTCTGCAGACGACATTATGGCGCAGTTGCTCGTTCTTGAATCCCAGGATCCTGATCGTGATATTACGCTGTACATCAATTCACCCGGTGGTTCATTCACCGCGATGACAGCAATCTACGACACGATGCAGTACATCCGCCCTGAAATTCAGACGGTCTGCTTGGGTCAGGCGGCGTCTGCTGCAGCTACCCTGTTGGCAGCAGGAACTCCCGGTAAACGATTGGCTCTTCCAAACGCCCGCGTCCTCATTCACCAGCCTGCGCTCGGTGGTCAGCAGGGTGGACAGGCATCCGACATCGAAATCCACGCTAATGAAGTGATGCGCATGCGTGATTGGACGGCGCAGACTCTTGCTCTGCATTCGGGTAAAACCGCTGAGGAAGTTGACCGCGACATCGAGCGTGACAAGATTATGACCGCTCAGCAGGCTTTAGAATACGGTCTGGTGGATCAGGTTCTTGAATCACGCAAGGCTGTGAAGCCAAAGTTTAACCAGGCAGAAGATTTTAGCTAATCACTGCTGGTTAGAAATAGGGGGTGCTACTGGTCAAACGAACAGTAGCGCCCCTATTTTATTTCGCCGATATTGAAGGCGCTTAACACGCAGCATCGGAAACGTCATCTTGTCATTTTGAGATAAAGTGCGAGATATGTAAAAGACGAGTTTGGCTTGGCTCAAATTACAGGTAGCCTTGGATTAGATTCGGTCGTATTGAAAGGACAAACAGCATGGCGAGAATGAGCGAAGCTGCTGAACTTCTCAAATGCTCTTTCTGCGGGAAGAATCAGAAACAGGTTCGCAAGCTCATTGCCGGTCCAAATATCTATATTTGTGATGAGTGTATTGAACTCTGCAACGAAATCCTGGATGAAGAACTAGCCGACGTTAAAGATCTTTCGAGCACGCTCGAACTACCTACCCCTCGCGAGGTTTTTGCGCATCTCGAAGAGTACGTCATTGGGCAAGAACAAGCTAAACGTGCGCTCTCTGTAGCTGTTTATAATCACTATAAGCGAATTCGTGCAGCAGAGTCGGCTGTCAGCGATGCTCAAACACTTTTGGCAACCGAGGGCGAAGACGTTGAAATTGCCAAATCGAATATTCTTCTGGTGGGCCCCACCGGTTCTGGTAAAACTTACCTGGCCCAAACCCTAGCTAAAAAGTTGAATGTGCCTTTCGCCGTCGCTGATGCTACCTCTTTGACCGAAGCAGGTTATGTGGGGGAGGACGTGGAGAATATCCTCTTGAAGCTTATTCAAGCTGCAGATGGAGATATCGAAAAAGCGCAGCGTGGCATCATCTATATTGACGAAATTGATAAGATTTCCCGCAAAGCTGATAACCCCTCTATTACGCGAGATGTATCAGGGGAGGGCGTTCAACAGGCTCTCTTAAAAATTCTTGAAGGAACAGAAGCCTCAGTTCCACCGCAGGGCGGCCGCAAGCATCCGCAGCAGGACTTCATCAAAATTGATACAACGAACGTGCTTTTCATCGTTGCCGGAGCCTTCGCTGGTTTAGAAGAAATCGTGGGGAACCGGGTGGGGCAAAAAGGGATTGGTTTCGGTGCGCCCATTCAGATTGCTGATGAGAG
Organism: Rothia amarae; assembly: GCF_042677725.1. Taxonomy (NCBI): domain Bacteria; kingdom Bacillati; phylum Actinomycetota; class Actinomycetes; order Micrococcales; family Micrococcaceae; genus Rothia; species Rothia amarae. The sequence continues at coordinate 327,266 of NZ_JBHUCN010000013.1, forward strand.
CGACGACTTCATGCTCAAAGTCATGCCTGAAGATCTTTTGAAATTTGGTTTGATTCCCGAATTTATTGGGCGTTTACCTGTTTTGGCTGCTTTAGGAAAGCTGCGCCAGGAAGAACTTACCCGTATTTTGACCGAGCCGAAAAATGCTTTGGTGAAGCAGTACCGCCGTATGTTTGCTCTCGATAATGTTGATTTAATTTTTGAAGATCAGGCGATTGAGGCAATTGCACGGCTGGCTATTGAGCGTGAAACGGGGGCGCGAGGTTTGCGTTCAATCATGGAGGATTTGCTTCAACCGGTCATGTTCGATGTACCCTCACGGTCAGATATTTCTGCCGTTATCATTGACGCCGATGTAGTGGCGGGGAATAAAACACCCGAACTGGTGTTCTTCCCTGAAGAGACAAAAAAATCTGCCTAAAGCTTGAGCTTCTGCTCATCTAAGGTGCTATGAATTCTATCGATGGAGGAAAGAATGTCTGAAACTTCAAAAATTGATTTTTGGTTTGATCCTATCTGCCCCTGGTGCTGGATGACCTCACGCTGGATTAAAGACGTTGAAAAAGTTCGCGACGTTGAGGTTCAGTGGCATCCATTTTCTCTCGCGGTACTCAATGAAGGTCGCGATTTGCCCGAAAGCTACCAGAAGCATATGGATGAGGCATGGGGCCCTGTTCGCGTAGCTACTGCTGTTTCTGAACGCTATGGTCAGTCTGAGGTAGATGCGCTTTACACTGCCTTGGGCGAAGAGATTCACCACCGCAAGAATAATGACAACAAGTATTCTGACGCTATTGAAAAAGCACTAGCGGCAACTGGACTTCCTGCAGAGCTTGCTGAATTCGCTACTTCTGGTGAATCAGATGAGCGGATGCGAACTTCAACTAAGGAAGGTCTAGAAGCAGCCGGTGGTGACGATATCGGCGTCCCACTCATGTCCATCAACGGCGTCACCTTCTTCGGTCCGGTCATGAGCCCTGCTCCTACCGGTGAAGAAGCAGGTAAGGTGTTTGACGGCGCTCTCGCTTTGGCATCCTACCCTGGCTTCTTTGAGTTGAAGCGCCCTCGCAATGTAGGCCCAATCTTTAACACTGAACAGTAACAACTGTAGAGATAATTCTGGGCGGTCAGTTTAGCTGACCGCCCAGAATTATCTTTATTTGAGATCCGATTTGGAGAGCCATGGCGTTTTGAGCGTCTTGGCTTTTTCTGTATAACGGCGTGCTTGGTCTGAGGTGTAGGCGAGCATCGCAAAGACCAAGATGGTCATTTGACCGAGGATTGTGATGAGCTCAAGGTGCTTGCCCCAGACGTAGGTTCGAAAGAGCAAAACGAGAAAAGCAAAGGCCAACAAGTCGAGGGTGAAGAGACGAGCTCGGGAGGACCCTTTGAGCAAACGCCAAGCAAGAAACCATAGCATAGCAACGAAGAGAACGACGCCGTAGGGGAGAAAGCTCTCAAAGGTTTCGATAAACTTCTCGCCGCCTAGATAATCAACAATCTGCTGCAGTGTAGGTTCTGAAGAGACCATCTCTTGAATATCTAAGGGATTGCGTAGCCGGTAGAGGAGTTGCACACCTTGGACAAGCCCCCACAGTGCGACCATCACTGAACCTACCAAGAGGTTCATGGGAAGTTTACGGGCGATGTCACTGGCAGAGTGAAGATTGATGCGGTCATCACGCACCGACCTATGTTTAGGTTGGTTGTGAAGCTGCACAATGGGTAAGTTACCGTCGGTGACGATATTGTCGCCCCCGCCATTACGCGAGTGATAACCGGTTGAAAAATCTTCAATCACCTGAACGTCAGTTCCAGGAGCTACATACTGGATGGTGTCCAGAATGTAGTCGCGTTCGTAGTCCGTCTCGGCGTCGATACGGTGCGTGATTTGAAGAGTGAAGAAAGAAAATCCGACACCGGTGTCGTAGGTGGCGGCGGCAATCCAATCAACTTTTTGCCCACCGGGAAGAACCCACCCTTCCGGTGATTTCCAAAATCGTACGTGATGGCGTTTGAGCGGATTTCCATCCACTTCCAACTGATATGCAAAGGCTTGGATATTTCCAAAGAGTTGCAAAGGAGAAATAGGAGCTTCGGGATAGGACTTTCTGGTGAGGGTCGACTTAACGATGCCCCAGGATGACTTCAGCGTAATATCGTCGGCACGGGACCAACCTGCTTGGGTCATGACCTCATGAATTTGTTCAGCTGTTCCTCGGAAGCCAAGGTTGATGGGATCGCCCAACAGGCCGTCGTTGGTTCGGGTTCGCCCAATAAAGTATTCAGGCACATAAATGCGTGTAAAAATGGCATGCAGACGGGGGAGCGTGAGATAGGCAGTAAAGGCCCAGAAGAGAAAGAGTAAAGCTAAATTCAGCCAGGAGTTTTGCAACCCTTGCTGAAAAATAAGGAGGGTCAGCACCGAGGCGGCGAGCCCTGCAAAGACAAAGAAGATACTGTCCGTGGCACCTGCAGTGAAACGGGTTTTGGGTATGAGGTGGTATTTGCGTCGCTTTTTGCGGGCAGTTTCCCCACGGTAGACCGGCACCTCAGGCGTGTTCATCTATATCCTCACTTAATACGCAAAAGGGTCGCCCGTAGAGATGACGGGCGACCCACGCTGTGACTAGCGCAAATGTTTATTCTGCATTTTCAGCAACTAGTACAATATCTGAAACAGCAAGTTCGCCTTCTCCAACCTGGAGGTTGAGCTCGCGAACATTACCCGCTGCCTTCAAATCATTAATACCTGCTTTAATGCGCTGAATTGATTCAGCATCAGCGGTGATGGTCGCAACTTCAACTTCGGTGCGTTGCTTGACCTTTGCCTCTGATTTTGACTTGCGCAATCCACCGAGTGCAATGCCGATAGTGGGTAGCACGGCGGCGTCGGCATCGTCGGCAATTGCCTTGTATCCTTCGTGAGTGGGCCATGCAGCGCGGTGAACCGAACCTTCGCGCCACCAGCTCCAGACCTCGTCGGTGGCGAAGGGGAGGATCGGTGCAAAGAGGCGAAGTAACGCATCCAAAGTAGTAGCCAGGGCTGCCAGAACGGATGCCTGTTCATCATCTCCGCGAGCGCCGTAGGCACGATCCTTGATGAGCTCAACGAAATCATCGGTGAATGACCAGAAGAAGCTTTCGCAAATCTGAAGTGCACGAGCGTACTCGTACTTCTCAAAACTAGCGGTGGCTTCTTCCACCACTACTGCCAGCTTGGCGAGTAGTGAACGATCCAAATCGTTGATGACGACGGCTGCCTGCTCCGCTGTGGTAAGAACCGATGCTTCAGTTGCTCCCAAATTGAGTACGAATTTGGATGCGTTGAGTAGCTTAATGGCGAGGCGTCGGCCAATTTTCATCTGCCCTTCGTCGTAGGCTGTATCGGCACCCAGGCGGGCTGAAGCTGCCCAGTAGCGAACCGCATCTGATCCGTACTTTTCTAGGACTTCGTTGGGGACGACGACGTTGCCCTTGGACTTTGACATCTTCTTGCGGTCAGGATCGAGAATCCAGCCTGAAAGTGCAGTGTGCTTCCAGGGTACGGAATTCTCCAGGGAATTCGATCGGACCACAGTGGAGAAGAGCCAGGTGCGAATGATGTCGTGACCCTGGGGGCGCAAATCCATAGGGTAGGTGACCTTGTGCAAATCTTCATCTACTGCCCAACCAGTTGCAATTTGAGGGGTCAGTGAAGAGGTAGCCCAGGTATCTAGAACATCCGGATCTGCTTGGAAACCGCCGGGTACTCCGCGCTGTTCTTCGGTGAAGCCCGGCGCGGGTTCTGCAGCGGGGTCTACGGGAAGTGAATCTTCGGCAGGGACAATGGGCTCATCGTAAAGGGGCTCGCCCGCTTCATCGAGTTTGTACCAGATGGGGAAGGGCACGCCGAAGAAGCGCTGGCGCGAAATGAGCCAGTCGCCGTTGAGGCCTTCTACCCAGTTCTCGTAGCGGCTTCGCATAAAGGACGGGTGCCACTCGATATCGCGACCGCGGCTGATCAAATCTTCGCGGCGGCTGGCGTCGCGTCCACCGTTGCGAATGTACCACTGACGTGAAGCTACGATTTCCAGGGGCTTATCGCCCTTTTCATAGAACTTGACGGGGTGGGTAATCTTCTTGGGCTCACCCTCCATCTCGCCTTCTTCGACCAGCATCTCAACTACTGCTTTTTGGGCAGAAAAGACTGTGGCGCCAGCGATTTTTTCGAATCGTTCCTGGCCTTCTGCTGTGGTAATCCACTCGGGCATATCGCGTGCGAATCGTCCGTCGCGACCGATGAGGGCACGGGTGGGGAGCTGGAGCTCGCGCCACCAGGTGACGTCGGTGGTGTCACCAAAGGTACACACCATGGCGATACCGGCACCCTTATCTGGCTGGGCTAGGGGATGAGCCTTAACTTCAACTTCAACGCCAAACAGAGGTGAGGTAACGGTGGTGCCGAACAGTGGCTGGTAGCGCTCGTCATCGGGGTGAGCAACCAGCGCAACACAGGAGGGAAGAAGCTCGGGGCGTGTGGTCTCGATCCAGACTTTTTCTCCGTCAGGGCGGTGGAAAGAGATGCGGTGGTAGGCGCCTTCACGTTCTTTATCTTCTAGCTCAGCCTGAGCGACCGCGGTGCGGAAGGTAACATCCCACATGGTGGGTGCTTCTGCCATGTATGCATCGCCAGATTTGAGGTCATTGAGGAAAGCAAGCTGAGAGACTTTGCGCGAATGAGCATCAATGGTGCGGTAGGAATGAGACCAGTCCACCGAAAGCCCCAACGTGGTGAAAAGCTGTTCGAAAACCTTTTCGTCTTCTGTTGCCAGTGTCTCGCACAGTTCGATGAAATTACCGCGCGAAATACGGGGCCAGTCACGCTGATTCTTTGCAGGCTTCTCGGGTGCCTGGAAGTCAGGATCATAGGGGATGGCGGGGTCACACAGTACGCCGTAGTAGTTCTGAACACGGCGTTCGGTGGGCAGGCCATTGTCGTCCCAACCCAGCGGGTAGAACACGTTCTTGCCGGTCATGCGCTGGTAGCGGGCAATGACGTCGGTCTGCGTGTAGGAGAACATGTGACCCACGTGAAGGGAGCCAGATGCTGTGGGAGGAGGAGTATCGATAGAGTACACGTTCTCACGAGTTGTTTCGCGGTCAAACGCGTACGTTTGTGCGGATTCCCAGCGAGCAGAAAGTTTTTCTTCGAGTCCTTCTAGCGCGGGACGATCGGGAACGGTAATTGTGATGGGCGAGTCTGAGCCCTGATTTATTTCAGCCATACGGCTTATTCTCTCATGTATCAGTGAGAGGTGCTCCTCCTGACTGTTTTGCTTTCCTCACCTTTGCTTCCAGGAGGAGGGAATATCTATGCGAGGTTCATATTGCTTAACATTTTTCGTATTCTTCAGCATGAGCAGCGATTTGAAGAAACCTGTACAGATATCCGGGTACGGTTGGGGGATGAATCACTCCCATAGATTGCATAATCCTTTTGAATCAGATGCACAACGGGGCAAAATTGCTGTGGTATCTGGTGCTTCATCAGGAATCGGACGTGCAACGGCTCAGCAGATGCGAGCTACCGGATGGACCGTTTATGCGGTAGCGCGTCGTGCAGCGCGTTTGCACCAGCTGGCGGAAGAGACAGGTGTTATTCCTGTCGTCCTAGATATCACCGATGAATCTGCGGTAACTCAGACTGCTTTGAGAATTATCGAAGAGAATAGCGGATCGATTGACGCGCTGGTCAACATTTCCGGGGGAGCAGTGGGCGCCGACTCTATTGCGGATGCAGATGGATCCAGATGGCGCTCTATGTTTGAGCTGAATGTACTGGGCACACTCAACATGATTCGGGCATTCCTTCCGGCTCTTCGAGCCTCTGGCGAAGGAACCATTCTCAATCTCACCTCTACCGCTGCAGAACACGGCTATGAAGGTGGCGGCGGATACAACGCCTCAAAATTTGGTGAACGGGGTATGACAGAAGCGCTTCGTCTCGAAGAAGCCGAGCACAATATCCGTGTGATTGAGGTAGCTCCTGGCATGGTTCACACCGAGGAATTTTCGCTCAATAGACTAGGGTCACCCAAGGCAGCTGAGAAAGTTTATGAAGGTGTCGAAAAGCCCCTCACCGCAGAAGACGTGGCACAAACCGTGACGTTTGCCGTCAATGTACCCCACCATATTAATCTCGATCGGATTGTGATGCGCCCGGTAGCTCAAGCTTCTCAATTCAAGGTGATTAGAAAGTAGATTCCATGCCGATTAATATTGTTGCAACTGCCCACGGAACCAATAGCCCGGACGGGCGCTCAACTATCGAATCGATTATCGAGAATTTGCGCTCGCTCCTTTCCCAACGGCTAGGGCCTGTTTATCACGTCTATGAAGCCTATGTTGATGTTCAATTTCCTACTCTCGATGAAGTTTTAGAGGGTTTACACTCTGAAGACCAGACCATCATTCTTCCTCTCTTACTTTCAACGGGGTATCATACCCAAGTTGATATGCGAGATGCAGCAAAAGAATCAGGGATTTCTGATATTGCGATAGCCGCGCCGCTGGGTCCTTCACCCCTCATGGCGCAATTGATGCATCACCGTTTGATTGAAAAAGGATGGCGACCGGGTGACACCGTCGTCATGGCCGGTGCTGGTTCATCTCGTACCGATGGTCAAGAAGCTGTCGCCCGCCAATGTGCCATGTTATCCAACGTGCTGGCACAGGAAGTTACCTTCGGTTTCATAGCTGATATTTCTCCCACCATCGAAGAGACAGTTACTGAAGCCCAGGGAAACGGGCCGATATTTGTTGCAAACTATTTGCTGGGGAGAGGTTTCTTCGATCAAAAACTGAAAAAACTCGGACACCAGCGAGGGGCTCACATTGCAGAACCATTGGTGGTACCAGGCGATCAACAATCGGTTGATGTTATCTGTCAGTGTGCTTTAGATTCTCTGGGTCAGCTGGAGTAGAGCCGACCCTTTTCCTTAAAATAATCGTTCAATAGCCTTCACTCGTGATGAGTGAAGGCTTTTTAGTGGGTAAAGAATTCGCTAAAAATAGCGGGAGAAATCAAGCTGTAGATCTGAAAATGACAAAAGAAGACTAAAAATGACCTCCCGTTAATCAGCGTTTCTCCTTATGAACGATGGGTTGTTATCTAAAAACCTACTCCCTAGGATTTCCCTATAAGTGGCACGCTTTCATACAGTAGAAAGGAAGAAGCGATGTCCAATAACTCCCACCTTTTCAAGAGCTACGGGGTCAAACCCGCAGCTCATTCTTTCACTGACCCACAAATAAGCCCTCCGGGAACCACCGAACCTGCACCACTTGATGCAAAAATTCAAGAACGCAACCAAGAACTGGTGAACGAATACGCTGATGCACTCTATGATGCAAGCGCTCAAGAAATCCTTGAATGGGCTCACGATAACGCACCTGGCAAACTCGCCGTCACCCTTTCCATGGAGAACACGGTACTTGCAGAACTAGCCTCCAAATACCTGCCCGGTTCAGACTTTCTTTTCCTTGATACGGGCTACCACTTTCCCGAAACAATCGATGTAGCCGACCAAGTAGATCAGCGTTACCCTCAACCACTCATCAGAGCCAAACCCCTCCTGGGCGTTCCCGAACAAGATGACCGCTACGGAATGAGCCTCTATTCCAAAGATCCCGCAGCATGTTGCCGTATGCGCAAAGTGGAACCCCTCGCTACCTACATGCAACCCTATTCAGGATGGATTACAGGGCTTCGACGAGCAGACTCCCCAGTGAGAGCAAACACCCCTGCTTTAGATATCGATCAGAATGGTCGACTGAAAATTTCACCACTGGTTACCTGGTCACTCGAAGAGACCCAGGAATATATCACTGATCACGATTTGATTATTCACCCCCTAACACTCGCCGGATACCCCTCCATCGGATGCGCTCCCTGTACCGCACCCGTAGCTGAAGGAGAAGACCCCCGCAGCGGGCGCTGGGCACAATTTACAAAAACGGAATGCGGACTACACACATGAGAGAAACAGCCACAACGCTTTCACCCCACCTCAAAGACCTGGAAAACGAATCCCTACAGATTCTTCGCGAAACCGCAGGGCAATTCGACAAAATCGCGCTCCTTTTCTCCGGAGGAAAAGATTCTGTGGTCGTCTTTGAACTCGCTCGCCGAGCATTTGCGCCAGCGCAAGTGCCCTTCGAACTGCTCCATGTTGATACAGGACATAACTTCTCTGAAGTCATCAAGTTCCGCGATGATTTAGTGGAACGCACCGGCGCACGACTGCGCGTAGCAAAAGTGCAGGACTGGATTGATAAGGGAGAACTCAAAGAACGCCCCGATGGCACCAGAAACCCCCTTCAAACCGTTCCGCTGGTGGAGACTATCGAAGAGCAGGGATACGACGCAGTTCTAGGCGGCGCACGTCGAGATGAAGAGCGAGCCCGCGCAAAAGAACGCATCTTCTCCGTACGAGATAACTTTGGCGGGTGGGACCCTCGTCGCCAGCGCCCTGAAATTTGGAACCTTTACAACGGCGGTCACCTACCCGGAGAGAACATCCGCGTATTCCCCATTTCAAACTGGACAGAAACAGATATCTGGGAGTATATCGGCGCTCGCGGAATTGAGTTGCCTCCCATCTACTTTGCACATGAGCGTGAAGTCTTTGAGCGAGATGGCATGTATCTCACCGCAGGGGACTGGGGCGGGCCTAAAAAGGGAGAAACCCTTGAGACTAAGAAGGTCCGTTACCGCACGGTGGGAGATATGTCCTGCACCGGAGCTGTGCTTTCTGAAGCGTCCACTATTGACGATATCCTCACCGAGATCTCAACCTCTACCTTAACCGAACGAGGCGCTACTCGCGCCGATGACCGCCTGAGCGAATCTTCGATGGAGGATCGCAAGAAGGAGGGGTATTTCTAAAATGACCGTTACATCAACCGAACCCAGCTCAGAGATTCTTCAGCAGCGCCAAACCTTACATCTGTGCACCGCAGGTAGCGTTGACGACGGTAAATCGACTTTTGTGGGTCGACTCTTGCATGACACCAAGAACATCTTGGCTGACCAGCTCTCGGCGGTGGAACGTACATCTCGAGAGCGGGGTCTAGAGCATCCTGATCTTTCGCTACTGGTAGATGGGCTTCGAGCAGAGCGGGAGCAGGGCATCACGATTGACGTTGCCTACCGTTACTTCTCTACCGCACGTCGAACATTTATTTTGGCGGATACTCCCGGCCATGTGCAGTACACCAGAAATACGGTGACTGGTGTGTCCACTTCGGAGGTTGTGGTTCTACTCAGTGATGCTCGCCATGGCATTGTTACTCAAACCAAGCGGCACCTGGCGGTAGCGGCTCTTTTGGGAATCAAACACGTGGTGTTAGCTGTCAACAAAATTGACCTGGTAGATTATTCTGCCTCTATTTTCGAGACTATTCGAGACGAATTCGTTGAACTGGCGCGTAGCAAGGGAATTACAGATGTTCAGGTTATCCCCATCAGTGCGTTATTAGGCGATAACGTCGTCAACCCATCGGAGCATACTCCCTGGTATGACGGTCCCACTGTACTGGGATACCTCGAAGAGGTGGAAGTCCATACCCAGAATGCGAACTCTGAAAACAGCACTGGTTTCCGCTTTCCCATCCAATATGTGATTCGAGAGGGCTCCCAAGATTATCGAGGATACGCCGGACGTATTACCTCCGGTGAAATTGCCGTTGGTGATTCGGTGGACTTGGGTCAAGAACGCTCGGCAACGGTCACCCATATTGATTCTAGCGACGGTGCTCTGAATATCGCTGGAGTCGATGAATCAGTGGTCCTACGCCTTTCTGCCGAGATTGATTTAGCTCGTGGAGACCTCATCGCTGCAAGCGACCGTCCGGAAGATACCACCATTTTTGAGGCAACCATCGTTGGGCTTTCCGAGCAGTCTCTTCGCGCCAAGTCAAAGCTCAAAATCCGTTACGGAACCTCCCTGCTCCAAGCGCGCTTGGTGGGGATTACCTCGGTTCTCGACATCGATACCTCAACGGAGCACGAAGCGCAAACTGTTGAGCTCAACGATATTGCGACCGTCAAAATTCAACTCGCACAACCCCTACCAATAGATCTTTACAACGCCCAGGGGAGAGTCGGTTCATTTTTGCTGGTAGATCCATCCGATGGAAACACATTAGCCGCCGGTATGGTCTCGGACCTCAATCCATCATAAAAATCTGCGAACTTGAAAAATTTCTGGTTCGCATAGCCCGCAGCCGCGGAAAAAGGATTAATAAAGATGCGTTCATTACTCCTCATAGCTTTAGGTGGTGCAATAGCCCAGCTCGTTGATGGAAGCCTGGGAATGGGGTTTGGAGTCACCTCCACAACCTTGCTGATGTCTTTGGCAGCAATAGCACCTGCCAGCGCCTCCGCAGTTGTACACGTAGCGGAATTGGGAACGACTGCCGCATCAGGATTGAGCCATTGGAAATTTGGCAATGTGGATTGGAAAGTAGCGCTGCGTCTTGGAATCCCCGGTGCAATGGGAGCATTTTCCGGAGCGACGATACTGAGCAATATCAGTTTGCACGCTGCCAAACCCGTGACCTCCTGCTTGCTTCTTGCAATTGGCGCCTACCTAGTTTTTCGTTTTTCTCGCGGCAGACAAGCAGCTGCGGGGCACGAGGCACCTGCCTCCCACCGATCCCTTTTGGCATTAGGACTCTTTGGGGGTTTTGTGGATGCCACCGGTGGCGGGGGATGGGGACCTGTGACAAGTTCTACACTCATGAGCATCGGGCGGACGGCTCCCCGCCGCATTGTAGGAACCGTCAACACGGCGGAGTTCTTGGTCACGCTCGCAGCTTCCGCTGGATTTGCTTTGAGCTTATGGTCTGAACTGACCACGCACTTGATTGCAGTTTTGGGGCTTCTCGCCGGTGGTGTAGTAGCAGCTCCTTTTGCGGCGTGGTTGGTGAGCAAGATTAACCCTTCGGCGCTGGGCGGATTCGTAGGAACAACCCTGGTGTTGTTGAACCTTCCTCAACTCCTTAGCTTGATTCCCGCCCTGGATGCGTGGAATCTAGCGATTTACCTTCTGGTGGGACTTATTGGTCTTGTGATGAGTATTCTCGGGGTCAAGCGTTCACGCCACACCCAGACTGAAGCTCTAAAACTGAGCGAAAGAATCCCCGCAGAGCCAGCTCTCAGCGCACCTGCCTTGAATAACTCTACGTTTTAAACTTCTAAAGGAAACCAAGATGGCAAAATCACTGACCCAGCAAGATAAAGCTGCCGCAACCAAAAAACCTACACCACGTTCGGCAAAACCGAATGGTCAATGGAAAATCGATGGCACGGAACCGCTCAATGATAATGAGCGATTTAAACTCGAAGACAACGGTCTCAACGTTCGCGAGCGCATTGAAAATGAATACTCCAAAGAGGGCTTTGACTCGATTCCCGCTGACGACTTGCGCGGACGTATGCGCTGGTGGGGAATGTACACCCAGCGTAAGCAAGGCATTGACGGCGGTCGTACCGCTAAGCTCTCTCCTGAAGAGCTGGAAGATCACTATTTCATGTTGCGTGTACGCATTGATGGCGGGCAGCTTACCACCGAGCAAGTGCGTGTGATTGGGGAAATTTCCCAGGAATTCGCTCGCGATACAGCCGATATTACAGATCGCCAAAATATTCAGTTGCACTGGGTACAAATTGAAGATGCTCCAGAAATTTGGCGACGATTAGAAGCCGTGGGGCTTTCAACTACCGAGGCTTGTGGAGATGTACCGCGTGTTATTTTGGGATCTCCCGTAGCTGGAGTAGACGCCGATGAACTCATTGACCCTACGGTTTACATTGAGGAAATCAAGGAAAAGTTCATAGGAGATCCTGACCTTTCTAACCTGCCTCGAAAATTCAAGACAGCCATCACTGGAAATCCAAGCCACGACGTCGTCCATGAAATTAACGACATCTCGTTGGTTGCTGTGAACCACCCCGAGTTAGGTGTGGGATTTAGCTTCTGGGTGGGAGGGGGTCTGTCGACCAATCCTAAATTGGCAGAAAATGTCGGGGTGTTCGTCAAACCTGAGCAAGTAACCGATGTGTGGCTGGGTACTATCAAAATTTTCCGCGATTACGGCTACCGTCGATTGAGAAACCGTGCTCGTATGAAATTCCTCATCAACGACTGGGGTGTAGAGAAGTTTCGCGAGGTTCTTGAAAACGAATACCTGGGTTACTCCTTGGCAGATGGCATTGAGATGCCTGCTCCGACGAAGAGCGGGGACCATGTGGGTGTGTTTGCTCAAAAAGATGGAAAGAATTTTGTGGGCTTGAACCCCACAGTTGGTCGTATTTCTGGCACCACGTTGGTAAAACTTGCTGAGCTAGCTGAGGCCGCTGGTTCGAAGCGGGTGCGCACCACTCCCTACCAAAAGATTTTGGTGTTGGACGTTCCCGATCAAGAAATCGATGCTCTCCTGGAGGGAATTGAAGAGCTCGGGCTTACCGCCAACCCTTCAATTTTCCGCCGCAATACCATTGCGTGCACGGGTATTGAATACTGCAAGTTAGCGATTGTTGATACAAAGAAAACGGCGATTGATGCAATAGACCAGTTGGAAAAACGCCTGGAAGACGTCAAAGAAGAATTGCCTCAACAGTTCAACGTTTTCATTAACGGTTGCCCCAATGCTTGCGCGCGTACTCAGACTGCAGATATTGGGTTGAAGGGTCAAATCATTACCACTGATGAAGGAGAACAAGTTCCTGGATTCCAGGTCCATTTAGGGGGAACGCTGGCTGATTATCTCAACGCTGGATCCGGCAACGTGGGTAAAACCGTCCGGGGACTAAAGGTTGCATCTGCTGACCTAGTGGATTATTTGGAGAGAGTATTGCGTAAGTACCTGGATACCCGCTCCACTGAGGAAGAGACTTTCGCGGTCTGGGCACAGAGTGCGGACGAAGAGCTTCTGGTCTAAGAACTCCTGCTCTCAGAGTAGCCGTGGTGTTCTGCGCGGCAAATATAAAAGGTGGAGCCTTCACTCTCAATGAGTGAAGGCTCCACCTTTTAGACTTTAATGGGTTTCAAATGCCTTTCCCATCAGTTCTTCCCTGTTTTCACCCACCGCGGCACAGACATTGCCGATGGTTGTAACAGCTGGAGGTTTAAGCTGGTCATAATTCTCCAAGCAAGTACCTACAGTGGAGAAGTACTCCCGTTGATGGGCGCGGAAGCCATCTTGGACGGTCACCATCGGCATATCTGGGCGGACGCCGCGTTCCAGCAAGCCTGCGATGGTGTGGGGGAGAGTTTTCACTCCCATGAGGATGGAAACCGTGCCGCCGTCCTTCAGTAACCCGGAGAGCTGATCGAGCTCAGAATCGGTGAGCTTTTGATGGGCTGAGACTACCGTAAACATATGGGAGACCCCGCGAAGGGTCAACGGAACGCCTGCCATGGCGGGAAGAGATATAGAGGAAGTTACGCCCGAGAAGACTTTCACCGGGATGCCTTCTTTTTCGCAGACATAAAGTTCCTCAGCCCCGCGTCCGAAAACATAGGGGTCTCCACCTTTGAGGCGAGCTACTTTCTTACCCTGCAGTGCGTAACGCACCATCAGCTGATCAATTTCTCGCTGGGGGACCCGATGCTTTCCGGGAATTTTACCCACATCAATGATTTCGGCATGAGGAGCCCATCGAGGTAAATCCTGGTAGGGTGCTAAATGATCGAGAAGAACTACATCTGCCTGGCTGAGTACTTCCAGAGCATGGCGAGTCATCAAACCAGGATCCCCAGGGCCGGCTCCAATGAGGAACACTTCGCCCTGCGATTCGGCAGGAACCTCGGTATCAACGATGGAGGGCGCACCAATACCTGAAGAAAGTACAGCAGCTCTCCACTTTTGTGCCTCTCTCTCATCAGAAACACAAAGCACTACTAAACCCACCGGAGTCCCCGGCGCACGCATATCCTCGACGCGGTTGAAGCGTAGTACCTCCGTTGCCTGGGCAAACTTCAAAGCCACCCTTTCAGTGCGTGTAGCCTCACCGCACAGCAGCACAGAACAATTCTCAATATCTAAATCAACAAACACAAATATCCCTTAGAAACGGCTAGGTAGGTTCATCTTCTCAAAAAGACTAAACCTACCTAGCTTTTCAATTCTCAGACGACGAAGTAAAAACTACTTCTGCCCTAGCTGGGCTGACCGACGGGAATCTTTGCACCCGAAACCAGAACCGGGCCATCGCCACGTTCATGTGCAGCTATTTCTTCCGGCGTAGCCGGGCGAATCTGCTCGCGTTCCAGCACATACATGCGTGAACCTTCGTCCTGAGCATCAGGTTCATTCACAAAGGCACGGAATCGCTTGAGACGCTCGGGATCTTTCAACGTAGCAACCCATTCGTCTTCATAAGATTCAACATGGCGTTCCGCTTCTGCTTCTAGCTCAGCGCAAATACCCAAAGAATCCTCGATAATGACAGCTTTCAGATGCTCAATCGCATCACCAAACTGCTCATCCAAATCCTCAGCCCAGCGCGCTGTACGTTGTAGCCGGTCAGCGGTGCGGATGTAATACATCAGGTAACGGTCTACGTACTTGATAAGGGTCTCTTTATCAAGGTCTGTTGCAAAGAGTCGACCGTGCGCCGGGTTTGCACCACCGTTGCCGGCAAAGTACAGATTCCAACCCTTGGCGGTAGCAATCACACCGACGTCCTTATTCTGAGCCTCAGCGCACTCGCGGTTACAACCCACAACACCCATCTTGAACTTATGGGGGGAGCGCAAACCACGGTAACGGTTCTCCAGCTCAATAGCGAAAGTCGTAGAATCTTGCATACCAAAACGGCACCAGGAAGAGCCAATGCAAGATTTCACATTGCGCAAAGATTTACCGTATGCCTGACCAGACTCAAAGCCTGCGTCAACAAACTTCTGCCAAATCTCTGGCAGCTGCTCCAAACGAGCACCATAGAGACCAATACGCTGTGCACCATTGACCTTGGTGTACAAACCGTATTCCTTGGCGACATCAGCAATCACACCGAGCTTCTCGGGAGTGATTTCGCCACCGGGAATACGAGGAATGACGCCGTAGGTGCCATCTTTCTGCATATTCGCCAGATTACGGTCGTTGGTTTCCTGCAAAGTACCACGGCCACCGTCAAGCACGTAAGAGTTCTTCGTTGAAGCGAGAATAGAGGCAACAGTGGGCTTGCAGATAGCACAACCGTCTTCCCCGTGACCAAAACGCTTCAACACCGAGGGGAAATCATTGTAGTCAGTTGCCTTGACCGCTGCGAATAACTCAGCACGGGAGAAATCAAAGTGCTCACACAGCGCCTTGCTTACGGTCTTGCCCATAGCTTTCATCTGCTTGGCAAGGGTCTTCTGAATCACGGGAACGCACGAACCGCACTGAGTACCCGCAGTAGTTGCTTTCTTAATAGAGGGAACATCTTGATTACCATCCACAATGGACTGGCGAACTTCACCAAAAGTGATGTTGTTGCAGGAGCACAGTACCGCATCATCTGGCATATCAGTATCCGGAGCGCCCTCGCCACCCGCTGCAGATAGGAATGCAGCCGCTTCCGCAGGTAGCTCACGACCCACCAAAGGCTTCAGATTATCGAAAGGCGTAGCATCGCCCACGAACACACCACCGAGCAAAGTCTTCGCATCAGAAGATGTCACAATCTTCTGATAAATCTTCTGCGCCGGATCAATATACATAATCTCCAGCGCACCCTCGCTTGTAGCACGGCGATCTCCAAAACCGCCGACCTCAAGACCGGAGAACTTCAACTTGGTGGCAATATCAAACTCTTCAACGTGAGCATCATGGCCCGTCAAATTCTTAGCCACCGCATCTGCCATTAAATTGGCAGGAGCTACAAGACCCCAGGTGCGTCCCAGAACACAGGCTACTTCACCAATAGCCCAGATATTCTCATCTTCTGACTGGCAGTGATCGTTGACAACTACACCGCCGCGCTCGCCGACGGTCAGCCCAGCTTCGCGAGCTAGCTGGTCGTTGGCGCGGATACCGGCAGCCATGCATACCAAATCTGCATCCAGGTTGTGAACATCGGCTTCATCGCCCATGCCGTCTGCTACTGATACAGAAGTAACTTCGCCCTGGGCGTTCTTATTGATGGTTGAGATGAAAGCACCGGTTTCGATGTTGATACCGGCCTCTCGAATCAGAGAATTTACAAGGTGTCCGCCGCCCTGATCTACTTCAATGGAGAGAAGCCAAGAGGCGACATCCAAAATGGTGGGTTCTGCACCCAAGTCACGCAAACCTTCGGCAGCTTCGAGTCCTAGCAAACCGCCGCCGACGACGATAGCGCGAGGAGCTCTGCCGAGCTTCTCTTTGAGACGGGCTACTTCGCTGACCATGGTTTGAACGTCTTCAATGGTGCGGAAGACATGGGCGGAGTCGGAACCGGGAATAGGGATTTTAACCGCACGGGAGCCGGTGGCGAGAACAAGTTCATCGTAAGGGTAGCTCTCGCCGTTATCTGCAGAGACCATGTGGTTCTTGCGGTCTATGGCAGTAGCTGAGACACCTAACTGAAGGTTAACTCTTGAATCTTCCCAGATTTCAGGATTAGCGAGGGTGAGATCTTTTTCTGGATCTTTGAAGAGTTGCTCCAGCGCTACGCGGTCGTAGGGTACGTGGGCTTCAGCGGAGAGGACGGTAACACGATCCTCATTTTGAGATTCTTTGAGGTAAGCGCGAACAAATCGCCAGGCAGCAGGACCACCGCCGATCACTAGAATGTTTCTCAATCCGTGTGCGTGCTTATCAGTCATCTTCATACCGTTCGTCGAATTTGCGGACAGGGTGGGATACCGCGAAATAATTTGAATCAATAATGCTAATATAGCATCTGAAATACATCAGTCGGATTAATTTTTAATGCCCAAACTAATAGATTCCTAAAAATAAGGTAAAGGTATGAGCGACCAAAAATGGCAAAAGGTGTGCAAGCTGAATGATTTGGAAGAGCATTGGGGTGAGGTTGCCCTGATCAAGAACCACCAGTACGCGATTTTTCGATTGAATAATGACCGAGTGTTTGCCTCTGATCATGCAGATCCCAATAGTGGCGCCCTGGTAATTGCTCGTGGAATCACTGGTCAAAAGGGGGATATCCCTACCATTGCTTCCCCTCTGTATAAAGAAGAATATGATTTGCGTACCGGAGAAAGCCTGAATTCTGACTTCACCTTGCCGGTTTACGAGACCCGCATAGAAGATGGAGAAGTATTTCTGCGTATTGCATAATTCTTCAACTACCATCAGAGAGACGTTATGGTACGACCATAGACGTGGGCTGTGTAGTTTTTTCCCTTTTTGGTTTTAACTAAATTAGCGCGTCCCGTATCATATTCTTTTTCTCTGTGTTAAAAGTAAAGGTAAATTTATAATTAACATTTACCGCATTGGAGATTGTATGCTACCCCTTATGCTGAACGTCTACGGCAAGCCGGTGCTCGTCGTGGGCGGGGGATCTGTAGCTCGACGTCGGGTGGAAAAAGTAGTGCAAAGCGGCGGTGCCGTCTGCCTCGTTGCCCCTACGATTACGAGTGGTCTCCACGAATTGGTGGAACATGCCTCGGTTAAATGGCATCAACGTATCTTTCAACCCTCGGACGTGGAAGGTATGTGGTTATGCTTCGCCCACACTGATTCTCAACAGGTGAACCAAAATATTGCGAAGCTTTGTTCTCAGAAACAGATTTTTTGCCTACAGGGTGGAGCGCCAGATCAATCAGACTTCTGGATGATGGCACACCAAACTTCAGAATCAGGCATCACTGTTGCGGTTTCCTCGCAAAAGAATCCTCGGCGCTCACTCAACGTGGTGAAACGCTTGGTGGAGTTGGTCAACAAACAGAAACTCTAAAAACCGCCACGAATATCGAAAATTGTAATTCCCGTGAGACTGTTCGCGCTCCCGAGAGGTCTACCTCGATATTTTGGGTAGAAGCCTGACACCCAACACAACATATAGGGGTACATCCGGTGATTTGCTCCCAGCAGGCACTCACCCCGCAGGGCTCCTCCATAAAATGCGTTAGACAGCGACGGCGAAACTGCCTAGACTTGAATCAGTTGCATTGACCCGGCCATCACCGGCGAGCAATCCGGAAGAACGAACCGTACCTGCAATACCTCATCAATTCGTTGCGACGAGAGGTGGAGCGGAATAGATACAGTTTTAGTAGAACCGGACGGGTAAGCCCGTAACAGCAGTCATGAAGCGACTGATAACGCTTGACTGTGTCATTTCCCCCGAGAAACCCCGTTTCCCGGGGGAGTGGCACGGGTAGCGCTCAGTAAGCAAGGTGGTACCGCGCCACCGCACCGTTCTGCACCGGCAGCAATGTGTGCTGTAGCGTCCTTGCAAGTCCTATTTTTCAATGGATTACTACAAAGGGCGCGTCGCAATGAATAATCCTCTTTATCCCAAGGCAACTGCCGGCACTGAAAACACAGTTGCAGCATCACCTTCCTTCCCCCAGCTTGAAGAAGCTGTTCTCGACTACTGGAAAAAAGACAACACCTTCCAAGCATCCATCGATCAGCGATCGGCTGAAGACAACGAATTCGTTTTCTACGATGGCCCTCCCTTCGCCAACGGACTGCCCCACTACGGGCACCTGCT
Source organism: Rothia amarae (assembly GCF_042677725.1). NCBI lineage: Bacteria > Bacillati > Actinomycetota > Actinomycetes > Micrococcales > Micrococcaceae > Rothia > Rothia amarae. The sequence continues at coordinate 345,966 of NZ_JBHUCN010000013.1, forward strand.
CACTGGCTACGTCAAAGACCTCGTAGCCCGCTACCAAACGCAACGCGGACACCGCGTCGAACGTCGCTTCGGCTGGGATACCCACGGACTGCCCGCAGAGCTCGAAGCTATGAAGCAGCTGGGCATGACCGACAAACAAGAAATTCTTGAGATGGGTATCGATAACTTCAACGATGCAGCCCGCTCCTCCGTACTCAAATACACCAAAGAGTGGCAAGAATACGTTACCCGCCAAGCTCGCTGGGTCGACTTCGAAAACGATTACAAGACGCTCAACGTCGAGTACATGGAATCGGTCATATGGGCCTTCAAACAGCTTCACGAAAAAGGTCTCACCTACCAGGGATTCCGCGTCCTTCCCTACTGCTGGAAAGACGAAACACCCCTTTCCAACCACGAGTTACGCATGGACGACGATGTCTACAAAGACCGACAGGATCCATCAGTAACCGTCACCTTCACCATCACCTCGGACACCTCGCTGGCAAAGAACACCGGTGTCGTTGCAGAGCTCACCGGCGTTGAAGCCCTTGCATGGACCACCACCCCCTGGACACTGCCTACTAACCAGGCGCTCGCAGTCGGTCCAGATATCGATTATGTTGTGGTAGCCGGCGTAGGAGATTTCCAGGGGCGGAAGTTCCTGATCGCCTCTGAATTGTTGGGTGCTTATGCCAAGGATCTTGGATTTGAAGACGCCGCGGAGGCTACTGCTGCGGTCGTCAAGACTTACAAAGGTTCTGACTTGGCAGGGGTCCGTTACGAACCTCTGTGGGATTATTTCACCGACGCCGAGAAATTTGGTACGGAAAAGGCTTGGCAGATTCTTGTTGCCGATTATGTATCCACCACCGACGGCACCGGTTTGGTGCACCAAGCACCGGCCTATGGTGAGGAAGACCAGAAAGTCTGTGAAGAAAACGGTATTCCCGTTATTCTATCCATCGATGATGGCGCTAAATTCCTCGACCTCTTCAGCGACGAATCACTAGCTGACGGTGCGCCCCTGCGAGAAATTGCAGGTGTGCAGATCTTCGAGGCTAACCGCACCATCATTAATCTGCTGAAATCTGAGGGACATCTGATTCGGGAGAAATCCTATGTTCACTCCTACCCGCATTGCTGGCGTTGCCGTACCCCGCTCGTCTACCGTGCGATTACGTCGTGGTACGTTAAGGTAACCAACTTCAAAGATCGCATGGGCGAACTCAACGAAGAAATTAATTGGATTCCTGAAAATGTAAAGCACGGTCAGTTCGGCAAATGGGTAGCTAATGCTCGCGACTGGTCTATTTCCCGTAACCGTTTCTGGGGCTCACCCATTCCTGTGTGGGTTTCCGATGATCCTAACTATCCACGTATGGACGTCTACGGTTCGCTAGAAGAACTCAAGGCTGCCTTCGGCCGCTACCCCGTCAATAAAGACGGTGAGCCTGATCTGCACCGACCGTACATCGACGAGCTCACCCGGCCAAACCCTGACGATCCCACTGGCAAATCAACCATGCGCCGCGTGGAAGATATCTTGGATGTCTGGTTTGACTCAGGTTCTATGCCTTACGCGCAGGTTCACTATCCTTTTGAAAATAAGGAATGGTTTGAGAACCATAACCCCGCAGACTTCATCGTGGAGTACATCGGTCAGACGCGCGGCTGGTTCTACACCATGCACATTTTGGCTACTGCTCTCTTTGACCGCCCCGCTTTCACGAACGTGATTTCTCATGGCATCGTGCTGGGCTCAGACGGGCAGAAGATGTCTAAGTCCCTGCGCAACTACCCGGATGTGTCAGAGGTTCTAGATCGCGATGGATCAGATGCCATGCGCTGGTTCCTTATGTCTAGCCCGATTCTGCGCGGCGGTAATCTTATCGTGACAGAACAGGGTATCCGTGAGGGCGTGCGCCAAGTGATGCTTCCGCTGTGGAACGTTTACCATTTCTTTGCGCTCTATACTAACGCAGCTAACAACGGTGCAGGTTATGAAGCGCAGCTCCGCTATGAGTCCGAACATGTGATGGATCGATTCATTTTGGGTAAGACCCGCGAATTGGTGGAAAACGCTACCGTTCACATGGACGAATACGATGTTTGGGGCGCTACAGAAGATCTCCGCAAATTCACCGACGCACTGACCAACTGGTATGTGCGTCGTTCGCGCGAGCGCTTCTTTGATGAAGACACCGAAGCATTTGATGTTCTCTTCACGGCGTTGTCCACTGCGGTGAAAGTTGTTGCTCCGCTGCTGCCTTTGATGAGCGAGGAAATCTACCGCGGCCTTACCGGTGAGCGTTCAGTACACCTGAGCGATTGGCCAAAGCCTGAGGAATTTGCTGACGAAAGCGATCTGTTGCAGTTGATGGAAGCTACGCGTTCTATCTGCTCTGCCGGTTCTGCTTTGCGTAAGGCAAATAATTTGCGCGTGCGCCAGCCCCTGCAGTCTATGACTGTTGCGGTTGCGGGAGGAAAGCAACTGGCAGGGATCTTTGAGCAGATTATTTCAGATGAGCTCAACTTGAAGTCTGTAGAGTTGCTGGATGCTTCTGAAGTTGAACCTGCCGATTTCGGTATTTCTCAGCAGCTGAAGGTTAATGCGCGTGCTGCTGGTCCTCGTTTAGGTAAGCAAGTTCAGGTTGCTATCAAGGCATCGAAGTCAGGGGATTGGACCATCCAGGACGACGGTACCGTCGTCGTCGGGTTGAAGGCTGTTGAGGGTGGTTTGGCCCTTGAATCTAGCGAATATGAACTCGATACCGTGGTGGCTGAATCGGAAGATTCTGCTGAACGTGCTGTGTCTGTTCTGCCCGGTGGTGGTTTCCTCGTGCTCAATACTGAGCTTACCGACGATTTGCTGGCTGAAGGTATTGCTCGCGATACTATCCGTTCGGTTCAGCAGGCTCGCAAGGAAGCTGATTTAAACGTTTCAGACCGTATTAAGCTCACACTTTTGGCACCTGCAAACGTCATTGAATCTGTGCAGGCACACGAAGAACTCGTGGCTGGCGAAACCTTGGCTGTCTCGGTGAACTACCGTGAAGCTCAGAAGCAGTCGGTTGAGGTAGAGAAGGCATAATTTGTCCGAGAACATGAACGAAGATTCCTTGTTCAACGAACTCGCCGCCGAAAGCAGTAGCCCGGCTGCTGCTTTCGGCGTGGAGTCCGTCTACCAGGATTTGCTTTCGCGCGCTCCTGAGAACAAGATGGCACCGCGTCTCGATGCTATGCAGCGGGCTATGGAAATTCTGGGGTCTCCTCAAGATGCCGCGCCGGTTATTCATATCACTGGGACCAATGGTAAGACGTCGACGGCCCGCATGATTGAGCGCATACTTATGGCTCATGATTTGCGCACTGGTCGCTACACCAGCCCCCATCTCACGAAAGTAACTGAACGCATCAGTATTGCGGGTGAGCCCGTGGCTGATGAGACTTTTGTACGGATTTGGGAAGAGATTCAGCCTTATATCGAGATAGTGGATCAGGAGCTTATCGCAGCAGATAAACCCCGTATCACCTACTTTGAGGCATTAACTGTCCTGGCGTTTGCGATTTTCGCAGATGAGCCGGTTGACGTGATAATTCTTGAAGTCGGTATCGGCGGGTCATGGGATGCGACGAATGTGGCAACCGCCCAGGTCTCTGTCGTTACTCCGATTGGGTTGGATCATACCGACATGCTGGGGGAAACCTTGGCGGAAATTGCCGGGGAGAAACAGGGCATCATCAAAGATAATGGTTTCTTGGTGTCTGCGGTTCAGGAGCCCGAAGCCGCTCAAGTTTTGTTGGATTCTGCCCGGGAGCATCAGGCGGAATTCCGGTTTGAGGGCGTTGAATTTGGAGTGTCTTCCCGGTTGCCCGGCGTCGGCGGGCAGATGATTTCTGTGCGCGGTCTAGCTGATACTTATGAGGATTTGCCAGTTCCACTTTTTGGCGCTCACCAGGCTGAAAATGCTGCGGTGGCTATTGCAGCTGTTGAGGCTTTCTTAGGCGGGGGAGAGAAGCCCCTGAACGTTGAGCTTATTCGTGCAGGCTGGGAGGATTTAACTTCGCCGGGGCGTCTAGAGATTATCCGTAGCGCACCTACCGTTTTACTGGATGCCGCCCATAACCCACACGGTATCAAAGCTGCAGCACAGGCGTTTAAAGAATCCTTCGCGGTAGATAAACTCAACCTAGTGGTTGGAATTTTGGGGGAGAAGGACGCCGTGGGCATCTTCGAAACCATCCGTGAAGAGTACTTGGATTCCACCGATTTTGAGTTATCTTTATATCTCACAGCTTCGGATTCTCCACGCGCCATCCCCGTAGAGCAATTGGAAAACATGGCTCTTGATGCGGGGTTCGATGAAGACCAACTGAGTACTTTTGAGCACTTGCACGACGCAGTAGCTCAGGCAATTACCGATGCTGGAACGGGAGAGGAGTTCAGCTCTGCTGTGCTCATTACCGGCTCCATCACGGTAATTGGTGAAGCACGTTCGATGATGGGACTCTAAGAACATGATGGCTCGAATGACTAAAAGACAGCGAGAGTGGCGCCCGGGGCAAACGAAGAAACCGGCACAGGTTAAAAAGATGTTCGCATCTACAGTGCTCACTTTGGAAGCTTTGGTTGCATTTTTTGCCACCCTTGCCACGTTTGGGCACCATTTTAATGATGGTTCGCTCATCAAAATTTCTATTTGGGTAGTGGGGCTACTCCTTGCTGCCGCTTTCATTGCTACCCCTGCTTTTTTGAGCAAATCATGGGGATATACTCTCGGATGGGTATTGCAGGTTTGCTTGATATTGACTGGTTTTGCATTGATACCAATGTTCTTTATTGGGGCTTGTTTTGCTGCTACCTACTGGTATGCGGTGCACACCGGCGAAAAACTCGATTATGAAAACGTCCAGCGTGCGAGAGCACAGCGTGAGTGGGAGCGGAAGAATCTGAGTAGCTAGAATCCATTAGATCTTCGAGTTTCAGCTCAGTCGAAGAAGTCTCCGCAGACCATAAGTTGCGGAGACTTCTTCGTAATGTCTCGATGTCTTTGCTTTTAGAACATTCCGCCGGGGCCACCACCGAACCCTCCAGGACCGGGACCTCCTTGTCTGCCTTCTCCCTGCCCTTGGAATCCACCGTGCCCATGCATATCGGGTCGGTTGTAGTTGTATCCTCCTTGCGGTCCGTGGTTGAAGTCTCCTAATACCCGGGCCATGCCGCCACCATTCATATATTGTCCCCAGCCGTTACCCATGCCAAAGATTCGGGATAATAAGCCGGGACGACCTCCGAACCCATCTCCACCGGTTACGGTGCTCCACGCGGCAGAACCAATAAATCCTGCCACTAATGAGGCAAGAATGGTTCCACCCGATCCCAATCCCTGCGAAAAGACTTGTGTCAAGGTTCTAGGCTTCTTCATCTCAAGTCGAGTTGCAGATTGTGCAAGAGCTGTGGGGGAAGTGCTGACAGCGTTCTCCCCACTCTGCGATAGAGCAAGAAGTACTTGGGAGCGTTCCTCCTCGCTCATCGATGCGAAAGCCTCTTCATGTGCTTTTTCAATTTCTTGAGGATTCGCCGTTGACAGTAAATATTTATACCTGTTCAGGGATGTGTTGCTGTTGTTTTCAGGGGGCACGTTCTGGGTCATTGTCGTTTTCCTTTCGCTCCTGTTTTCAAGGGTATGAGTTAGGGCTGTGATGGATATTGTTCCTACCTATGGCGAACCTGTGAGCAGAAAAGTAAAGGAATGAGCAATCTCCCAGAAGTTCCATGCATGCAACCAGGGCTGATATTGTGAGGTAGAACAATAGTTTCGCGAATTTTAAGGAGTACTCATGACTGAGCGCAGTCTAATTTTGGTCAAGCCCGACGGCGTCGAGCGCGGTCTCACCGGTGAGGTTTTGGCCCGCATCGAGCGGAAGGGATACCAGCTGGTGGAGCTCAAAAAGCTTCAGGCAACCGAAGAAATCCTCCAAGAACACTACGCCGAACACCAGGGCAAGCCCTTCTTTCAGCCCCTCGTGGATTTCATGCTCTCAGGTCCTGTAGTGGCAGCAATATTTGAAGGCGATCGTGTGGTTGAAGGTATTCGCAGCATCATGGGGCCATCCGAGCCGACTGTGGCTCCAGCCGGAACTATCCGCGGTGATTTGGGGCGCTCCTGGGGTGCAGGTGTCCAGAAGAATCTGGTGCACGGATCAGACTCAGCAGAATCTGCAGAACGAGAAATCGCTATCTGGTTCAAATAAGTCATAAAAATGGCCCGGTCAGTTTCAACTAACCGGGCCATTTGCTGTTTAGAAAGAATTTATTATCTGATCAAAGAAATGAATGATGATGATTCCGAAGAGGAGCACAAAAATCAAAATAACCACGAACCAGGACCACCCGGCTACTGCGTGACGAATATGCTCTGGGGCAGGAATAACACCCGTTTGAATATTATAAGCGGTCGTCTTGGTCATCAAAATGGTCTGCATAATCCAGACGATCATGCAGAACAGGCATAGCGCGCCGATCACAAAAGTAGTGTTGAACCAGAGATAGAGAATGAAGCAAAACGCCAGTACATGCCCCACATTCATGCACAGCCAGTACCAGCGAGAAAACCGTGCCCCAGCAAGCATTGCGGTGGCGATTGTAATGGTAATTGCATACCCTACTAGCCCAATGTAGGGGTTAGGAAACCCAAATGCCTCTGCAAAAGGTGTGCGCATGACGGTGCCGCAGTTGAGAATAGCATTCATATCACACACTGATACGTGGGATGCATCTTTGGCAATTTGCAAGTGCTCATACACCAACATAGCTGAAGACGCGAAAGCGAGAATGCCTGTCAACAAAGATAGAATCGCGTATCTTGTGTCTGCTTTCATCGCTTCGTGGGTCGAGTACTCATGGATAGCGGACGCCTCGGAAATATGTGGCACTTTAACCTCTCAAGTGAACGTGGACTCTCCCCATCTTACTGATGTGTACTTCGAGATTGAAGGTCTTAGACTCGTCAGGCACCGCAAAGAATGCTGAATATCTGATTCGATGTGCGCACTTTCTGTGAGAGAATTGGGACGGTGGCCTTTTGACCCGCACTCAAAAGTAGCCATCCAACAGGTTTTTTCGATGCACCGCTGCCCCAGGTGGCAAGGTTTAGATTGAAATAAGTTCGACAAAGTTCGACTCGAAAAAATAGTTGGCCCGATTCACTGAGAAATACGACTTTAGTAATGGTCAGTCTCAGGTAGATCGCATAAGAGCTGGAGAGCAATCGGGTAGTTATAAGCTTTTGGGCGCAATGCGCCCCTGAACGCCGTAGGGGCGATATGCGGACGCTCCCTAGGGCAGGAGATAATACAGATGAGCGAGGACGTTCAGAACGTAAACTCTGCTGACGAATCCACTTCACCTGAAGTGGTTTCAATTCAGAATACCCCCCAGGAGAATCCTGATACCTCAGCAGAACGCCAGAATAATCAAGATAACCAGCAGAATGTTGAGACGCCAGAAAGCGCCGAAGACGCTACGGAATCATCCAATACTTCTGCTGAGCAGCAGCCCAGCGAAGAAAAAACCTCTTCCGAGCAAACTCCGGAAACTTCCTCAGAAGCTGAAGAAACTGAAGAAGAAAAAGCAGAGAGCAAATCCCAACGGGAGAAGCTAGCTGCCGAGCTGCAAAACCTCACTAAAGCAGCTGCCGCGAATAGTCTCCTATTTTTCGCCCCTAATCTCGATGAGATTGCAGAACAGGCAAAAGCAGAACGCGAAGCTCGCCGCAAAGCTCTTGAGGCTGAACGCCGCCAGCGCCGTCTAGCTGAAATTACCCACGACGAAGAAGAAGTGATTTCCCGCCGACGTCGCCGCCGCCGCCGCGGAGAAGTTGATATCGAAATTGACGGCGGAACCGACGGCGACCCCGAAAATACCGTCACCAAGGTGCGTGCGCCGCGACTGTCCGACTCCCACAGCACCAACCGCGTCACCGGTGTACGCGGCTCAACCCGTCTCGAAGCGAAAAAAATCCGCCGCCGCGAATCCCGCCATTCGGGCCGTCGCCAGCGAGGAATTTCCGAAGCAGAGTTCCTTGCCCGCCGCGAATCAGTAGACCGCCAAATGGTAGTCCGCCAAAAAGATGACCGCATCCAAATCGGTGTCCTCGAAGATGGCGTACTCGCCGAGCACTTTGTCTCAAAAACCCAGCAGGACTCCCTGATTGGCAACGTGTACCTCGGAAAGGTGCAGAACGTTTTGCCTTCAATGGAAGCAGCATTCGTGGATATCGGACGCGGACGCAACGCCGTCCTCTATGCCGGTGAAGTGAACTGGGACGTTTCAGGTCTCGACGGCTCACCCCGCAAAATCGAAAACGCCCTAAAATCTGGGGATTCTGTCCTGGTGCAGGTCACCAAAGATCCCGTGGGTCATAAGGGCGCTCGACTGACTAGCCAGGTATCTTTGCCCGGTCGTTTCTTGGTGTACGTGCCCGGTGGCTCAATGACCGGTATTTCACGTAAATTGCCTGATACCGAGCGCACACGCTTGAAAAAGATTCTCAAGAATAAGTTGCCTGACGGTGCAGGCGTTATTGTCCGTACCGCAGCAGAGGGCGCTTCTGAGGAAGAACTGAGCCACGATATTAACCGCTTGCGCGTACAGTGGGAAGAGATTCTAAACCGCGCCTCCGCGCCGAAGACTCTTGCTCCCGAAATGCTGTACCAGGAGCCTGACCTCACCATCAAGACTGTGCGTGATGTTTTCAATGAAGACTTCACCGCCATGATGGTTCAGGGCGATGTCGCTTGGGATTCTATTGAAGCCTATGTCACCTATATGGCTCCGGACTTGGTGGATCGCTTGCAAAAGTGGGACAAGGACGAAGATCTTTTCGATCATTACCGCATTGAAGAACAGCTCTTCAAGGCTCTCGATCGAAAGGTTTACTTGCCTTCAGGCGGTTCGCTGGTCATTGATCGTACTGAAGCTATGACCGTGGTTGATGTAAACACCGGTAAGTTCACAGGCTCCGGTGGCAACTTGGAAGAGACCGTTACCAAGAACAACCTTGAAGCCGCAGAAGAGATTGTGCGCCAACTTCGGTTACGCGATATCGGTGGCATTATCGTTATTGACTTTATTGATATGGTTCTCGAATCAAATCGTGATTTGGTTCTGCGCCGTCTGGTGGAATGCCTGGGTCGAGACCGTACCAAGCATCAGGTTGCTGAAGTTACCTCGCTTGGTCTTGTTCAGATGACGCGTAAGCGCATGGGAACCGGACTTTTGGAAGTTTTCTCAGAGCCGTGCGAGGAGTGTGCGGGGCGTGGCGTCATCGTTCACGACCAGCCTCTGAAGGGTCGTTCGGGAGGCGCTTCGGATTACATCCATCGCCATGATCGGGATGACCGTCGTAAGGCACGTAAGTCTCAGCGTAATCGCGATACTCGCCACAACGATCATCAGGTGTATTCGCATGAAGACGACAATCGTCAAAGCGAAGCACGTCGTGCAGCCCTTGCTAATATTGCTGCGGCAAGTACTCATGAGCCCGAGAAATCTGAGGCGGATGACTCCCGAGAGTCTAAGAATGCTCGCAGGCGTAAGCGTCGCAAGCAGAATCGCCGGGAGCAAACTCCCCAGGATCAGCAGAGCTCAAACGAGCAGTTCACCGGTACACCGGATTTGACGGTTACTATTGGCGGTGAAGTCATAGAGCTTCCCCAACGTGAGGAATCGAAAGAGACTGAAGACACTACTGCCGAGCAGGGGTCTTTGACTCTTGAGTCGCTCACAGAAGCATTTGACCAGAAAGAGAAGAAGGGGCGCTCTCGCAAGCGTCGTTCTGATTCTTCTGCGCAATCACAGAGTGCTAAGTCCGCAGAAGAATCTGATGTCTCTGACTCATCATCTTCTTCTGCTGACATTGATTCCCGCTTCACTCAGAACTCCAACCGCTTCGAAGCAATTCGCGCTGGTGAGGCACGGGCTCGTGCATCGCAGAAAGCAGGTCGCGACGTCGTTCGCTCGGAGAATGAGAACGGAGACACCGAATCATCTACACAGCGTACAGAACGTTCACGTTCCTCTCGCGATACCGCAGAAAAACCATCGAGGAATTCTCGTGGGCGCCGCGCTAACTCTCAATCTCAGGGTGAGAATGCCCGACATAACGAGCGTCAGGCACAGAAAAAACCTCGCGTCAGCGGGGTAGCGCAGCCCGGTAGTGTGAACGGAACATCCGAGCCTTCGGTTGTTGAAACTGTAGCTCAGCAACCAGCTGAGCCCGTACAGAAAACACCTGCAAAGAAGCGCCGTTCGCGACGCGCGGTCAGCACGGGCATTGACGGTAGCGTGCAGTCCCAGGATATTCAGAAGGCAGAAGCTACAGGAACAGTTGTTTCGACTTCTATGTCTGTGGCGTCTTCAACTGAAAATGCCTCTGCGCCGGTCATGTTGGGCGTGGGCGTGTCAGCCGAAGAAATTAAGCGCGAAGGAAAGTAAGACTTTCTGTGAGCAGGTAAATGCAAGAGCCTGGGGGGGGACCGCTATAAACGGCGGTACCCCAGGCTCTTGCTATGAGTGTTTCAACACAATGCGTCTTGTGGGCTTACTAAGAGACGAGAATTCATATATTAATGGGTAGATAAACTTGCGTTCGTTTCTACTCTTTCAGAGAACTTTGTTGTCTGATGAGGGGTCCAGAGTGTTTGCTGACATGCTCAGGGCGTGTCACTTGCCCTCTGTAGCAGAGTGTCGTAGGCTTATATGTCGGTGCTGTTTGATTTGTTTTACACTTTTCAAGTCAGACTTAAGCATCCACCGGTGAGCAATCACTGGAAAACTCGATGAGCGCGCATCCTTATATAAATGCTCTGAATCCAGCGAGAAATCTTCTCAGGGTTCAGTAAGCGATACACGTTTTTGGTACTAGGATCAGCGCTCTGTCGAAATATTGTTCAAACTAAAGACGTCGAGAGAAGTGAGTTCCCAAGTGGCATACGCGATTGTACGCGCTGGCGGCCGCCAGGAAAAGGTTTCCGTAGGAGACCTCGTTACCCTTGACCGCGTCGCTGGCGAGCCCGGTAGCACTCTAGAGCTGCCTGTACTGCTGCTGGTTGATGGGGACAAGGTCACTGCAGATGCAAAGACCCTGGCTTCTGCCAAGGTAACTGCTGAAAAGATTGAAGACCTTCGCGGTCCTAAAATCGTTATTCAGAAGTACAAGAACAAGACCGGTTACAAGAAGCGTCAGGGCTTCCGCGCAGAACTTACCACCGTCAAGATCACTGCGATCAACGCGTAAGTTCGGCAAGCTCCGGATCTTCAAACAATCTTTACCTAAGGTAGGCACAGATGGCACATAAGAAGGGCGCAAGCTCCACCCGCAACGGCCGTGACTCTAACCCCCAGTACCTCGGTGTTAAGCGCTTTGGCGGTCAGACCGTCAACGCAGGCGAAATCATCGTCCGCCAGCGCGGCACCCATTTCCACCCCGGCAACAACGTAGGCCGTGGCGGAGACGACACCCTGTTTGCACTTGCATCAGGTCAGGTCGAGTTCGGTACCCGTAAGGGCCGCAAGGTCGTTAACATTCTTGCAGCAGCTGAGTAATTAGCTCTTTAGAATGCACGGAGAGGGCAAGCACCGATGGTGCTTGCCCTCTCTGCATCTGTTCAAGATGCGTATAGTTCAGTCCCGTTAGATATGGGACAATGAGTAAAAGTTTTTATAGTCAATACAAGGAGAATCTTTCGTGGCAGAATTTGTAGACCGCGTCGTCCTGCATGTATCCGGTGGACACGGCGGGACCGGCTGTGTGTCGGTTCGCCGCGAGAAGTTCAAGCCTCTTGGCGGCCCTAACGGTGGAAACGGTGGAAATGGCGGCGACGTCATTTTGCGAGTCGATGGTCAGTCGACCACACTGCTGGAATACCATCACACCCCCCATCAGCATGCACCCAATGGTGATATTGGCCGTGGCGACCTGCACCATGGATTCAACGGTGAATCTTTGATTTTGTCGGTTCCGCAGGGAACCGTGGTCAAAGATAAAGAAGGCAATGTTCTTGCCGACCTTATTCGGGTAGGCGATGAGTTCGTGGCCGCTCAGGGTGGTCAGGGGGGCCTGGGTAATGCGGCGTTGGCTTCTGCTAAGCGCAAGGCTCCCGGTTTTGCTCTATTGGGTATTCCCGGCGATGAACGAGATATCGTTCTTGAACTTAAGTCAATTGCTGATATCGCTCTGGTGGGTTACCCCAGTGCTGGTAAGTCTTCCTTGATTGCTGCTATTTCCGCTGCACGTCCTAAGATTGCAGACTATCCTTTCACCACCTTGGTGCCTAACCTCGGTGTGGTTCAGGCAGGGGATACCCGCTATACCGTAGCGGATGTTCCCGGTTTGATTGAGGGTGCTTCCGACGGTAAGGGGCTCGGGCATCGCTTCTTGCGTCATGTGGAGCGCTCTTCTGCGCTAGTCCATGTGATTGACTGTGCAACTCTGGAGCCTAATCGCGATCCGATTTCTGATTTCGAGGTTATCCGTGGGGAGCTAGAAAATTACGAGGTGGATCCCACTGCCGGAGTGACCATCCCGTTGAACGAGCGTCCTCAGTTGATTGTCTTGAATAAGATTGACGTACCCGATGCTCGCGAGTTGGCGGAGTTTGTGCGCGGTGACTTTGAGGCCAAGGGTTTCAAGGTTTTTGAGATTTCTACTGCCTCTCATGAAGGCTTGCGAGCGCTGACTTTCGCGATGGCAGAAATTGTTGAGGCGGATCGAAAGGCTCGGAAGAAGGCTGAATCGAAACCCGTTGAAGATAACACTGTGGTTCGCCCCAAGGGATTCCGCTCGAAGAAGCAGAAGGAATTCTTTATTCGCCGTGAAGAGCGTAATCTGGAGCCTTTGTTCCGCGTAATTGGTGAGAAGCCCGAAAAGTGGATTATGCAGACCGATTTTAATAACGATGAAGCGGTCGGCTATCTGGCGGATCGTTTTGCAAAGCTTGGTATTGAAGACGAACTGTATAAACAGGGTGCGCGTGCTGGTGACGCCGTGGTGATTGGTGAAGCGAATGACGCCGTCGTCTTCGATTGGGAGCCTACGATGGTAGGTGGCGCCGAGATGTTGGCTTCTCCTCGCGGTACTGATGTGCGTTTGGAAGAAGTTATTCGTCCCAGCCGTTCGGAACGTAAGGCTCAGTACCACGATCGTATGGATGCTAAGGCTGAGGCTCGTGCTGAGCTTGAAGCTGAGCGTCAGGCAGGTGTGTGGACTGAATCTGTGGATGAAAAGGCGAAAGCTAAGAATTCTTCGAAGAACGAGCAAAACTCCTAATGATTAGAGATGAGTCCTAGATCTCTTTTAGACTTAACACCGTACCCGTGTCTCGGGTACGGTGTTTTGTTTTGTTGGTCGATGAAATGAGTCTTCATGAACTCCGCTTCGCAAGAATCTTTGGTTGCTAGTGCTCAGTCTCGGGCTAAGCATCGGATGAGTCCTATTTCCGAGCGCTTTGAGTTGCCTAAGGCACAGAGAGTCGTGGTTAAGGTGGGTTCTTCATCGCTGACTTCCATTGAGAATTCTTTAGATGAGTTGGCTATCGCCACCATTATTGATGTTTTGGCGAAGGCTCTGCGGATGAATCCTCAGATGCAGATTATTTTGGTGTCCTCGGGGGCGATTGCTGCGGGTTTGGCGCCTTTGGGGCTTTCTCGCCGACCAAAGGATCTAGCGACTCAGCAGGCTGCGGCGTCGGTGGGGCAATCACTTCTGATGGCGCGGTATACGGAGACTTTTAGTCGCTATGGTGTGCGGGTTTCTCAGGTGTTGCTGACCGCCGACGATTTGATGGCGCGGGATCGGTATCGGAATGCCCACCGGCAGTTAGAGCGCCTTTTGGAACTGGGGGTAATGCCCATTATTAATGAGAATGATGCCGTTGCGACTGCTGAAGTTAAATTTGGGGATAATGATCGCATCGCTGCGTTGGTGGCTCATACGGTGAAAGCAGATGCTCTGATTCTGCTCTCTGATGTGGATGCTTTGTATACGAAGCATCCTGCGCAGGGTGGTGAGCGCATTGTCCAGGTGCGAGGAGCAGAAGATTTAGAGGGTGTTTCAATTGGTTCAGTAGGGTCTGCAGGAGTGGGTTCTGGTGGAATGGTGACGAAGGTTCAGGCGGCTCATCTTGCTGCAGCTTCGGGTATTCCCGCTTTGGTAACTAGCGCGGCTCAGGCGCGGGCGGCTCTTGCAGGGGAGGACGTGGGAACATGGTTTTTTGCTACCGGTGCGCGGCGTTCTGTTCACGAATTGTGGTTGGAACATCTCGCAGATATTCGCGGACGTATTGTTCTCGATGAGGGAGCAGTAGCGGCGGTGCGCCGTCGCCGTTCCCTCTTAGCAGCGGGGATTGTGAGCGTAGAAGGCAACTTTGACGGCGCCGACCCGGTGGCACTTTGCGATAGTGGGGGAGCGGTGATTGCTCATGGGCTGTGTTCTTATAGTGCTACTGAAACTGCGGCAATAGCTGGTCTGCACTCGGCAGAAATCCGAGAAAAGCTGGGGGAGAGCTTCGACGCTATTGCGGTGCATGCCGATAATATTGCTGTCGTGGGGCAATACTGATTCTTTAGGATAAGAAACGCCCCATTCTGCGCAGTATCTGTTTAGGATAGAAGCATGACTGAGAGTTCATTGACCGTTTCCGATTCTGTCATGCGCGAAGTTCGCGATATGGCGTACGACGCGCGGATAAGCTCGCGTGCTTTAGCTCGGGCAGATACTGCGTGGAAGAACAGGGGACTACAAGCGATTGCTGAGGACTTAGTAGAGCAGTCTTCGGTAATTCTGGCGCAAAATGCTGATGACGTACATCGTGAGCGCGCCAACGGCATGAGCGAGGCGATGCTCGACCGCTTATCGCTTAACCCTCAGCGTATTCAAGAGTTGGCAGATTCATTGCATGCTCTCGTGGGGCTTGCAGACCCGGTGGGGCAGGTCATTCGAGGGGCAACCCTCGATAATGGTTTGCGCATGGTGCAGACACGGGTGCCTCTGGGGGTAGTCGGGGCTATTTATGAGGCCCGACCAAACGTGACGGTCGATATCGCAGGTCTAGCGATTAAATCAGGAAATGCTGTGATGTTGCGAGGGGGCTCTGCGGCGGCCAAGACTAATCAGACCATCAGCCGTATCATTCGTGCCGCTCTCGATCGGTGTGGTCTTCCGATGGATTGTGTTCAGTCAGTTGATGAATTCGGCAGAGAGGGCGCCAACGCACTGATGCTTGCCACCGGAGCTATTGATGTTCTGATTCCCCGGGGCGGTCACAATCTTATCCAAAGCGTAGTGAAGAACGCGCGCGTCCCCGTGATTGAGACAGGGGAGGGCAACTGCCATATTTTCGTGGATGTTTCAGCATCGGAGAAAATGGCCAAGGATATCTTGGTAAACGCAAAGACCCAGCGCCCCGGTACCTGCAATACGGTGGAGACCCTTCTGCTAACAGAGGGCTCCAATGCCGCTCCTGCAGTTTTTAAAGCACTTGCTCAGGCAGGGGTGACCTTGCACGTAGATGAGCGAACCTCCGCGCGTTTGCCTGCGGGGATTGAATATGTTCAAGCTACCGAAGAAGACTTCCATACTGAGTATGGTTCTCTTGACCTCGCGGTGGCGACGGTTGATGACGTCGATGCTGCTATCTCGCATATTCGCCGATATTCGACCGGTCACTCTGAAGCGATTATTACGAACTCACTTGATCATGCGGAGAAATTCATTCAAGAAGTGGATTCAGCTGCCGTTTACGTCAATGCTTCTACTCGATTTACTGATGGTGGGCAATTTGGTTTGGGTGCAGAAGTAGGAATATCGACCCAAAAACTGCACGCCCGTGGGCCCATGGGATTAGAACAGCTCACCACCAGTAAGTGGATTGTGCGCGGTGACGGTCAAACCCGCCGCTAAAAGCACGACGTTTTTAGCCACTATACCCAGTTCACAATGCGAATAATCGATTAAAAGCCGGTAGCATGGTGACTAAACATCTGCATTTGCTCTCTCACACACGAGCTTTTCGGAAAGGAATTTCATGAACGAGATTTTTCTAGCAGCAGCGGAAGCTGAAGCTGAGCACGGCGAACAGCTGATGCTCTTGGGGCTTCCCACCTACTGGTTCGGTATCATTGCCGCTATCATTTTTATTGCGCTTTTCCTCGTCACTATCTCTTTCAGCGGTCGAAGCATTGTACGCCCCGACCATGCTGGCAACATCATCGGCCACGATGAAGAACAGGCGATGGCAGACTACAAGGCAAAGCACCGCCACTAATTTTTTCGTGAAAGTCGGCGCATCCATACCAGGGGTGCGCCGACTTTCGTAGTGTCCAGGAGTTTTATGAGCGTCCTACCTCATTTCCCCCAAGAATTTACGAATATACCTCCGCGCGTAGAAGGCCGCACCCGTTTAGGGGTCATGGGTGGAACTTTTGACCCCATCCATCACGGTCACCTCGTAGCGGCAAGTGAAGTAGCAGCCCTTCTTGATTTAGACGAGGTAGTTTTCGTACCCACCGGTCAGCCCTGGCAAAAGGCAAATAAAAGGCAGGTATCAGATGCCGAGCACCGCTATCTGATGACCGTCATCGCCACCGCGTCCAATCCCCGTTTTACAGTCAGCCGGGTTGATATTGATCGTGAAGGTCCCACCTATACCATCGACACGCTCAACGATTTGCGTGCGCTCCGACCTCAGAGTGACCTCTTCTTCATAACTGGCGCCGATGCCATGAATCAGCTCATGACCTGGAAAGACTCCGATAAACTGTGGAACCTTGCCTACTTTGTAGGCGTGACACGCCCAGGACACAAACTCGAAGTCCCGGATGTAGGACCAGAGCATTTCGCACTCATGGAAGTACCCGCTATGGCAATCTCTTCCACCGACATCAGAGAGCGCTCTGCTAACCACATGCCCGTCTGGTACTTAGTGCCAGATGGGGTGGTTCAATATATCAATAAGTACGACCTTTACCATGCAACTGCATACACAGCAGAAGACCTCCCACACTATTCGGATGGCCTCCCGCACGGTGCCCATGAGCTGCGAAACGGCGAATAAAACCCCTGTGGGATAAAATCCCTCAAGCTCAACCCCCTTAGGCGTTGCTAGTATGGGTTTAGAGCAGACTCAGTTCTTCTGAAGCGAGGAAATTTTGACTGAAAATAAAGACGAGGCAGTAGGAAACGACGCCGAGAATAACAGTTACCTTTTTGACCCGTTCATCACCGCGGACGGTCTAGAGGTACCCCCTCCGACTCGTCCGATGGGTCCGCGTCGTCTTGCTCGATATAGAGACGACGTTGCCTCCTACCTGCGCGCCAAAAGAGACGGCAGGCCTCTGCCCGAGGAGCCCGTAGCTTTTATGCCGAACTCCGCTGAGGAACAAGGAGTCACCGAAGAAACCCTGGAAGTACAGCGCAAATTTGCTGCACTCTCCGCTATGGGGGACATTAAAGGTCCCGATGCCGCTAATGACATTACTGTCGGCGGTAAGGATCAGCGTGAAGACACCGCAGTAGTGGACGCCACGCCGGTACCACAGATGAACGAAACAACTTCATCACCCCTTGATCTGGCCGCCGTCGATCACGATGCGACAACCGACATCACCTATGACGGCGACGTCATCGTAGATGAAGACGAAGATACAACGGACGAGTACGGTGCGCTCGCCGGTGAAGAATCAGCAACTGTCTCTGAGCAAGATTTCTCTGAAAATCAGGCAGAGGCATCTGGGCGGGCACCTGCTGATCACGCTACAGAGCACATCGAAGTTCGCTTGCCTCTACCCGTCCCGGCGCTCAAAGCACAGGGACTGGATTTGAGCACCTTGGATAGATCGGACGATCACGAAGTCGAGGCATGGGAACCCCTTCACCCGAATAACTCATCTGAGGCACCTAAACAGGATTCGGCGATGGATTCCGCTTCCTCAGATATGTCCGTTCATTCTGTTGATGAGTCTGCTCCGCACTTGACACCGTGGATCACTTCAGAGCAGCCCGTCGTCTCTCAAGAAGAGTCTGCGGATGAGACTCAGACTACTGAAGATACTTCCGACCCTGAAGAAGTACCCGCTGCAGATGAGGCACCTTCACGGGATGTGCTGGCTACCCCTGATGATTCAACGGCGCCCGTAGAGGAAAATCGGAAATCTTCTGCAAAAACAGGTTTGCTGTTATTCCTGTTCATGCTTGTGGTCTTGATCGCTGTGGCCCTTTTCTTTGTACTGTAAGATTGATATTTTCTCCTTTACCGACTGCGGTAAATCGAGTGTCGAAAGGACACCATGACTGCATCAGCCGAATCTATTAAGGCTCTAAAAATTGCTGCTCAGGCAGCCGAAGAAATGCAGGGAACTAATTTGTTCGCTGTTGATACCTCAGAAGCTATGGGGCTTATCGATGGCTTCTTGGTCGTCTCCGCTCATAACGAGCGCTTGGTCAATGCGATTGTGGACGAAGTTGAAGACAAACTCCGTGAAGAGATGAGCTGGAAACCCGCCCGCCGTGAAGGACGTGCCGGCGGTCGTTGGGTACTGCTGGACTTCGAGGATATCGTTGTACACGTTCAGCATGAAGAAGACCGTGCATTCTATGCGTTGGATCGCCTGTGGTCGGAAGCACCCCGTATTGAACTGGGTGTGGAAGGCGAAACTGAATTTACCGAAAAGGTAGACCAGGAAGCTGACCAGCGCATAATCACTGCTGAAGACGAAGTAAAAATCGAAGACTAATTCTTCAAGTTGCACAGGTGGAGCACACTTGTGTACACTGGTTGAGTGCTCACGGGCATTCAACTAAATACGGGGATATGGCGCAGCTGGTAGCGCACTTGCATGGCATGCAAGGGGTCAGGGGTTCGAGTCCCCTTATCTCCACACTGACAAGACCCGAATCTTTCCATCATTGATGGTGAGGTTCGGGTCTTGTGGTATTTCCTCGCATATGAAGGCTTGCATAGCGGTCTGCGACATCATCTGGGCAGGGCGCAAGAAACCAGTGGCGCATCTGTAGATAGAGAGCAGGTTGCTCGTTCCACTCGTGAGTCTTGCAACGACGTGCGCGAGGAAGAGACAGAGGAAACTGCTGAAAACCTCACCGGCAGGTTCTGAACCCGCCCAACTTAATCTTCGATGCGGCTGAGGTACTAGAGAGTAAAGAACGATGATCTGATTGTTGCTTTTTGCGTCGGGCGTTTCTGCAGGTCATATCCCTCTTCAAAAAATGCGTTTTATGTGCGCCAGTGAGTCCCTAGGATGGATGAGAAGTCCCCCCAACTTCCTCCCAAGAATTAAACCCCCCGAAAGAAGTCAGATTCTCCTATGACCCCCGAAGAATTTCAGAATCATCTGCTAGAGCAGAACATCCATCAAAAGCTCAATAAATCGCCCCAGTACGCGGCTCGAAAACTTACTCAGCTGCTTTTAGAGGGTCGTCCTCTCACCATCGAGCGCACTGAAGTGGCTTACACACTGTGTGAGGGTGATGCGATTGGTGCCATGATGTTCGGTCCACAAAAAGTCTGCTTGTATTTACTCCGCCGAGATCTAGTTTTTTGCTTGATGGATTACCGAGAAATCGTCTCGACGCAGATTAAGATGACGTTTTGGAGCCGTCATAGATATCTTGAAGTGATGTTGAGCGATGGGCGGACCTTACAGATTCCTTCCTTGTACATGCAGGGAACGATTGAACCGGTGCAATATGAACTCAACCGGCGCATGATGGGCGCGAAAGCATTTAGAAAAGTTCCTGCTTTCTTCTAGAAAACAACAGGGAGTATGCTGGGTAACTCTACAGTTATTCAGAGGTAAATATATTTTTGAAGAAAGTATTACCCATGAAAATCGAGATGTGGCCGGACATCATTTGCCCTTTCTGTACCATCGGGAAACGGCATCTAGAACTTGCCCTCGAACAGTTTGAGCATGCCGAGGACGCCGCCATCATCTGGCGCTCCTTCGAGCTAGATCCCAACGCACCTGATGAAGTCGAAGGAAATGTAGCAGAAGGCGTCGCACAGAAATACGGCATTTCATTGGAACAGTCCATCGAGAGCCAAAAAGATGTAGCTCGCCGCGCACAAGCACCGGAGATGATTCTCGGTGCGCTGCGTTAAGTATGGGTAGAACTACAGCCGCAACAGACACCACAATTTATCGCCCTAGACGGCACTGAGAACGCATCTACTTGCGGATCCGTCGGCTGCTAACACCACCCAGAGATTAGGCCTCAATAACCTAAACTTCACACTCGGTTATCTCCGCTCCAAACCTACCGGCAGACATTACAGCTGAGTATCGTAAAGAGTGGGAGGGAAAATTACACCTCCCACTCCAAACCTCTTGAACTCAGGTGAAAATGATGAAGGCAGCACGTTTTTACGATCGCGGAGATATCCGAATCGAAGATATCCCTGAACCCACCCCAGACACCGGAGAAGTACTCATCAAAGTAGCCTGGTGCGGAATCTGCGGAACAGACCTCCACGAATACCTAGATGGCCCCATCTTCTGCCCCACCCATGACACACCGCACCCTATTTCCGGTGAAACCGCCCCAGTGACCATGGGGCACGAATTTTCAGGAGTCATCGAAGCACTAGGTGGGGGAATAGATGACCTAGAAGTCGGCGACCACGTTGTCGTCGAACCCTACATCATTGACGACAGCATCGATACCGGCGAAACCTCAAAGACCTATCATCTCTCTCCACACATGAACTTCATAGGTTTAGCAGGACGCGGCGGGGGACTCTCCGAAAAAGTCGCCGTCAAACGACGCTGGGTCCACAAAATCTCACCCACCATCCCCCTCGATCAAGCAGCTCTCATCGAACCCCTCAGCGTGGGATACCACGCAGTAGAACGAGCAGGAGACATCCGCCCCGGTGACGTCGCCCTCGTAGGCGGCGCCGGCCCCATCGGACTACTCACCGCCGCAGTCCTCAAAGCCAAAGGCGCCACCGTCGTCATCTCTGAGCTTTCAACTCTACGACGACAAAAAGCCCAAGAAACCGGGGTAGCAGATTACGCATACTCCCCACAAGAAACCGACATCGTAGAAGAAATTTCAAAGCTCACCGACGGACGGGGAGCTGACATCGCCTTCGAATGCACCTCCGTCAACGCAGTACTCGACACACTCTTTGACGCCATCAAACCTACCGGCGTCATCGTCGTCGTCTCCATCTGGGGCAAACCAGCACAACTCGACATGCAAAAACTAGTCCTCAAAGAAGTCGACCTCCGCGGCACCATCGCCTACGTCAACAGCCACCCCCAAACCATCAAACTCGTAGAATCCGGAAAAATCGACCTCGCCCCCTTCATCACCGGAAAAATCATGGTCGATGAGCTCATAGACAAAGGCTTCGACACCCTCATCCACCGCAACGAATCAGCAGTAAAAATCCTTGCCACCACAGACCCCGCCCTACTCCACCGCCCATAACACCCCACACAACAAACTGAGGGAGTCTCACCCCAACCGAGACTCCCTCACCCCACCCTAAAAAACAAAAACTTTAACCACTAACTACACCAAACCCATGTAATAGATTTATGAAATCCCTGGGAACAAGCTATATTTTTGGTATGGGTAATAAAAAAGTTTTGGCTACACTAGCAATCGGAGCCACCGTTGTGCTCAGCGGCTGCGCACAAACCATCGTCCCAGGACTGGGACTCGAAAAAGCATCAGGTTTTGAAGACAACCGAGACTCACTGGTCATCGAAGCGGCGGTAAAAGACGCCAAAACCGGTGAACTCAAGCCCGGTAACATCACCGTAACCCAAGACCAAATGGACTTCGACGGCAACCGCAAAGACTTCGACCCCGAAGAATCCTACTTCAAAGTCGTCACCGACGAAGGCGAATCAGTCTCCGGCCACCTCATCCGAGTCGTCGTCCAAGCAAACGACCCCGAAGCAGAAGTACTCTGCGCCATCAAAGACATCACCAAAGAAGAACCAACTCACGCCACAGAATCCGAAGGCGAAGGCTCAGCAACCTGCCAAATCGACGTCAGCTAACCCTGAAACACCACCAAGACAGCGGATTTTTTCACACCCGAAAAAATCCGCTTTCTTTATGCGCTCCACCAACCCAAAACATATGGAAAACTAGAGGACATGAGTACCACAACGACCAACACAGCAACCGTTGAAATCGAAAAACACCACACCCAACCCACCAACCTGCTCTACCGCATCTCCGATCACCTGCACCAGGCTCGCGAAAACCGCGCTCGCCATCATGAAGAAGAGCCGGTGATTGTACCCTCGGTGGGTTACGGTTCTGCCAAAGACGGCTGGGTACGAGTCATTGCCCGTGCACTGTATAAGACAGAGCTTTTCGAAAAAGTCTTTAACTCACTGGATAGTTACCAGACCTCACACGAAACAATTCGTGGATGGCGTTCATTCACCGCCATCGCTATATCCTATGCACCCATCACCATTACAGTGGACGGACAACAGTTTAAAGTAAACACGGACCGCGGCGGCGTCCTGGACGTCAAGATTGCAATTGACCTAGAACCCGGTATTCATGAGGTACTGCTACACACCCCAGGAAGCACCATTGCCCGAACGACCGTATACATCGTTCCCCCCGAACAAAAGATCGGCGTAGTTTCAGATATCGACGACACCGTAATGGTAACCGCCCTCCCACGCCCAGTTCTAGCAGCGTGGAACTCCTTTGTACTCAACGAACACGCACGTACACCCACCCCCGGAATGTCCGTGCTGATGGACCGCATCCACCGTGAATACCCCGACGCCCCCTTCATGTACCTCTCCACAGGAGCATGGAACATCGCCCCAACCCTTCACCGCTTCCTAACCCGCAACGCCTACCCTAAAGGCACCTTCCTCCTCACCGATTGGGGCCCGACCACAGACCGCTGGTTCCGTTCAGGATCCGCCCATAAAGTAAACTCTTTGCGCCGACTAGCAGAAGAATTCCCCGAGATGCAGTGGATCCTCATCGGCGACGACGGACAGCGAGACCCTGACGTCTACAGTGGCTTTGCCGTACGCTACCCCCAAAACGTCGCAGCCATCCTCATTCGCAACCTGACGCTGGGAGAAAGCGTCCTCGCATCGGGCCGAGTATGGAGCGATAACCAGTCCAAAGAAATCTCCCGCGGACGACTGTGGCTAGAAGCAAACGACGGTGCCAGCTTTATCAAGAAACTCAAAGGTCTTGGTTTGCTCAAGAGCACCAAGGGCAAACACAACAAGTACTAACCCAAAATAGTACGAATGGCGGTTCACGAATCTCAAGCCGATTCGAGAACCGCCAAAACTCTTTAAGTACCCAAAATATTCCCCGTGTGCAACCCCTGAAGCCGACACCCCCGAAAAAAAATTAAGGCAAAAATTTTGACTCAACAGGGGAGCGGTTTCAAGTTAAATGCCTGGTTGAAGCGAATTCCGCGAGAACACGCGGCAGTGTTCCAAACACTACCCAGAAAGGGCCCACAGATGTGAGCAAGAGCCCCACCAAGCGATAGCCCAAGCAACAATGTGGATAACCCAACCAGAAACCCGCAAACAAGCCTGAGTAGCTGTGGATTAAAAAATATTCCCACAATTTATAGTCAGAAACCACACTATATTGGGGTATGTATTTCCAGCTAACACTAGATATAGTATTAACCGTTATGAGGAGCCCCTAGAGAATCCCCTATAAAAACCGGCCACAACCCGGTTCCAAACGCTCATTCTCGTTCCTCTCCCCACCATTCACCGCAGATATCGGACGCCCCACAACGCGCCCTCAAGGAGCTAAACAATGTCAGTTACGGTCTATACCAAACCCGCATGCGTTCAATGCAACATGACCTACCGCGCACTGGATAAAAACGGCATTGATTACACCACCGTTGATGTAACCGAAGACGCCGCAGCGCTCGCTCGCATTAAGGAGCTCGGCTACATGCAGGCGCCGGTAGTTATCGCTGGAGATGAACACTGGTCAGGTTTCCAGCCCGACCGCATCAACGCTTTGGCATCCTAGCTCCACCCGCTGCCGTGTCATCGTCGTCCTTGAAGGATTAAGAAAGAGCACGGTAGCTTAGCTAGCCGCTCACGAGGCAGCACCCGTGTTTCTTCCCAGGAGATGACGAACATGGAATCCCAAGTACTTCAGGCGCAGCCAGAAAATGAACAAACTGGCGAACCCTGCATCGTGTACTTTTCATCGGTTTCAGAAAACACCCACAAGTTCATAGTAAAAACAGGTATAGACAGTATCCGTTTGCCCCTCAAAACCTCCGGTGAAACACCGTTGGTTCACCACCCCTATGTGCTCTGCGTACCCAGTTACGGTAGACCTGGGGGAGCCGGATCCGTACCTCCTCAAGCAGTAAAATTTCTCAACCAGCCCGGCAACCGGAAACTCCTCCGAGGAGTTATCGGCGCCGGTAATACAAATTTTGGATCGCTCTTTTGCATTGCAGCTGACAAAATAGCCGCAAAGTGCGACGTCCCGGTGCTCTACAAGTTCGAACTCATGGGCACCACCGAAGATGTAGAAAACGTACAAGAAGGATTGAAAGCATTTTGGAGAAGCAACTCTCTGTACCCCGCCACACTATAGAACCCGGCCACGACGATCCCTCAACCCCCGAAAAATTTCGCGGTATGGGTTACCACGAGCTCAATGCTCTATTGAACCTCTACGATGAGCAAGGCAATATTCAATTCGACGCCGACCGTCAGGCAGCACGCCAGTACTTCTTGCAGCACATCAACAACAACACCGTTTTCTTCCACGATCTCGAAGAAAAACTGGAATACCTCGTACAGCACCAGTACTACGAGCAGGAAGTCTTTGATCAGTACAGCCTGGACTTTGTCAAAGAACTTTCTAAGTTCGCATATTCTTTCAAATTTCGTTTTCCCACCTTTCTCGGAGCTTTCAAGTTCTACACTTCCTACGCGCTGAAGACCTTCGATGGCCAGCGCTACCTCGAACGCTTCGAAGACCGCGTGGTCATGGTTGCGCTACTTCTTGCAGAAGGCAATGAAGAGCTCGCCAAGGAAATCGTAAAAGAAGTTATTTCTGGACGATTCCAGCCAGCAACCCCCACCTTCCTCAACGCTGGTAAAAAGCAACGTGGTGAACTTGTCTCCTGCTTCCTGCTCCGCATCGAAGACAATATGGAGTCCATCGGTCGCTCCATTAACTCGGCATTGCAGCTTTCCAAGCGTGGTGGCGGTGTGGCTTTCGCGCTGACCAACCTGCGTGAAGCTGGAGCTCCCATTAAGAAAATTGAAAACCAGTCTTCGGGCGTTATTCCTGTGATGAAGCTTTTGGAAGACTCCTTCTCTTACGCTAACCAGCTCGGTGCCCGCCAGGGTGCAGGTGCCGTATATCTGCATGCGCACCACCCCGATATCTACTCCTTCTTGGATACCAAGCGCGAAAATGCTGATGAGAAGATTCGCATTAAGACTCTTTCTCTTGGCGTCGTGATTCCCGATATCACTTTCGAGCTGGCAAAGCGTAACGAGGACATGTACCTCTTCTCGCCCTACGATGTCGAACGAATCTACGGTGTGCCTTTCTCAGACATTAATGTCTCTGAAAAGTACTACGAAATGGTAGACGACGCGCGCATCAAGAAGACCAAGATTAATGCTCGCGAATTCTTCACCACTCTGGCTGAAATTCAGTTCGAATCCGGTTATCCCTATGTCATGTTTGAAGACACCGTGAACAAGGCGAACCCCATCGAGGGCAAGGTTATTATGTCTAACCTGTGTTCTGAGATTCTCCAGGTGTCAGAGCCTTCGAAGTACCACCCTGATTTGGGTTATGAGACCATCGGTAAGGATATTTCGTGCAACTTGGGCTCGCTGAATATCGCACTGACCATGGACGGCGGCGATATTGGAAAGACTGTGAATGCGGCTATTCGTTCGTTGACTTCGGTATCTGATCAGTCCGATATCCGCTCGGTACCCTCTATCGAGCGCGGTAACAGCATGTCCCATGCGGTCGGTTTGGGCCAGATGAACCTCCACGGCTTTTTGGCGCGTGAACTTATCTACTACGGTTCCGAAGAAGCATTGGATTTCACCAATATTTATTTCTACACGGTGACTTACCATGCGATTCAGGCTTCGATGGAGATTGCTCGCGAACGCGGGGAGACCTTTGCAGGGTTTGAGAATTCAGATTATGCAAATGGAGCCTACTTTACTAAGTACATTGAAAAGGAATGGAAGCCTGAGACTGCTCGCACCGCTGAGCTCTTTGAGGAGCACCATATTCCGACTCAAGAAGACTGGAAGAAGCTGGCAGCGGATGTCGCTGAACATGGTATGTACAACCAGAACCTGCAGGCTGTGCCCCCCACCGGTTCTATTTCTTACATCAATGGTTCAACCTCGTCGATTCACCCCATCGCGTCGAAGATTGAAATTCGTAAAGAAGGCAAACTGGGGCGCGTGTACTACCCGGCACCGTTTATGAACAATGAGAACCTGGATTACTACCAGGATGCCTACGAGATCGGGTACGAAAAGATTATTGATACCTATGCTGTGGCAACCCAGCACGTTGATCAGGGTCTGTCTTTGACTCTGTTCTTCAAGGACACTGCGACTACTCGTGACGTGAATAAAGCGCAGATTTACGCATGGCGCAAGGGTATTAAGACCATTTACTACTCGCGTATTCGCCAGTTGGCGCTAGAGGGTACTGAAGTTGAAGGTTGCGTATCCTGCATGCTGTAGGTTTATGCTAAATGTCCCGTCTGCTGTGTTGAGCAGGCGGGACTTTTCTTTAGCGTAAATGATTACTAGCAGTATTATGTATATAACTGATAAGTTAAACTGATTATTTTTGGATGGCGCTATGAGAAAATTTTTAGAAGATGACGCGCGCAACCTCCATTACGTGGTGTTCAGAATGCATCGACGTCTGCGCAACGAATCCCTGCACGAATCCCCGCTAACTGTTTCAGAAGAAACGGTGCTCTTGGCTCTGTCTGCACAGCCGAATCAGACGGGGGCAGAGCTGGCGCGATTTCAACGTATTACTCCACAGTCAACACATATGCTGGTTAAGAACCTAACTCGAAGGGGTTATATTTCTTCTCACAAGAGCAGCCTCGATCGACGTCGCAAAGAGCTAGTTCTCACCGAACTGGGGGAGCGGCTCATCTCTGCCATTGAGCTCAAAAGACTCAAATGGATTCAAGAGAAAGTCGATGCTGAGCTAACCGCGGAGGAAGCTAACACTGTGCTTAAAGCGTTACCTCTGCTACGTCGCCTGGTTGATAGACCCCTCGAAAGTGCGGAGAAGAAACTTCTCCGCGAGCACTAGAGAATATTCTCACTTTCAATTTCAAGAGCTGTCTCGCACTGGTCGAACGTGCGAGAATAGATAAAACCGATTATCACTTTTTCAAGGAGTTTCCCGCTGTTATGAGCGAAAAAGTCGAACTAGTTCACCACGTCGAAGCCATCAACTGGAACCGCATTGAGGATGAAAAAGACCTCGAGGTGTGGGATCGTTTGACCTCGAACTTCTGGCTGCCCGAGAAAGTGCCGCTGTCCAACGACGTCCAGTCGTGGAAGACTCTGACTGATGAAGAAAAGCAGCTCACCATGCGCGTCTTCACTGGTTTGACCCTGCTGGATACCATCCAGGGTACTGTGGGTGCGGTTTCGTTACTGCCCGATGCTGTTACGGCTCATGAAGAAGCGGTTTACACCAACATTGCGTTTATGGAGTCGGTGCACGCGAAGTCTTATTCTTCGATTTTCTCCACCCTGTGCTCGACCAAGGAAATCGACGAGGTTTTCCGCTGGTCCACCGAGAACGAGCATCTGCAGAAAAAGGCTAACATCGTCATGGATTACTACCAGGGTGATGATCCGCTCAAGAAAAAGGTAGCTTCAACTCTGCTGGAATCTTTCTTGTTCTACTCTGGCTTCTATCTGCCGATGTACTGGTCTTCACACGCCAAGCTGACTAACACTGCTGATTTGATTCGCTTGATTATTCGCGATGAAGCTGTACACGGCTACTACATCGGTTACAAATATCAGCGTGCTTTGGAGAAGGAAAGCCCTGAGCGCCAGCAGGAACTGAAGGACTACACCTTCGACTTACTGTACGAGCTATACGAAAACGAAGTTCAGTACACCCACTCGCTGTACGACGGCGTGGGATTGTCTGAAGATGTGAAGAAATTCTTGCACTACAACGCCAACAAGGCGCTGATGAACCTGGGGTATGAAGCGATGTTCCCTGCATCGGTAACCAACGTGTCACCTGCCATTCTTTCAGCGCTTTCCCCGAATGCCGATGAGAACCACGACTTCTTCTCCGGTTCAGGTTCTTCCTACGTGATGGGTAAAGCTGTCAATACTGAAGACGAGGACTGGGACTTCTAAGCTCCTCATTCTTTAAAAGATGCCGCCGCAATCGTAAAATTGCGGCGGCATCTTTTCATATCTCCGATTAATTTTTTCGAATTGTAGTTTTGTGGAGATATTGCCGAGCAATATCAAGGTATTGCTGACGACGCGCGGGCCGGCATCCGTCCCAGAGTACCCAGCGGATGAATTCGAAGGTGAACTTTTCGGGGCATCCGTCTGACATCTCGGGTCTGGGGGTGCCGAGATGCTGAGCAGTTCTGCGCAAAACTCGGAAAAGTCGAATCCAGCGATTGGTCATCAGAATATAAATTTGGTCGGCTTCATCCATCCGGCGTTCAAAGTGTAGATAGGAATAGGAACCTTCAATGACCCAATCTTGATGGGTATCCATGAACTCGCCGAGAAGAGCGCGCTCTTCCTGGGGATCTCGTTCGACCCAGCCGGGTAAGAAATGTAGAGAATCGAGATGAACCACAGGAAACTGATGCTCAGCACCGAGCTGTTGAGCTAATGTTGATTTCCCGCTACCAGAGAATCCAAGAATTGCGATTTTCATGAATGTTAGCCTACTCTGGCGAGAGATGAACGGACAAAACATGAGTGAAAGTTGGCGAGGATGGGGCGAATCGAATCCTATGCTGCGATAAAAACAATTGTGCAGCAGCAGCTTGAAGCAGATCACTGCTTGGCAGCGGGAGATTTAGCTAAAGCTCAAGCTGACAACGAGCTTCTTGTTAGTGCGCCTCGCCAAGAAATTGCGGACATGGAACCCCACCGCCGTCGGTTTGAAGATCATTTCGAGTTGCGTCTTTCCAACTATCGTGGGACGACGTTACTTTGTGCTGAGCACGAGCGAGTTCGGCAAGAAATCAATCAGCTTTTGGCGGGTGACGGCGGTCAGTGGATGGGAGATTATGCGAAGCTTCGCAAGATAAACGACTTCTTGACTCCTTATGCATTGCAGAATACGGGAACCGCGCTGTATTTTACGCCCTCTCGACAGCTCGTGGAGTTCCCTCTTGACCTCCATGTACCCCAGAATTATGAGGTTAGGGAGCTCACACCCGAGCAATGGCAGATTTTCGCAGATGATGCACGATTCTCAAATGCCTTAGGATTCAACGACCTACGCCCTGATACCGCTGTTTTGGTTGCTCTGTTCCAGGGAGAAACAGTGGGAATGGTAGGTGCCAGCGAGGACTCTGACCTTATGTGGCAAATTGGTATTGACGTTGTACCTGAACACAGGCATAGCGGAGTGGGAACCCTGCTTGTTCAAAAATTGGCACGAATATCCCTGGACCGTGGATTCGTTCCGTTCTACGGAACTTCGCCCTCACATATTGTTTCGCAGAATCTTGCTCTTCGGGCGGGATTTGAACCGGCATGGTGGGAGTTTGTGTCCAGTTCATTGTTGGACGTTCCTGTAGGGTCTCAACCTTCCAAGGTTCAGTACACCAACTAATGGGTATGCTCCTAATTAATCTTTGAGATAATCAATGCATGCAGATTATCCGAGATACTAACCCGCCCGGTTCGCACCTTTATTCTTTTGCCGAATCGGTTGATTTTCTGCGTGCTGTGGGGCGAGGGGGGCAGCCCTCAACCTTGCGAATGTATCAACCTGCCCCCAACGTCGCTTTTGGACGACGCGATGAACTTAACACTCGATTTTCGACGGCACAGCAAGCGTGTAAAGATTATGGTTTCGTACCTCAGGTGAGACCCGTGGGTGGGCATGCGGCGGCATATCACAGCGGATGCCTGATTATCGATCATTTTCAGGCAGATGCGGACGCCGTCAGCGGGAACATGAAACGGTTCACCGAATTCGGGCAAATGTTTACCGATTCGCTAAGAACTCTGGATGTACAAGCTCAGATGGGTGAGATCGAGGGGGAGTACTGCCCCGGTGAGCACTCGGTTCATATTCTCCTCCCCGACGGAACACCTACAAAGATTATCGGCACTGCCCAGCGTGTGGTGGCGGGGGCTTGGTGGTTTAGTACCGGCATCGTTGTAACGAATAGTGAGCCTCTACGGGATGTCACCACCGCCGTCTATCGGAATCTTGGGCTACCGCTCAAACCATCTACCGTTGGAGCACTGACCGACGCCAACCCCCTGATTGCTATCGAGGACGTCGAAGACGCAGTCCTTGAATCACTCAACCAGCGAGGATACTGCTAATGTGCGGACGCTACGTACTTGAATTCGACCATGACCTTTATGTGGGCGGTCGCAAAGTGGGAACTGATATTTACAATTTCAACGTTGCCCCTACCACTACAGTGCCCATCTTGATTGACCGCATCAATCCAGAGAGCATAGACCAAGAATCAGGAACCATAGATTCTGGCTCAGACACCTCAAACATCAACCGCGAAATACATGCTGCCCGATGGGGGCTCCTTCCCAGTTGGGCTAAGGATGCTAGTTTCTCTTCACGAGCTTTCAACGCACGAAGCGAAACTGTATTCGAAAAACCTACCTTTCGAAATGCAGCGGTTAACGGTCACTGCGCCATACCGGTTACCGGTTACTATGAGTGGAAAACTCAAGAGACCGCCGCAGGTAAAAAGCAGAAGAGCCCCTATTTCATTCACCGCAACGATGGCAAGCCCATTTACTTTGCCGGACTCTATGAATGGTGGAAAATTACCAAAGCGGAATCAGAGAACCCCCGCTCACCCTATACTGGTCAAGAGGGGCAGTGGCTGCTGAGTTGCTCTATTATCACCATGGACTCACCCGATGAATTCGCGATTGCTGAGCTCTCTGCGGAAGGCCTTGATGATGCTCCAGTCTTGCAGCTAAGCCAGCTTCACGACAGACTTCCTGTGCCCCTGCATTTCGATGGTTCAGAGAACGACGCGCTCATGCAGTGGCTTCGGAGCGGAAGGATAGCAGGGGAAATAAACGTACCCCCTGCTGGAATGCTCACGGTGAGCGCTCGTGAATCCTTGCACGACATTATGACGAATGCCTATCGGCAGACAACCCAATGGACCATGCATCCGGTGAGCAATGCCGTCGGGAATGTGCGCAACAACGGCCCCGAATTGATTGAACCGGTCGAAGATTTGCTGAGTGGGATGCTCTAGGGCTTGACCGCTCATCTGGGTAGAAGGAACCCCGGATATCCAGAAGATAACCGGGGTTCTGAGACTCTATGGCTCGTCGGGTTTTAGTAAAGATCCTCATCAGCTGGCTGCCAACGATGAAAATCCAAGGTCAGGTATAGGGCAAGTGCTGGTGCGTTAGTCTCAGGTATACGAACGGTCACTTCTTCGAAGCCGTTGTTCTTCATCGACGTCATTGCTTCACGAATAAGTTTTTCAGCAATACCCTGACGCCGACGAGACGCCGCAGTAACCAACTCAAAAATGGTGGGGACATCCGAGGGCTCGACGTCATCCTTACGGTTCTTCAGGCACAGCGCGGCGGCAATAACGCGTCCATTTTCATCAACCACTACAGGGGAAGCCTCGGCAAAAAAGTCGCCCTTCTCACCGGCGAAAACAGCTTCTAGCTCTTTTTGTGCATCAGCTTGTGTGGGGTAGAGGCGGCTCTCGTAGGAGGTAAAGAGCAGACGAGCCAACGCTTCACAATCGGTGGATTCTGCAGAGCGGGTGCTCAGCGCCGAATCGGGCGTGAACGTATCAGTGTGAGAAACGAGAGTAATCATGCGTTCCATCATTGCCTCCTGAGTTTCTAGTTAGGGTGGTGAAATATCTTAAGAGTAACTGCATTTCAGCCATAGCCAACAAATATTTCGGAAAATTCTTGGTAGCCAAACGATAAATATTTACCTCATCAAGATACTCTGACTAGGGTTAAAGCTCTATTTCAACGTGTTTAAGAAGCGAGGGAAGAAATATGAAGTGGGCGCAAATCAGACCGGAGCATGGGACTAATACGGCTGTCTGCCTGCTGGATGAGCGCGTCTTTGCATTTAACCGCACGCTCGATGCCATGGTGGCGGAGGGGGAGCTAAATGTGATTCACAGCCTTGGTGATGTTGAGAACGCAGGCGGAGAGGAGTTGCACGCTGATTGGAACGAGCTTCCTTTCACACGACTGTTGACCCGGCCCGGCAAAATTCTCTGTGTGGGACTGAATTTTACCGACCACGCAGAAGAAGTGGGTGCACCTCTTCCTGAATATCCCACCATTTTCACCAAGTACTCCAACGCGCTCATAGGGCCCGGAGAGGATATTCAATTACCTGCTGAATCCAACAAAATCGACTGGGAAGTAGAGCTCTGCGCAGTAATCGGCGCATCCACTCGACGGGTTAGCCCGGAGGACGCTCGCGCATCCATCCTGGGTTATACGATACTCAACGATATTTCGGTGCGCGACTGGCAAGGTAGAACCAGCGAGTGGTTTCAGGGGAAAAACTGGGATAGAAGCACACCGTTTGGGCCAGCTATCGTCACGGCAGGCTCGTTAGATCCCGCTGAGGGGCTTTCCATGCAGTGCAGCGTAGACGGTGTGCTCAGGCAAAACGGCACTACTGCCAACATGATTTTCAGTGCCGAAGAAGTCATATCCTATATCTCTACTTTTATGACGCTTGAACCCGGTGATCTGGTCGCTCTCGGCACACCGGCAGGAGTGGGGCTTTCGCTACGTCCCAGGCAGTGGCTGTCAGATGGACAAACGGTGACGTGCACTATCGAAGGGATTGGCACTCTCGCCAACACATGTAGGGCAGAGAGCTAAACTCTTTGGAGCGAACTACTTCTTGGATGTAGGGCAACCGTACGCCGATGGGTTTTTAACACACGAATCTTCAACGTTTCCCGAAGTTACCCGCCAAATCTGCACCGTCTGCGGTGCCGACGTCCTATCCGACGTACCTGCAATCACCTGCCACGGACCGCCCGGCACACGAAATTCACCGCGGAACGTGGTGGTGACTGTATAGGTGTAATCGCCAGGAGTTGAATATTGGTGGCTGGTTGGTGTCTTCACATCCCACTGCTCGGCTACGGAATGGCCGGGATTGGTCGTAGTCACCACGGTGCCGTCGCCGTAG
Organism: Rothia amarae; assembly: GCF_042677725.1. Taxonomy (NCBI): domain Bacteria; kingdom Bacillati; phylum Actinomycetota; class Actinomycetes; order Micrococcales; family Micrococcaceae; genus Rothia; species Rothia amarae. The sequence goes on from NZ_JBHUCN010000013.1 coordinate 379,457, forward strand.
TTGAAAGTATATGAGACAGGAATCGCTTTGATTTCTACTTGTTCGCCCATCACGTTTTGGGTGAAAGTCTGCTCACCCGACTGCGCGAAAATGTTGGTGTTGTAGTTCTTCAACGAGTGCGGTGCGTTATCCATGGTCAAAGACGCCGGTTTGATGGGCTGGTTCTCAAAATCTTCGGCAGAAACCGAAATCACGATAGGTTCTACTTCGATTTTCTCACCCGTTACCTCATCGACTACCACCACGGGTTCACCTGCCGGGGCATTTGCGGGTATACACGCGAGGTTGCCTACCGCGTCCGTTTCAAATGAACCCGTACCCTCGGTTTCGCCCACCGGCAGAGGAATCGCGGTCATCCGACCGGCAGCGCCTTTGCCGCTGTTCGTCATGCACCCCTGACCGGCGAGGGTTCCACCCCGACGCCCAGAACCATTCGACTGAGCATCATCGGAAGCGATGCGCGGGACGGTGGAGTCGGAGGTGTTGCGGCCAGGTTGTAATTTAATTGCATCTAGCGCTTTGCTCAGGGTAGTTCCTGTAAACGTGGTTTTAAGCGAGGTTGAAGACGACTGCCGGAAACTCTTAGCATAATTTCCTCGACTAGCTGCTTCACCCGAACCGGAAACACTGATTCCATCCCCACCGATGGATGCAGAAGTAGGGTCAGAGTCAGCTACTGCATAAGAGTAAGAGCTACACAAAAGTAGTGCAGAGATTCCAACCCCACGTAGAAATGCAGTTTTCACTAACTACCAACTACTTTTTGATCGATTACATACCAATTTCCGGAGTCTGAATATTGCACTTTTAGTTCATAGCCAGTCTTATTATCTTCAGATAATTTAAGAGATTCGTAATATGGTTCATCACCACTGTTATCTACAATCAATGCATCTGTGGTGTCATAATTCATTGGAACCGCATAGTAGCCATCACCTAAAGAAACGATTGATGGGGTGCCTATGGCAGGTTTGACTAAACCGCCAGCAACCCAACCATCCTTTTCATAAAGCTGATCCCATGTTGCGAAGTTATCAACGTAAGTTTTGAATGAACCTGCTGTGTATTTTCGAATCTCGGTGGTATCTCCGGTCTGAACTGCGTAATTGCGCAAGTCATTCCAGTAGTAAATGAACTTCTCCATCGCCTCTGGCGTCTCAACGTCCATACCCTCTGGTTTTACGGGCTTAGGAACATTCTGCGCGGGGCCGTGCTCGTCGGCAGGCTTATATTCACCGTTCGTTGCATCTGCTGAAGATTTCTCCGAGCTTGAAGCGGTTGCAGATTGGTCAGGCTGTGCAGAAGAATTCTGGGACGAAGAAGAACTCGAGCTGGCGGAAGTTGAACTGGAAGATGCCGTTGTATTTGCATCAGACGACTCGCCATTTGAGCCACACCCCACGAAGAGGAGAGACGCGAGCAGCGCCGTGCTCGTCGTCGTCAGAAATTTAGAGGTGGGGAGTGAACGAGACATCGAAATGCCTTTCAAGTAGAGCCAAACAGTATGTGTAGTTGCTCCACAGACTAGCCAATAACAAGCAAACCGAGAATCGAACAAAATCACCGATTCAGGGCTACTAGGCAATATAACGGAATGTGAAGCGCCTCTCACACAAATGGGTACAGGAAAAACTTCAAAAACTTTTGCACCTGTGGATAACTCAAACGAAGACAACACCTTGAGCCTGCAGATAAACTAAGAAAGATTCGTACCCTCGTACCGTGCGAATAAACCGACAGCGTGCCCTTCGTACGGGTGCGCACCACTACAAAAGGAGACAGATGTCTGTCGAAAATATTTCCGTAAGCGTATCCGGCGAAAACAAGAACGTTGAAGCTGGCACCACTGCAGCGGACCTTTTTGCGGAAGACCGCGAAATCGTCGTCGCTCGAGTAAACGACGTGCTGGTGGATCTATCCCACACCCTTGCGGACGGCGATACCGTAGTTCCGGTATCTATCCATGAAGAAGACGGACTCAACGTGTTGCGCCACTCGGCTGCTCACGTGATGGCGCAGGCTGTGCAGGAATACCGCAAAGACTCCAAGCTCGGCATCGGTCCTTACATCACTGACGGTTTCTACTTTGACTTCGACGTCGAAGAACCCTTCACCCCCGAGGATCTCAAAAAACTTGAGAAGTCCATGATGAAAATTATCAAGTCGGGTCAGAAATTCCAGCGCCGCGTAGTCTCCCATGAAGAAGCTGTAGCTGAGATGGCAGATGAGCCTTACAAGCTAGAACTTCTCAACCTGCAGCAGGGCCCGGGTTCTGGCGCTGAAGCCGCAGAAGGTGCGTCGCAGGAAGTCGGCGGCGGCGAAATCACCATCTATGACAACGTGAACCCCAAGACCGGCGAAATTATCTGGAAAGATCTTTGCCGCGGTCCTCACCTACCTAGCACCAAAATGATTGCAAACGGCTACGCTCTGATGCGTGCCGGCGGTGCATACTGGCGCGGTTCGGAAAAGAACCCCATGCTGCAGCGCATTTACGGTACCGCTTGGCCCACCAAGGATGAATTGGTTGCCTACAAGGAGCGCATTGCTGAGGCAGAGCGTCGCGACCATCGTCGTCTGGGCGAAGAGCTCGATTTGTTCTCGTTCCCCAAGACCATTGGTCCCGGTCTTCCCGTCATTCACCCCAAGGGTGGCGTTATTCTGCGCGAAATGGAAGATTATGTGCGCGCACGCCACATCGAAGAAGGCTTTGAATATGTGAAGACCCCGCATATCTCCAAAGAAGACCTGTTCTACACTTCAGGTCACTTACCCTACTATGCTGACGGCATGTTCCCGCCCATGGATCCCGATAACGGCGCTGCACTTTACCGTTTGAAGGCTATGAATTGCCCCATGCATAATGAGATTTTCCGTTCACGTGGTCGTTCATATCGTGAGTTGCCTTTGCGTTTGTTCGAATTCGGCACCGTTTATCGTGACGAAAAGTCGGGTGTTCTGCAGGGTTTGACCCGCGTTCGGATGATTACTCAGGACGATTCGCACAGCTATGTCACCAAAGAACAGGCGCCGGACGAGATTCGCCACCTGCTGAAGTTCATGCTGTCCCTTCTGGAAGATTTCGGTATGACCGACTTCTATCTAGAGCTTTCGACCCGTGATACCGAGGGCGACAAGAAAGATAAGTTCATTGGTACCGATGAGCAGTGGGACGAGGCCACTAAGGTACTTGAGGACGTCGCGAAATCGACCGGTCTTGAACTCGTGGCTGACCCCGGTGGAGCTGCGTTCTACGGTCCGAAGATCTCGGTTCAGGCGAAGGATGCGATTGGTCGTACCTGGCAGATGTCCACCGTGCAGTATGACTTCAACCAGCCCAAGCGTTTCGGTTTGGAGTACCAGGCATCAGATGGTTCCCGCCAAGAACCCGTGATGATTCACTCGGCTAAGTTCGGTTCGTTTGAACGATTCATGGGTGTACTGACCGAGCATTACGCTGGGGCGTTCCCCGCATGGTTGTCTCCGGTTCAGGTGATTGGTGTTCCCGTAGCTGAGGCGTTCAACGATTACATGGCTGAGGTTGCGCAGAAACTGCGTGCTGAGGGCATTCGCGTTGAGGTCGACTACGGTACTGACCGCTTCCCCAAGAAGATTCGTAATGCTTCGAAGGAGAAGGCACCCTTCATTCTCATTGCCGGGGGAGAGGACGCCGAAAACGGCGCCGTCTCATTCCGCTTCCGTGACGGCTCTCAGGAGAACGGCGTGAAGATTGACGACGCCGTCGCACGCATCGTGGAACACGTGCGTGGGCGTGTGAATAGCGATCCTAAATAAAATATAAATATCGAGTCATATTCAGAGGGAAACTATAATCACAGTGGAGAACGACGGCGGCAAGTTTCGATTTCGCCTGCTTCGCTAGCGTTTCGCAAAAGACAACTCATACTAGACGCAGCTAGATTGCCGCCATCGTTCTCTGCTATCAAAAGCGCCCCTAATGAATAATACCCAATTGCGCTACTCTTGAGTTGCTATAAATTTTTCGAATAACCTCCGTTGTAATTTAAAATATATTAAGGAAATTTATGTCTATTCAAAAATACGAAACTGCTACCGATGAGATTCTCTCTCAGAATGTAAAAGGAATCCAGCCTAAATCTGTCGAATTTATGCTCAATCAGATTCGCCCAGAATGGAAATCAAAAAATCTGATTCAGCGCGTAAACCGTTTGATTCCAGTGGATCCGAGTAGCGCATGCCAAAGATTATTAAACGCTTCGATTGCTGACTTAAAATCAAAAATATTATATGCAGGTATCGACATTGCAAAGCAAGCGGCGGAAACACATAAGTTACCGCCGGTGCAGAGTGAAGATGATATTCAAGAAAATTATTCTACATTTAGTATAATTGATCTTTCTTATCGAATGGGAATTTTAGAGAGGAAAGATTGGAGAAAACTGCACAGAGCTTACGAAATTCGAAGGGACTTAGAGCATGAAGATATAGAATATGAGGCGGATATAGCGGATGTTTATAGTATTTTTTCTGTTTGTATAGAATCAATTCTTTCTAAGGATCCAGTTGTTGCAATTAAAATTGGTGAAATTTCTACACTCATTGAATCGCCTGATTCAATCCTCGCTTCAAATCAGGAGCTGGAAGATTTTAAGAGCGCCCCACAACAAAGACAATATGAAATCTTGTTGATGTTGCTATCAAAAGCGATTAATAAAGATCTACCTGAAATTACTAGAGAAAATGCAAATAACGTACTTAAGCAGTTTTCACCTCATGTTTCATCCTCAGTACTGATGAAGTTGGGAAAGTATTTGCAAGATAAAATAGAAAAGTTGCCACGACCTCACAAATTAAATGAATTTCAGATTCGAATTGCTGTAAGTGCAAATATTTTACCTTATTTAAAAAGAAGTTTAGTTCATGAATTCTATGAAGAATATTTAAATAAATTAACCACTTGTGGATATCGATGGAATAAAAATGAGGCTTTAGCGAAACTTCTGAGAAATATAGATGAAATAGGTCTATTCAAGTATATGTCTGAAGATTTGAGGTACCCCTTTTTGAAATGGATGTGTCTTTGCTACATAGGGGAACCTGGGGGCTATGGCGCAGGAAAGTCCCGAGATGTTTTTTATAGTAATATCGCTGCTCCAATCATTATTAAACTATTTGAGGAGATCCCGGAATGGGGAGAAGCCTATATCGATGTGCTAGAGGATGACGAAGAAATAAAATCTGCAATAACCAAAAATAAAGCAATTAGAAGAAGGTTTGATCAATTGATTGATACTATTTAATCAGATATATATTATTAGAGGTGATTGAATTCGAAGTGGATGTAATGTTGAGTGATATATTTTCTTTGCTAGTTTAACTCCCGTCAGGATGTGAACTTTTACGCAGGGAGTAGGCGGGATAAACTCTGTATCTAATTTCTAATACCTCTATCGAAAGATTATCCAATCTATTTCTTTTTTGATTTGAATTTGCTAAAATTACTCGGGTAAGGGCTTCGTTCGATGAGGTTTCTTTTGGATTAATAATGCCAGACCCAGTCCACAAATTAAGCATAGGTTTATCACCTGTTTTCTTCGCGTTATCCCAAAGCGGGACAGCTAGATAATGCGGATGTGGTAAGTCGCCAGAGCGATATCAATCAAAAGTAAAAGTGACCGCTGGAACCGGGTTCTCCACGAGCCAATCAACATTTGCCTGTAAGTAGTCCGGGATATCCAATTCATAATTGAGCAAATCTAAGCCGAACTTTTCACCGACAGGAGCAAGCGCCCGACGATAATCCAGAAGAAGAGTCTCAGCTTCTTCGGAATTTTCATCAGGTTCTGTAGGAGAGAAGAGATCTACGCCGAATGGCTTATCGGTGAGTTTAAGAACAGCTAGAACATCCGCCTCAATCTGTTTAGGTGAATAATATCCAGCTGCCAGCATGCCCAATCCGCCCGCATTAGATACTGCGGCAACTAGCTCTGGCGTGGTTGGTCCACCAGCCATGGGGGCTCCGACTATAGGGGTGGTGAGATCGTCATAACTAAACATCTATATCCTCAGCTTGGAATCGAACGATTCAATTTCCACTCTACTGAGTCTTATTTCACTCTTTAACCAAGCCACGTAGAATATTTCTATGGAAACTCCCGATTACACCACCGATGATTTCGAACTCCCCGGCGTCCCCGATGCCTTTCAGCGACTCTGGACGCCGCATCGTCGTGCTTACACCAGCGGCGGGCAAAAGGACTACGACGAAAACAGCTGCCCCTTCTGCACCGCGTCTTCACACTCAGATGAGGAATCGCTCATCGTTTACCGTGGGGAACACGCCTTCGCTTTGCTGAACCTGTATCCCTACAACCCTGGCCACCTATTGGTAGTCCCATACCGCCATATTCCTAACTATGACGACGCAACCGTTGAAGAAGCCAACGAAATCGCTGCCATTACGCAGACCGCGATGGGAGTTCTCCGCACAACAAGCCGGGCGGCAGGGTTCAACATCGGTATGAATCAGGGAAAAATTGGGGGAGCGGGCATCGCCGACCACCTACACCAGCACATTGTGCCGAGATGGTCAGGCGATACGAACTTCCTCCCGATCGTGGCAGGCACCAAAACAGTGACTCAAACGCTCAGCGAGATTCGCGTTTTGTTAGCAGATGGGTGGCCTACCGAATAGGTTTAGAATAGCGAACTCTGCACATCTGGTTGTGCTGAAACATCCCAGTGGGGGAGCATAACGCGGTTCGTCAGATCCGCAAGATTGAGCAGGAACTTCACCTCGGGGTCACCAAAATGCGCAACCAGGAACTTGCCGGTTGCTCCCACCACGTAGAAACCATTTGCCGCATTCCACAGAGACGGGTACGCGGGGAGTGATTGCGCTGATTCGTCAAGAATCGACTCGTAAGCCGGTTCCATCGCAGGGGAGGGAACCCAGGGTTCGTCAATCATTTGTTCTTCGTCGATGACGGCGTCAAAGGCATCCAGCGATGCTTCCATCAGCGCCCAGTTCGCCAGCGAGACAGCTTTCTTGTGCTCTGCTTGAATGTCGGCTATCGAACGCGGGTTAGTCCACGCCTTGTACTTAGTGGAAACCAGTTTGCCCTGAACGAGTCCTGCCTCCTTGGACACCAAATCTTCCCATACGCGCACCTGCGCGCCGTCTTTGGCGTGAGCCACGTAGGTTGCCAGCGCAACGGCTTGTTCATCTAGACGGCGTGGCTTGGAAAAGAGCGAAGACGTACCCACCTTCGACGTGCCGTCGGGGAAAGTTGCAATATAGAGCCAGTGTTCCAAATCTGCATATGCCTGCGCTGCTGGTGCCAACCGTGCGCCGCGGTGGATGCCGTGCATAGCTGAGAACTCATCGCGAGCCTCACACCGGGCACACTGTTTGCCTTTTTCGATGAGCGCATGTTCGGGGCAAGACACGGTCTCGAAACCCGTTTCCTCCTCCATTGCGCGAGCATAACCTGAGCAATATTTTGAGGTAGGAAGCCCCTCTGCCTCCAGCGCTTCGGCGCGGGTGTCAATGCCGATGAAGGCACCCGGCTCCAAACGAGTGCGCTTCAATTTACCCAGTGGAACACCATCAACAACCGGTTCAATGACGGCGGTGGGCACGCGGTCGACCCATTTGAGGTCGCGGAAGATGATGGGGTGCTGGTGATTCTCGGGATAAAGCAGGTTAGACATGATGATTAGCTTATCGGAGTAGAAGAAGACGTGCATAAAGACCTCGTTTTCTTTCCAAGCGGGCGTAGAGCGCGCAGGGATGGGGAGGTGACTGGAAGCTGACAGCGTGCCTGTCGTTGAATACGACTCGCGAGTTTTGCGAGCGAAGCGAGCAATGTTTGAGCTGGAGCATTGTGACGACAGGCGCGCAGCTATCCCATAGCGTGCCTCTTGTCCCACGTCGTCTTTTAACCCGCTAAAATGAAACGCATGTCCAGACCTGTTACACGACTCATTGGCCAGGGCGTTCGTTACGCCACTAAATTGCGCGGCGGAGGTTCAGCTTTCCCCGGCCTGGTGATGGAGAAACTTCACCCAGATTTCGTTGCTGAAGAATTAGCTAAGCTCCCTCGTGGGGTGGTGGTTGTTTCTGGCACGAACGGGAAGACCACCACCACCAAGATGGTCGTGCAACTTTTGGAATCGCAGGGGCTGAAGGTTTTCACGAACCGCACAGGTTCTAACTTTGTGCGCGGTGTTGCCGCTGCTTTGCTAGGCGAGATGAACCTGGCGGGCAAACTTGATGCGGACATCGCCGTCCTTGAGCTGGATGAGGCGCATGCGGTTCATTTTGTGAAGCGTGTGAAGCCTCAGCGTGCGTTGCTGCTGAATGTTTTGCGTGATCAGCTTGATCGCTTTGGTGAGATTGATACTACGCGCCGCATGCTGGCACACGTTGCAGGGGCAACCACCGGCACCGTCATTCTTAACCGCGAGGACCCTCGCATTCGCTCTCTGGCGGAGAACGCTCCTGAAGGAACTGCCGTCAAATACTTTGGTCTCTCCGAAAAACTGCGCAAGATGTTCCCTTCGGATGATGACATGCGCGCTGCTGAATCACCCGTTAATACGGCACAGCTCGCCCCTGAGCTACCCGCAGCAGACGTACTTCTTAAAGACTTTGCGGGCACCTCAGCTACTTTTCAACTTGGCTCGGAAGAGCTTAATGGCACCATTAACCTCTACGGTGTGTACAACATCTTCAACGCCGCTGCTGCAATGGCGCTAACTTTGGACGTCATGGGCGACGACGCCGACCGTAGCGCCCTCATGGCAGAGCTTGCGAACATCACTCCGGCTTTTGGTCGCGGTGAAACTCTCACGGTGAATGGCCAGACCCTTCAGCTTCTTTTGGTCAAGAACCCTTCGGGTTTCCGCCTCTCCTTGGCGTCAGCAGATGCTCGTGATTACGCCACCATGATTACCATCAATGATGCTTATGCAGACGGCCGCGACGTCAGCTGGCTCTGGGACGTTGACTTCCACTCGTTGCAAACCGGGGGAGTGAATATGGTATCGGGCGTGCGTGCCTATGACATGGCCCTCCGTCTGGAACACGAAGACGTGTCAGTAGCCGCTGTTGATGAAGACCTCGATTCAGCACTTGACCAATTCATCAAGAACTCCCAGGGCAAGCCAATGCGCATTTTCTGCACCTACACTGCCATGCTCGCCATCCGCAAGAACCTCTCCAAAATTACAGACGTGGAGGAAATCTCCTAATGACTTCCAATTCAGGCAAGAGCCTCAAAATCGTACAGCTTTACCCCCGAGATATGAATATTTACGGGGATTGGGGCAACACTCTTTCCCTGTCCCGCCGCGCTAAAGCTCACGGCTTTGACGTGGAGATTGTGGATTATAACCCCGAGGATTCTTTCCCCACCGACGCCGACATTATTGTGGGTGGCGGTGGTCAGGACTCTGGGCAGAGCGTGATTGGTGATGACCTCCAAAGTATTGCTGCCACTCTGCGCGAGATGGCAGAGAAAGGTACTCCCATGCTCGTCATCTGCGGTCTGTATCAGTTGTTCGGAAACGAATTCCGAACCATCGGCGGTCAGGCGCTACCCGGCATCGGTATTTTTGATGCAGTCACTGTGGGCGGCGAAGAACGTCTCATCGGCAATATCGTCGAAGAATCTTCTGAATTCGGCACCATTATTGGCTATGAAAACCACTCAGGTTTGACAACCCTTAGCGGTACTACCGAACCGTTGGCTAAAGTGACTAAGGGTGAGGGCAACAACAAGGACGACGAATTTGAGGGCGCACGCGTCCATAACGTTGTAGGTACCTACCTTCACGGCTCTCTTTTGCCCAAGAATCCTGCCATCTCAGATTTCTTGATTCAGAAGGCGGCTGAAAATAAATACGGTGAATTCACTCCCGCCACAATTAACGATGAACTGGTAGAAAAAGCCCGCGCGTCCGCATCCCAGCGTCCCCGTTAAGGCTTCGCTCGTGCTACGGTCACCGAGCTAACAACTCAAAAAATCAGCTGAGCACTGTACGAAGTATTACAATGGAAGCCGACTTACCAGTAAAAATTTGCGCTGATGCGCCCCGATACGAAAGGCAGGTCCCATGTCAGGTCACTCCAAATGGGCAACAACCAAACACAAGAAAGCTGCTATTGACGCTAAGCGCGCAAAGGCATTCGCTAAATACATCAAGGCTATCGAAGTAGCAGCTCGCATGGGCGGCGCGGATACCTCGGGTAACCCGGCACTCGATTTGGCTGTTTCTAAGGCGAAGAAGAACTCTGTTCCTAACGACAACATCGATCGTGCGATTAAGCGCGGCGCCGGTCTCACGGGTGAATCCATTGAGTACACCGAGATTATGTATGAAGCTCGTGGTCCGCAGGGAACCGCGCTGTACATCGAATGTTTGACCGACAACCGCAACCGTGCCGCAGCTGAAGTTCGTACCGCAGTTACGCGTAACGGTGGCACGATGGCAGATGCGGGTTCTGTTGCATTCATGTTCGAACGCAAGGGCGTTGCTGAAGTAACCAAGACTGACGGCTTGACTGAAGACGACGTCCTCATGGCTGTCCTTGATGCCGGCGCTGATGAAGTTATCGACGACGGCGACGTCTTCACCGTTGTATCTGAAGCAACCGACCTTCCCGAGATTCGTAAGGCTCTTGCTGAAGCTGACTTGGATTACAACAACGATGACCCCGTATTCCGCCCCACTATGAACGTGGAATTGGACGCCGAAGGCGCACGGAAGTTCCTCAAGCTTGCAGATGCAATTGAAGAATTGGACGACGTTCAGAACGTCTACTCCAACGCGGATATCAACGAATCCGTCATGGCAGAACTCGAAGAAGACTAGGACTAGTACATAGTGCCTTCTTCAAGCACAAAGCGCCCGGAACTTTCCTCTGTTGCGAGAGTTCCGGGCGCTGCCCGTATTCTAGGCGTTGACCCCGGTCTGACTCGCTGTGGTTTTGGACTGATCGATATGTTGCCTAATCGCAAGGCAAGCTTTGTGAACGTTGGCGTTGCCGGCACTATCGCGGCGGAAACCCTGGATCAGCGTATCCTCACCATCTTTCAGGTTGCTCAGGAGTGGTTGGATACCTATCAGCCGGATGCCTTAGCTATTGAACGAATCTTTGCCCAGGAGCAGGTTAATACGGTCATCGGCACCGCTCACGCGTCGGGCGTCGTCATTGCAGCTGCAGCCAGCCGCGGTATCCCCGTATATTTTCATACTCCCTCAGAGGTAAAAGCAGCGGTGACTGGCTCTGGTCGAGCGGATAAGGCATCGGTGGGGCGAATGGTCACGCGCATCTTAGGGTTGGATGTTATGCCCAAACCTGCAGATGCCGCCGATGCTCTCGCCATTGCGATTTGCCACGGCTGGCGTGGAGGAACCACCGGTGGGGCAATTGATACCAGCGCGGGCGTCCAGACACACCAGGGATCACGACCTGCCGCACAACAACGGTCTACCGTTATGACTCCTGCTCAGCGGGCTTGGGCGGAAGCTGCGGCTAAAACTGCTCGGAAAAATCCTCGAAAGTGGAATTAGTACATATATTCGAATAGGATAAGAGCATGATTAGCTCCCTCACTGGTAAGGTCACGCATGTTGGCCTGGATAACCTCATCATTGATGTCAACGGTTTCGGTATGTTCGTCAATGTCCCCCCGCAGACAGCTAGTTCATTACGGACGGGGGAGCAGACCACCATTCTTACCACCATGATTGTGCGCGAAGACTCTATGACACTGTACGGGTTTTCTGAGCCGGCAGAGAGAGAAGTCTTTGACCTGATGTTGACCGTTTCAGGGATCGGCCCTCGCATTGCGCTTGCAGTGGTAGCGGCGTTGACTCCTGCAGAAGTATCTAAGGCAGTGGCAACTGGGGACGACAAGGCATTTACCAAAGTTTCGGGTATTGGCCCTAAGGGCGCCCGCAGAGTCGTGCTAGAACTTGCCGGCAAGCTTATTCTCACTGACCAAGATTCAGACCAGTTGCCTCTTTCCCACGATGTTGCGTGGAAGCCACAGGTTCTTGATGCTTTGATGGGACTAGGCTGGACTGAGCGCGACGCCGTGGCTGCAGTTGATTCGTTCGTTGAAGCGAATCCGCAGTCCGAAACCATGGGCGTTGCACAAGCGCTGAAATCAGTTCTGGCAACCCTAGGTTCGCAGCACTCTAACACTCGCCACTAATCTTCATCTGAGGAATTTTTTCGTTCTATGACTTCACAACCCTATGACTTCAATCAAGCGCCCGGTCAGGTTCCTGGTCAGCGCTTGGTCGCTATGGAAGAAGAGCCCGAGGAAAAGATGATTGAGGCGGCTCTGCGCCCTAAATCTCTTGATGATTTTGTGGGGCAGCAGAGGGTACGTCGTCAGCTCTCTCTGTTACTAAAGGCTTCTAAACTTCGCGGACGTAGCGCTGACCATGTGCTTTTATCTGGTCCTCCCGGCTTGGGCAAAACCACTCTTTCGATGATTATTGCCGCTGAGATGGATGCGCCCCTGCGTATCACCTCCGGTCCTGCGATTCAGCACTCAGGTGATTTAGCAGCAATTCTTTCTTCGCTCACCCCCGGTGAAGTTCTTTTCCTCGATGAAATTCACCGTATGTCACGCCCTGCAGAAGAAATGCTGTATATGGCGATGGAAGATTTTCGCGTAGATATCGTGGTCGGTAAGGGCGCTGGCGCTACCTCTATTCCGTTGGAATTACCTCCCTTTACCTTGGTAGGAGCGACGACGCGCGCCGGTTTGCTACCGGGACCTCTGCGCGATCGTTTTGGTTTTACCGGGCATTTAGAGTTTTACTCTTCAGTAGAACTTGAAAGTGTACTGCGGCGGTCAGCAGGTCTGATGGAGATGAATGTTTCTTCGGAAGGCTATTCGGAAATTGCCGGTCGATCCCGAGGAACGCCACGTATTGCTAATCGTTTGCTGCGTCGAGTACGAGACTGGGCTTTGGTTCACGGGGTTGATCGTATTGAAGCTAGAGAAGCTGCAGCGGCATTGGATATGTATGAGGTGGATGCACGAGGGCTCGACCGTTTGGACCGTGCCGTACTGGAGGCGCTCATACATAAATTTGGCGGAGGACCCGTTGGGCTTTCAACCTTAGCTATAGCTGTAGGTGAAGAAGTAGAAACAGTGGAAACTGTGGCGGAACCTTATCTCGTACGCGAAGGGCTCATGGGCAGGACGCCACGAGGGCGAGTCGCTCTGCCCGCCGCTTGGGAACACCTGGGGCTTGAAGCTCCTGAGTTTCCCACCCTCTAGTTGCGAAAGCGCTTAAACTAACTCACCCAAAGCCAGGGATAATTCAGAATTCTCCACTACGATAGAGCCTGAAAGTATTGTCAATGCCTAGGGATATATGCTGAACTCCATCGAAAATCTGCACGCTTCATCAGTTCTCAACGCCGCTGAAGGCGGTGGAGCTGGCGGAAATAGCCTCTTCATGATTCTGCTCATGGGCATATTCGTGGTGATGCTGTTCATTCTGCCCGCGCGTCGTCAGCGAAAAGTTCAGCAGGAACTCAAACAGCGTCAAGATCAGCTGGTACCTGGTACCCGAGTGATGACTAACTTTGGGTTGTTCGGCTCTGTCGTTGAAGTAAATCGCGATGAAAACTATGTTCTCTTGAACATTGCCGCAGACACCGTGGTGAAAGTTCACCTTTCTACTGTCACCACCTTGGTCGATGAAGAAAAACAGAACGAAAGTTCTACGGGAACCTCATCAGTTGTAGAGCAAGAAACTGCGGTAGAGCGCGAAGGCGGAGCCTCCTCTATTGAATTTCCGCAAGAGCGCGACAATCGTCATCAGTAAAGAAATTTTTCCAAGCAGGTGTGCCCCACGCGGTGCACCTGCTTTTGTTGAAGTAAAGGGGCAGTATGGCTAAACGAAGCCCGCTGGCTAAGTCGAGAGCTGCGTTAGTTTCTATGGCAACTCTTATTATTGTGCTCTGTGCCGGTGTTTTTGGTTCTACCTTCTCTGGCGGATCTTGGGGGACTAAGCTCGCGCTTGATCTGTCCGGTGGCACACAAATGGTTCTCTCGCCGCAGGTTGTTGGCTCAGAGTCAGATACCGTCAACAGCGATCAGCTCAACCAGGCGGTTGAAATTATTCGCCAACGTGTTGACGGCGCAGGCGTTTCGGAAGCGGAAGTTTCCACGCAGTCGAATAAGAACGTTGTGGTTTCTGTTCCCGGTAATCTCGATGCTAAAACTCGCGAGCTTATTCAGGCGTCTGCTCAGATGGATTTCCGCCCGGTGCTAGTATCGGCTGCTCCTGGAAAAGTTGCTGATGATCAGAAAACGCCTGAAAAGGAATTGCCTAAGGGCGATAAGAAGCCTGAAAATGCGTCTGACCAGAACTGGATTACTGCAGATTTGTGGCGCCAGTTTGAAAATACTGACTGTGCTGCCGCAAGTTCAGATAAAGCAGAAAACCAAGATCCCAAAAAGGCAATCGTTGCCTGTTCTGAAGACGGCTCAGAAAAGTTTATTCTCGGTCCCGTTGAGGTAAAGGGCACTGATATTCAGGATGCTTCACACTCACAGGTCTCCAACAGCAGTGGTGTATCTACTGGCCAATGGGGCGTTAATATTCAGTTCAATGAAGTTGCAAAGAAGAAGTTTGAGGAAGTTACTACACGCCTCTATTCCTTCTACGGAGCCAACCAGCAAGATGCCCGTGCGCGGTTCGCCATTATGCTCGATGGCAAGGTGCTGTCTTCTCCCGTGGCTCAGGCAGTGATTACAGACGGTAAGCCTCAAATCACCGGTAATTTTACTGAAGAAAGCGCAAGTGCGTTGGCTGAGCAGCTCAAGTACGGTGCTTTGCCCATTAACTTCACTATTCAGTCTGAACAGCAGATTTCAGCTACATTGGGTGCGGATCAGCTGAAGATGGGTCTTATCGCTGGCTTAATCGGCTTGGTTTTAGTATTTATCTATTCGCTGTTCCAGTATCGGTTGCTGGGATTTGTAACTATCGCTTCGCTAATTGTTGCAGGGTTGATTTCGTATCTGGCGATTGTTTTGCTGGGTTGGTCTATTAACTACAGGCTTTCATTGGCAGGAATCGCCGGTCTTATTGTTGCAGTGGGCCAAACGGCTGACTCCTTCATCGTTTACTTTGAACGTATTCGAGATGAGATCCGTGAAGGTCGTACCATCCCTGCGGCGGTTGATCATGGCTGGGTCAGTGCTCGCAAGACTATTTTGGCGTCCAAGGCAGTAAACCTATTGGCTGCTGTTGTGCTGTATGTGGTTTCTGTCGGATCAGTGCGTGGATTCGCATTTACCCTCGGTTTGACAGCAATTGCCGACCTCATCGTCGTCTTCCTCTTTACACATCCCATGCTGAGCCTGCTGGCGCGTACCCGTTACTTCGGCGAAGGACGCCGCCACTCGGGTTTGTCTCCTGAATCGTTGGGTGCTGTTCCGTTGTATCGCGGTGCCGGTCGTATTCGTAAACCTGAAGACTCGGATGGATTGACCATTGCTGAACGACGGCGAGCTGCAAGAGCGCAGACACAGCAAGCATCCAGTGCAGGGTCGGTTCCCACTGAATCAACTGGCACGAAAGAAGCGGGGGAGTAATCGTGGCTAATGCACTTTCAACATTTGGTAATGATCTGCATTCAGGGAAGCGTTCCTACCCCTTCGTAGGTAAGCGAAACGTGTGGTTGCTTCTCGCAACGCTTTTGGTGGTTCTCTCTATCCTTGTGCCAGTGGCTAAGGGTGGATTTAACCTGGGTATTGATTTCCGTGGTGGGTCTGAATTTACGGTCTCCTCCGTTGAGAATGAAGACCCTTCGGTGGGTGAGAAAATTATTGCTGAGAAAGCTCCTGAAGCCCACGACGTTCGGGTCACCAATATTGCACCCAATACTATGCGTGCACAGATGAGTACTCTCACCGATAGTCAGACTCTTGATGTTAAGAAGTCTTTGCAGGACGCTTACGGTGTATCTGATCAGGACGTCACGTCGTCGTTCGTTGGCCCTACCTGGGGTGCGGACGTTACTCGCCAGGCTTTTGTCGGTCTGATTGCATTCGTGATTCTTGCGTTGATTGGTATGGCGCTCTATTTCAGAACATGGAAGATGTCGCTGTCAGCTATCGCTGGTTTGCTCTTTACTGTGGTTATCACCGTTGGTATTTATGCACTCGTGGATTTTGAGATTACACCCAGCGCGATTATCGGCTTTCTTACGATTTTGAGCTATTCGCTGTATGATTCGGTGGTAGTTTTCGATAAAATCCGTGAAAATACCGAGGGCTATTCAGAGCAGAAAAAGCGAACCTTTGGCGAACAAATCAATCTGGCGGTAAACCAGACTTTGGTGCGTTCTATTAATACGTCGGTTGTAGGTGTTCTACCCGTGGGTGCTATTTTGTTCATCGGAGCGTTCATCCTGGGTGCAGGTACGTTACGGGATCTATCCCTTGCGCTTTTCGTCGGCATTATCGTAGGTACTATCGGTACGATTCTTGTTTCCGCCCCTATGTACGCGGCATTGCGCTTGAGCGAAAAGAAAATCAAAAAACATGATCAGTACATTGAAGATATTCGTTCTGGTCGGGTTAAAGAAGAAGATGAAGGAGATCATTCCTCCGACAGCGATGGCGGTTCGGTAAGGATTGAAGTCAATCCCGTCAATTTGGGGTAATAAGACTTCTTCCTTCTCAATAGCACTTTCATGCGGTGGTCATATTTATATGGCCACCGCATGTGTGTTAGAAAGAACAGCGGAGCGGAGGTATGATTAACGCCATTAAGAGTGGGAAGGACTCGTCGATGTCGGATTCACAGCACCCCGTCGAGAAGATGGTCGATCAGAAACTATCCGAGAGCATCGGAAAGAAATCTCCCCGCGGATCACACCGGGTGATGTCTGCTGGGGAGAGGATTCCAACCCGCCATGTTTTTGGCAGAAGAATCCCCAATCAGCAGGATCAGTTGCGCCATTATTCTCCCGTTCTAGCTCCTGTTATCAGAACAGTAAAAAAGTATCATCCAGAAGAAAATCTGGAGATTCTTCAAAAGGCATTCACCGTTGCGAATAAGTACCATCAGGGTCAAAAGCGTAAGAGCGGTGACCCATACATTACCCACCCTGTAGCTGTTACAACTATTTTGGCGGAGATTGGTGCGACGGGGCCTGTGCTGGTTGCTGGCTTGTTGCACGATACGGTGGAGGACACGGATTACACCCATGAGCAACTCACCGCCGATTTTGGCGAAGAAGTAGCCTATCTAGTCGACGGCGTCACTAAGCTTGACAAGGTAGCCTACGGCGATACAGCACCTATTGAAACCATTCGCAAGCTTGTTCTTTCCATGAGCAAAGACATTCGTGTTTTGCTCATCAAACTTGCCGATCGCCTTCACAACGCCCGTACCTGGCGGTTTGTGCCAGCCCAGTCAGCAGCAAAAAAGGCTGAGGAAACGCTTAAGATTTATGCGCCTTTGGCACACCGGCTGGGACTAAACACCATCAAATGGGAGCTCGAAGACCTTTCGTTTGCTGCGATGTCCCCGGATATCTACCGCGAAATCGTACGCATGGTGGGGGAGCGAACCCCCAAACTGGAAAAGTACCTCGGGGAAGCCAAAACTACTATTGAAGAACGACTCTCCCGGGTTCACATCGATGCCACGGTGACTGGGCGACCCAAGCACTATTATTCGATTCACCAAAAAATGAAGTCAAAGAATAAAAGCTTTGACGAAATTAATGACATTTTGGCAGTACGTATTTTGGTGGAAGATGAAGACACCTGTTACGCGGTGCTCGGTCATGTTATGTCGCTCTGGCACTCTGTGGCGGGCAGGTTCAAGGACTACATCAAATCTCCAAAAAATAATCACTATCAGTCACTACATTTGACGGTGAATGGTCCTGGCAACCTTCCGCTCGAGATTCAAATCCGCACTTATAAGATGCATGAAGAAGCAGAGTACGGTGTAGCGGCCCACTGGCGCTATAAAGCTGCTTCCCGCGGTGAAACCGTAACCAACGGGATTTCTACTAAGGATCCAAAGACGCATAATGCCGCTTTGAACGTTGGAATTCTGCAGAATATTGCAGAGATTTCGAACTCTAACCCTGAGTCTGAAAAATTCTATGAACTTTTAGCAGACACGTTGGAGACCGATGAAATTGTTGTGCTCACACCTCACGGTGAACCTATCACTCTAGCTACGGATTCCACCCCCGTTGACTTCGCCTATGCAATTCATTCCGAGGTAGGAGAGAAAACCATTGGCGCGAAGGTCAATGGACGCTTGGTGCCGCTCCATTCACGGCTGAATTCAGGCGACATGGTTGAGATTCTCACTACCCGCGATGAAAATCAAGGGCCAAGTGAGGATTGGCTTAAGTTCGTACGCACTTCTAAAGCAAGAACCAAGATTCGTCAGTACTTCGCTAAAGGTCGCCGCCTAGAAGCAATTGATAAGGGTCGAGAAACCCTGACTAAGGCTATGCGCCACCATGAGCTTCCGTTAACTAAGATGATAACTCCTCAAATGTTGATGGAAGTCGCCCACGAGTTTAACAAGAATGACGGCGCCTCCCTGTACCATGCCCTAGGTGAGAACGAGATTAAGGCGCAGGACGTCATCGACGTCTTCGTCAAAATCTACTATGGGGAAACAGATGATAGTGAGATCGAAGCTTCAGAGTTCGATGAGGACATGTTCTCCTCGCATCAGCAGTCACCGGATAACGGCATTATCGTTCCAGGCGCTGACGGTGTGCTTACTAAAATTGCAAAGTGCTGTAACCCCGTACCACCAGATGACATCATTGGAATCGTGACTAAAGCTCACGGTATTTCGGTGCATCGTACTGATTGCCCCAACATGAAAAATGTTGACTCTGAACCGCGAGCCACTGAAGTGGAATGGGCACAGAACTCGTCTGCGCTTTACCGGGTGATCATCCAGGTTGAAGGTATTGACCGGAAATCACTACTTATGGATCTGGTACGTGTGATCGCTGAAAACCAAACAAACATTGTGGACGCGCGGGTTCTCACTAACGCCGATCGCTTTGCTATCAATCGTTTTACTTTGGAACTCCGCGATCGCTACATGTTGGAGCATTTGCTCAACGTCATGCAGAACGTCGAAGGGGTCTATAAGGTATACCGGATGACGGGCGCTAAGCCTGTTCAGGAGCAGACTAATTGATATTAGAGCTCTATAGATCTTGCATTATCTGAGGGTGGCTCAGCTGTGTTGAACTGATTTTGTTTATCATCAAAATCTTGAAGCCATTGCTGAGCCCTTTCTCTATTTCTGATGTATTTCGTTTCTTTCAGGACATAGAGCAGGGTGGATGTACGGCACCCATTGTGTGCACCGTCCGTAAGGATATCTTCGAGAAGCTTTTCCTCTGAACATTCTAGTGAGACTTCTCCAACTGTTAGCAGATCAAGGGCAATCTTCCGGGGTGTTGCTATATAGAGCTTATCTAGCTGTACATAGTCAAATGGAGTGAAATGTACCTGGCGAAATCTCATATGTTCTCGACCAGGTGTAGTGCGATTGATACGGCAGCTTCTCTCAAAGTCGACGTAAAGCAGAGGCGGGCGTTGATGCAGATAACCCCAAATCCAAGCTGCAGTTAGCCGTGAGATCCTCTGATTCCGCTTCGCTAAAACGGGTTCGGCGCTTTGAATTGCTTGAGCTTTCAAGAGGGGAGTGAGAGTAATGTGGGGCAGTGTATACATGTTCTTATAAATATGCTGCAGCTGATGATCTTTAATCAGCCGTTCTTGCTCACCTGTGGAGCGAGCTATTTGTTGAATATCAATGAGCTTTTCTTGAGCTTGCTGAATCACCACGTCACTAAAATTCCCCTCGGAGAATTTTGCCTGCTCAGGAGGGAGCAAATGCATACGCATGAGCTGCTCATTTCGGGAATTTGCCCGCGCCATTAAAGGGTAAGGAAGATTTTGCAGAATTGAAACAGAGTTGGTCATATCATCATTCTGCGCTGATTCGGTGTCTTGATATACAAAGATGCGGTCACCCTGTGGATAACCGCATCTTTATGTCTTTCGCAGTTCAATTAGTCAAAATATGACCTGTGAAGCTGTGGAAAGCTTATTTACGAGCCCAAGTTAGCTGAGGATGCCTTCAAGGTTTCTAGCCACTGACGACGAGCATCCAGTGCGTCCTGTGCCTTTTTGATGCGGCGAGCATCCCCGCTAGCTTCTGCCTTCTGCAAATCTTTTTCAAGACCGGCGATAGCGTCTTCTAGCTGGGTGAGCATTGAGTTCGCGCGTGCTTTCTTTTCAGGATCAGACTTGCTCCACTTGGCACTTTCTGCCTGGTGGATTTCGTCCTGTACCTTCTTCAGCTCGCCTTCAACACGACGCAGTGCGTTACGGGGAACTCGTCCGGCAGCATCCCAACGGTCCAATATGTCGTCAAGCTTAGTCTTCGCCTGCTTCAGATTGGTTACAGGCAAGAGAGCACGTGCTTCTTCCAGCAGAGCTTCTTTTACCGTGAGGTTCTGCTCGTATTCCTTATCCAATTCAGCATTGGCTGCGTTACGCGCGTCAAAGAACTTATCCTGTGCGGCGCGGAAGCGTGCCCAGAGGGAGTCATCTTCTTTGCGGGACGCACGGGGCGATTCCTTCCACTTGTCCATCAAGCTACGGTACTTGGCTGAGGTGTCTGCCCAGTCAGTGGAAGTTGCAAGGCTTTCAGCTTCAGCAATAAGTGCTTCTTTGATGCGCTTTGCTTTAGCGTTTGCCTCATCCAACGAAGAGAAGTGGGCGCGGCGATGCTTGTCGAAGGTGGTGCGAGCTGCACGGAAACGTTTCCACAGCTCGTCTTCTACAGACTTTGGCAGGTGATGCTTACGCTGGGTCTCTTTCCACGCGTCAAAAAGTTCGTTCATGCGCGAGTGAGAGTTTTTCCAGTGGGTTGTAGCGGTATCTTGGGCCGCAATTGCTTCAGCTTCGGAGACAATTTCCTCGCGAGCTTTCAATGCAGTTTCCTGAGCCTGAGCTTTATGAGCTTTCTCAGCTTCTTCAAGCTCTGCAATTTTTGCGGTCAGTGCAATCAAACGCTCCTGCAGGTTTGCGTAGTCACCGACCATATTGCGGTTTGCTACCTGTGCGCCAAGCTGTTCTACAGACTTTTGTAGGTCAGCGGCAGGTGCGCCGCGTTCAACTCGTGCTTCAAGTAGTTCAACCTGTGATTCAACATTTTCAAACTTGCGAGCAAAATAGCTCAAAGCCTCTTCTTCGGTCGCTTCAGGAAGCTGACCTACGGCGTATTCTTCGCCTTCTACAATCACAAAAACGTGGCCGTCTTCTGTGACGCGTCCAAACTGATGTGCTTTTTCAAGATTAACCTGTGAGGTGTCGTCGGATTTTAAAGTCACCGCTAAAACTCTTTCACTTCGGGGCGCTGGAGCGCATTAAACAAAGAAAATCGCAAATAAAGTCTGATTCACTGCGTATCAGTGAATGCGAAACTTACTTTTGCGTATCTCAAATACTACCGGTCGCTATCGAATGTGAGCAATAGATTCGGTTGGATAAAACTTGATATGCAAAAGACCCGAGAGCAAGAGGTTCGCAGCCAACTCGTTCTCGGGTCTTCATCTGAGAGATACTAGGGGATTTTCTCTCAGTGGGGGACAAAAGTCCTATAACTTTTCCAGTTATGAAAACTGGAAATCAACAACACATTTTTCATTGTCCCCTATTAAGTGGTTTGACGCAAACCGAGATTCTCTCAGGGGGAAAGATAAAAATTGGATACCTCGCCATCTGGAGAAAAGCACGGGCTCTCACACTACTGCCCAGCCTGTCCGGTATCCGCCGTACGTTATTCTTATAGGGAATATAATCAAAATCTGCCAATCTACGGTTTTACATCAAGGAGTGAATATGGCTCGCAAAGCTTCACTATCAGGTTTCCCCGAACTACTTCCTGAGGAACGCTTGGTAGAGAATCATGTACTTGATACTTTGCGCGAGACCTTTGAACTTCACGGTTTTTCAAATATTGAAACCCGATCGGTAGAAACCAAAGAGCAGCTCTTGCGCAAGGGCGAGATTGATAAAGAAGTTTACGGAATTTCCCGTTTGCTCGATGAAAACTCGACGACTAAATCAGAGAAGGAGCAGCTGGCTCTCCACTTTGATCTCACCGTGCCTTTTGCCCGCTATGTCGTCGAAAATGCGGGGTATCTGAACTTTCCCTTTATGCGTTATCAAATGCAGAAAGTCTGGCGTGGTGAACGCCCGCAGGATGGTCGTTTCCGCGAATTCACCCAGGCAGATGTAGATGTTGTGGGGGACGGCGCTCTGCCCTTCCGCTACGACGTCGAACTGGCACTGGTTGTCATTGAATCCTTGCGAAAGCTTGAAATCGGAGATTTCAAGCTTCGTGTTAATAACCGCAAACTCTCCGAAGGTTTTTACCGTGGAATTGGATTGGACGATACCGCCGGCGTTTTGCGTTCCATTGATAAGCTCGAAAAAATTGGTTCCGACGCCGTTGCACAACTGCTGAAAGACGAATTGGGCGCCAGCGACGAGCAGGCGCAAGCGGCGCTGAATTTGGCTCAGATTTGTACTGAAGACACCAGTTTTGTCGATGAAGTAAAAAAGTTGGGCGTTGAACACGCGCTGCTTGAAGAAGGACTCCGCGAGCTTGAAGAGGTTGTAGGTCAGGCAGCGAAACGAGCTCCCGGCAATATTGTTGCAGATCTTTCTATCGCTCGCGGTTTGGATTACTACACAGGAACGGTCTATGAAACTGTATTGGTGGGACACGAGAAACTAGGGTCTATCTGCTCAGGCGGGCGTTATGAGTCTCTCGCATCAAATGGTAAGCGGAATTTCCCCGGCGTCGGTCTTTCAATCGGCGTTACTCGCCTGGTATCTCGAATCATTAGCCAAAAAATGGCTGAACCAACCCGTAAGGTGCCTTCCGCTGTTTTGATTGCTCTCACTAGCGATCAGACATGGTCGGACGCTCAGGACGTCGCTGATTCCCTGCGTCAGCGCGGGATTGCCTGTGAAGTCTCTGCTACTGCTGCAAAATTTGGTAAACAGATTAAATTCGCTGAAAAGCGCGGCATCCCATTCGTCTGGTTCGTTAGCACAAAAGAAGACGGGTCCCTTAAACATGAGGTCAAAGATATTCGCTCCGGCGAGCAGATTGAAGCCGACCCCCAGCATTGGGCACCTTCAACAGAAGACCTTCACGTGCGCATTGAGGCAGCGCAATAACCAACTGCCTCTCAAGATTTTCGGTAGAATTACCACAAGATTTGAAAAGCTCCACCCAGTTGGAGTATTTGGAAAGGAAAAGAGTGCTACGCACACACACCCTTGGCGAATTAACCGCTAAGAACATTGGAGAAACAGTTACGCTGACCGGTTGGGTGGCACGACGCCGCGACCACGGCGGTGTTGCATTCGTCGATCTTCGTGATCGCGAAGGTGTTACCCAATGTGTTTTCCATAATGAAGAGGACTTCGATCACCTCCGCAATGAGTATGTGCTCAAGGTTACCGGCGTTGTTACCGAGCGCCCGGAAGGTAACGAAAACTCCAACCTCACCACCGGCGAGATTGAAGTTGAGGTCAACGAGGTTGAGGTGCTGAACACTGCAGCTCCCCTTCCCTTCCAAATTGATGAACATGTTGAAGTCGGCGAAGAAGCGCGTTTGCGATACCGCTACCTTGATTTGCGCCGCCCCGAGCCAGCTCGTTTGATGCGTTTGCGTTCAGAAGCTAACCGAGTTGCTCGCAACGTTTTGGCTGAGGACAAGTTCACCGAAGTCGAAACCCCCACCTTAACTCGCTCAACCCCCGAGGGCGCACGCGACTTCCTTGTTCCTGCTCGTTTGACTCCCGGCTCTTGGTACGCGCTTCCTCAGTCGCCTCAGCTTTTCAAGCAGTTGCTACAGGTAGGTGGCATAGAAAAGTATTACCAGATTGCTCGTTGCTACCGCGACGAAGATTTCCGCGCTGACCGTCAGCCTGAATTCACCCAGCTCGATATTGAAGCCTCATTCGTGGATCAGGAAGACATCATCGACCTCGGTGAGCGAATCGTTGAAGCTGTGTGGGGTTTGATCGATGTAAAGGTTCCTCGCCCTATTGAACGAATCACCTACAAGGACGCAATGGAGAAGTATGGCTCTGATAAGCCTGATCTTCGTTTTGGACTTGAACTCACCGAACTGACTGAATACTTCGAAAACACCACCTTCCGTGTGTTCAAAGCTCCCTATGTTGGTGCTGTTGTAATGCCCGGTGGCGCTTCTCAGGCACGTCGCACACTGGATGCATGGCAGGAGTGGGCAAAGCAGCGCGGCGCTAAGGGTCTTGCCTACGTTTTGGTTCAGGAAGACGGCGAGCTGACCGGTCCTGTAGCTAAGAACATCACTGAAGAAGAGCGCCAGGGTCTTGCAGCAGCAACGGGAGCTCAGCCAGGCGACTGCATTTTCTTTGCCGCAGGTGAGGCAAAGGCATCACGAGCTATCTTGGGTGCAGCACGAGTAGAGATTGGTCACCGTACCGGTCTCATTAAGGACGGCGACTGGTCATTCGTATGGGTTGTAGATGCACCCATGTTCGAATCGGCTGCGGACGCCACCGCTTCAGGCGACGTGGCGTTGGGCCACTCAGCATGGACCGCAGTACACCACGCTTTCACTTCACCAAAGCCTGAATTCCTTGAAACATTTGATGAGAAACCTGGCGAAGCCCTGGCATACGCTTACGACATCGTTTGTAACGGCAACGAAATTGGCGGCGGCTCTATCCGTATTCACCGCAAAGACGTTCAGGAACGCGTTTTCAAGGTGATGGGTATCGGTGAAGATGAAGCACGAGAGAAGTTCGGGTTCTTGCTAGACGCATTCTCATTCGGTGCGCCTCCCATGGGCGGCATCGCTTTTGGCTGGGATCGCGTGCTTCAGCTCATTGGCGGTACCGACTCCATCCGCGACGTCATTGCATTCCCCAAGACTGGCAACGGCTATGATCCGCTCACCGCGGCTCCTGCGCCGATTACTCAGCAGCAGCGTAAAGAAGCTGGAGTTGATTTCAAGCCAAAGAAAGACGAGAAGAAGTAGAACCAGATTTCTTTTCTAAGTTTTTTTCATCAGTAAGAATCGGGGGCGCGCCTCTGGTCCGCTTCTGGAGGTCGCATACGACCGCCAGAAAAAGGCTAGACGGAGCCCCCGATTTTTCTTGTTTCGATAATCCTTGAAACAAATTTCACAAAGTTAGTCCGCATAGGCTGAAGAATTAAGGAGAAAAGTAATGCGTGTCATTCTACAACGAGTCAGTGAAGCCTCGGTTAAGGTGGACGAGGAGACAGTGGGCTCTATCACCGAACCCGGTATTCTCGCTCTCGTAGGGATTACTCACGAAGACGACGAAGCAACTGTGGAGAAACTCGCCCAGAAGACCTGGCAATTGCGAATCTTGGAAGACGAAAAAAGCTGCTCTGATGTGAACGCACCGATTTTAGCCGTTTCTCAATTTACTTTGTATGGAGATCCCAAAAAGGGACGCCGTCCGTCGTGGTCCAAAGCGGCTCCAGGAAATATCTCAGAGCCTCTATACAACCATTACGTTGAGCATCTACGTTCCTTAGGGGCAAAGGTTGAGACGGGGGTTTTCGGGGCGGATATGAAGGTCTCGTTGGTCAATGATGGTCCTTTTACGCTGATTCTTGATAGCGAACACCTCTAAAAAATCTGGTCTGCCCCATTAGAGTAAAAGTGTGAGTCAACCTTTATTTGATATGCCTGAACCAGAATCGGATGACGCTGAGCAGTTTGATGCCCGGAGTCGCCGTGGTCCGCTTGCCGTCCGTATGCGTCCGCGAAATCTGGATGAAGTGGTAGGGCAGAAGCACTTGCTCCATGCAGGGTCCCCACTGCGGGTCTTGGCTGGCGAATCTTCTGGTCCCGCTGGTCCGCAGTCAGTCATTCTCTGGGGTCCGCCCGGTACGGGGAAAACGACACTTGCACACGTCATCGCGCGGGGGAGCACTCGAAAATTTGTGGAACTTTCTGCAATTACTGCGGGTGTCAAAGACGTTCGTGCGGTCATGGAACAGGCACTCACTGACCGTGATTTACACGGAACCACGACAGTTCTATTTCTGGACGAAATCCACCGATTCACCAAGGCTCAACAGGATGCCCTCCTACCTGGAGTAGAAAACCGCTGGGTCTTACTTGTAGCCGCGACTACGGAAAATCCGTCGTTTTCGGTGATTTCTCCGCTTCTCTCTCGTTCCATCTTGCTCACATTACGGGGGTTAGAAGAAAGCGATATTGAGGAATTGTTGCAACGCGCGATGGAAGATTCACGAGGGTTCGGGGGCAAAATTGAGCTCAGCGACGAGGCGAAAGATCACATCGTCAAACTTTCTGCCGGCGATGCCCGTAAAGCGCTGACCAGCTTGGAAGCGGCAGTTGCTGTCGCTCACGGTGAGAACAGTGAGGATGTTCAGGCTGTAGTAAGTCTGAAACACGCCGAAGAAGCGCTGAACCAGGCATCCGTAAGGTATGACCGCAACGGGGATCAGCATTATGACGTAGTGAGCGCCTTCATCAAGTCGATTAGAGGGTCAGATGTTGATGCAGCGCTACACTATCTGGCGCGGATGATTTCAGCGGGAGAAGATCCACGGTTTATTGCTCGACGTCTGGTGGTCCATGCCAGCGAAGACATTGGGATGGCAGATCCTTCTGCACTCACCGTGGCGGTCAGCGCGGCGCAGGCGGTTCAGCTCATTGGTATGCCCGAAGCACGTATTAACCTTGCTCAGGCTACGATACATTTAGCGACCGCACCCAAATCTAACGGTGTAATTGCAGCGATTGATCAGGCGATGGCGGATGTCAAACAGGGCAATGCCGGGGTGGTTCCAGTTCATCTCCGGGACGCTCACTATGGGGGAGCAAGCCAGATGGGGCATGGAAAAGGTTACATCTACCCTCACGATGTTCCTTATTCTGTTGCGCAACAACAGTACCTTCCAGATGCTCTCGAAGGACGCCGCTACTACAGACCGACAGAAAACGGTCATGAACGATCTATAGGTGCTCGGCTAAAAAATATCTATTCTTTGCTCAAAGGGAAGTAAATCCGTGAGTCATGCCACCTGAACAAACTAGAAATTAATCTAGCTAAGTGTTGTTCTGCTCTGTAAAGTAGAACTTTGGCTGGCAAGCAATCAAAAACGCAAGAGAATTCTTGATCACTGGGTTGTTGTAGTGAGGAGTGCGGCTGCTCCGAACTCTCCGCTGCACGAAATGTGTGCAGATTCTGGAGGCCAAGCCAATACAGAATAAATGGTGCTGGGGGAGTAAGTCTCCTAATACCAACCGCTATGAAAGGTAAATTGTGGCTAATCATAACCGCACCCGCCGTACCGTGCGTCAGTCCCGTGCCCTGGGCATTGCACTGACCCCTAAGGCAGAAAAGTACTTCGAGCGCCGTCCTTACGGCCCCGGCCAGCACGGTCGTGCCCGCAAGAAGCAGGACTCGAACTACGCCGTACAGCTTCGTGAGAAGCAGCGTTTGCGCGCGCAGTACAACATCCGCGAAGCTCAGATGCGTCGTGTCTACCTCGAAGCTAAGCGCATTGAGGGTCAGACCGGTAAGAACATGATCGAGATTCTCGAGACTCGTCTTGACGCTCTTGTACTTCGTGCAGGTTTTGCTCGCACCATCGCTCAGGCTCGTCAGGCCGTTGTGCACCGTCACATCATGGTTGACGGCGTTCGTGTTGACCGTCCTTCCTTCAAGGTTAAGCCCGGTCAGCTCATTCACGTACACCCCAAGTCTGAAAAGATGACCCCCTTCCAGGTTGCAGCAACCGGTGAGCACCAGGCAGTATTGCCCGACACCCCTGCATACTTGAACGTGGAAATCGAAAAGCTTCACGCAAAGCTGGAACGTGCACCTAAGCGCGAGGAAATCCCCGTGACCTGCGAAGAGCAGCTCGTAGTTGAATACTACTCACGCCTGGCATAATCCAAGCCTCGAAAGGCCCGCCATTCACGAATGAATGCGGGCCTTTTGTTTATCGAGTGGATAGTCGACAGTTCCTCTCTACGTGAGAGAAAGCGCATTTCGTGCGCGAAAGGTGCGTTGTTGCAACGTGGTGTCGTAGTATTGTTATCAAATCGTGTCATTTTGTCCTAGCGGCAACCGGTCTGAAGAAGGAGCCTATGAGCGGAGCAGATATCGCAGGTCTGATTGCAGCTCTTGTTTTTGCGATACTAGTGGCATTGCTGGCAAAGCCTATCCTTAAACTGACCGCAGTATTTGAGGAGCTAATCATTACAATTCGCTCGCTCAATGGCGAAGCTACTCCTTTGATCGGAGAACTCACTAAAACCGTCCAGACAACCAATTCGCAGCTTGAAAAGGTTGATGATATTACCAATAACGTTTCTGACGCTTCAGCGAATGTTTCGGCACTTTCATCGCTGGTCACCTCTACGGTAGGACAACCCCTCATTAAGGTTGCTTCTTTTTCTTATGGTTTGAAGAAAGCAATGCGTGGAGACGACGGGACTGAGCAAGCCCAGAACCCGCATACCTCAGGTGGTACTGACCAATGAGTTTTCTCAAAAATTTGTCCCTGATTGTGGGTGGAGCTGTAGCTGGCTTTGCGGTATCCAAGGTGGCTTCCACACCATTTTCTGCTGAAAATAACTCCGCACTTCTGCGAAAGAACCCCGGCACATTAGCGCAAACCACTAATTTGGAGGGAACCTTGTCACGATTCTTCGATTCACCACTGGGTCAACGCCTTCAGCCATATGCGCTGAAATCTATGGATTTTGCCGGCAAGGTAAAGCGAGGCATGGACGAGCGAGAAGCGCAGCTCAAGAATCAGTTCGCTGAACAAAAGTCTGATTCCCGACCAGGAGCGGTCGACGAATGGCAGCTTCCGTATACTCCCCAGAACTTGCAAGATTACTCGCACCCTTCTCGCGACGTCATCGACGGAGACACGCAGGTAGCACAGCAGAGTTCACTGGGCGCTGACAGCGATTCAGCCAGCGCCACCCGCGCACGAATAGCCCGCGACGAGACTCTGGGCAAAGACTTTTTTGCATAGTCCTTCGACTAATAGACTTTCAATAAACTTTTCGAAATTTTTCACAACGTAAGGAAAACCGACATGCTTTCACAGGAAATCACGAAGCGCTGGATTGATTTCTTTGAGGAACGCGGTTGCACCCCGGTGCCTTCAGCATCCCTCATTTCTCATGAACCTGGTGCGATGTTCACCATTGCAGGTATGGTTCCCTTTATTCCTTACTTCTTGGGTCGAGAAACTCCTCCTTTTAGCCGTGCAGCTTCAGTTCAGAAGTGCATCCGTACGTTGGATATTGACGAAGTCGGTAAGACAGCTCGTCACGGAACCTTCTTCCAGATGGCTGGAAATTTCTCCTTCGGCGATTACTTTAAAGAAACCGCTATTCCTTGGGCATATGAACTACTCACTTCTCCCCAAGAATCCGGTGGTTTCGGGCTTGATCCAGAGCGGCTCTGGGTCACCATCTACGAGGGTGATGAAGAAGCATTCGAGATTTGGACCAAAAAGGTTGGCTTCCCTGAATCTCGTATCCAGCGGATGGGTATGGCTGAGAACTACTGGTCAACAGGTCAGCCCGGCCCTGCTGGGCCAGACTCCGAAATTTTCTACGACCGCGGCCCCGCCTACGGTAAAGAGGGCGGCCCCGCAGCTGACGATGATCGCTATATCGAAATCTGGAACCTCGTCTTCATGCAGTACCAGCGTGGCGAAGGTACCGGTAAAGATTCATTCGAGATTCTAGGAGAGTTGCCTTCTAAGAATATTGATACTGGTTTGGGCGTTGAGCGTCTGGCTATGTTGCTTCAGGGCGTAGAGAACTTCTACGAAACCGATCAGGTTCGTCCTGTTCTAGATGCGGCATCAGAGCTTGCAGGCAAGAAATACCATGGGTCCGAGTCAGCTCAGGATGAAGGTTACGAAAATGATGTGCGGATGCGTGTGGTCGCCGATCATATTCGTTCCTCATTGATGCTGATTTCAGATGGTGTTATTCCTTCCAACGAAGGTCGCGGTTACATCCTACGTCGCTTGATGCGCCGTGCAATCCGTGCTATGCGTCTTCTGGGCGTATCTGAGCCGTGCCTTCCCGTTTTGCTCCCCGCGTCGCGCGATGCAATGAAGGGTGCCTACCCAGAGGTTGCAGAAGATTTCGAGCGTATCTCACGCATTGCATATGCTGAAGAAAAAGCTTTCTTGCGAACCATCGAATCCGGCACCGAGCGTCTTGAAGAAGCTGTTAAGCACGCCAAATCAACGGGCAAGTCCCTCGTTTCAGGTGAAGAAGCGTTTGCTCTGCATGATACTTACGGATTCCCCATTGACCTCACACTTGAAATGGCTGAAGAAGCTGGCGTGAAGGTTGATGAGACTTCATTCCGTGCGTTGATGGAAGAACAGCGCCATCGCGCTCAGGCCGATGCTAAGGCTAAGAAGGGCGCATTCGAGGATCTTTCCGCTCTTCGCCAGCTAGCTAACGAGCGTGGATCGGTCTTCACTGGTTACACAGAGCTCAAAACTGAGACTATTTTGCGTGCAATTTTGAAGGATGGCGTGAGTGTTCCCGCTGCTTCAGCGGGCGAGAAAATTGAAGTTGTATTGGACGAAACTCCGTTCTACGCAGAATCTGGCGGCCAGGCGGCGGACACAGGCGTCATTTCAGGTAACGGTTTCACCATTGATATTTCAGATGTGCAGCAGCCAGTGAAGGGTCTGTCTGTCCACCGCGGTGTAGTACGTGAAGGTGAAGTAGCCACCGGTAGCTCTGTAGTGGCGCACGTGGACGAACAACGTCGCCGTGACGGTGAAAAGGCTCACTCAGGTACTCACATTATTCACGCAGCCTTGCACCAGGTATTGGGCAATGAAGCCACCCAGCGCGGCTCTTTCAATAAAGAAGGTTACCTCCGCTTTGACTTTGCTTGGAATGAAGGGTTGAGCGATTCAGTTCAACGCGAGGTGGAAGAAGTAGCAAATACTGCTATCCGCGACAATTTCTCTACAATCACCCGTGAGATGCCTCTTGACGAAGCGAAAAAGCTAGGTGCTATGAGTCTCTTTGGTGAGAAATATGGTGATGTTGTGCGCGTAGTTGAAATGGGCGGTGACTTTTCCCGAGAACTTTGCGGTGGTACCCACGTCAACTCCTCCGCAGAAATTGGTTCTTTGACCCTGCTCACTGAACAGTCTGTAGGTTCTGGTAACCGTCGTGTGGAGGCTCTTGTTGGGCTGGACTCTTTCAACCATCTGGCGGCTGAGCGAACCTTGGTAAACCAGCTCACTGGAATGTTGAAGGTTCAGTCATCAGCCGATTTGCCTGAAAAACTGAATCAGACTCTGAATAAACTGAAAACTGCGGAAAAAGAGCTGGAGAAACTCCGTAAGGAAAAGCTTCAGAGCGAAGCCGGCAAGTTGGTGGAAAAGGCTGAGTCCATTGGGTCTGTGCGCGCACTGCTTCACAATGCAGGTGAGCTGTCTGCGAATGAGGTTCGTGGTCTAGCGCTTGACCTTCGCAACCGCCTGGGTGAAGACCCCGCAGTGGTTGCTGTTATTGGCATCAATAACAATCGCCCCGTCATCCTTGTTGCTACGAACGAGGGCGCTCGTGAAGCCGGAGTGAAAGCAGGTGCGCTAGTACGCGTAGCTGCGGGAGTTCTTGGCGGCGGAGGCGGCGGTAAAGACGACGTTGCCCAAGGCGGCGGTCAAGATGCGTCCAAGATTGACGACGCTTTTGTAGCCATCCGCTCAGCAATAGCCGATACGAAATAAAAACTGTGGCTTTTACTCGAGGTGTACGTTTGGGGGTCGATGTGGGAAATGCCCGCGTCGGCGTCGCAAAGTGCGACCCTGATGGAATTCTCGCCACCCCGCTGAAGACTCTCCGACGCGATGCTAAAAAGAATTCGGATCGTAAAGTTCTTCGTACTCTGATAAGAGTTAACGAAGTAACGGAAGTATTCGTCGGTTTACCCCGCACTATGCGTGGTGGCGAGAGCCCTTCCACCGAAATGGCAAAAACCTACGCGCAAGCCTTGGTACACGAGCTATATGAGGAGGGAATCACTATCCCTGTGTGGTTAGTAGATGAGCGTCTTACCACGGTAAGTGCCCACCGTTCGCTGCACGAAGCAGGGGTCAGCACCCGAGATTTCAAAACTATGGTAGATCAGGTTGCAGCAATCAATATTTTGCAATTTGCAGTTGATTCGCTAAAAGCTGGTCAAAATGTAGCTGGGTATAAGGTTGAGATTGACCCGAGTTTAGCTATACAAGACGCCGATTCAGCACATGTAACTGCTGGCGACGAACAGGATACGGAGAACCCGAGTTGAGCGATTCATCAAAGCGCCGCCCGCAGGAACCCGAGAACCTTAGAATGCTTCTCAATTCGAATGACGAAGACCAGCGCGAGGGTATTCTAGGGCTCTCTGTTGAGCACGATGAATACACCCAAGAGGAGCGTCGTCGCCTTAAAGCGCGCCGTCGAAATACTCTTATTACCGCAATTTTGGTTTTTTCTGTTGCACTGGTGATGATTGTGGCAATCCTTGCTCCTCAGCAGGGGTGGTTCAAACGCAAGGACTATCGCGGCGACGGCAACGGAACCACTGTTAGCTATGTTGTGCCCGACGGCGCAACGAACGTTCAGATTGCCACGGATCTAGAGGCAGACGGCGTGATTGCTGATGCGGGTCGATTCCTCGAAGAATACAATCAGATGGGCAAAGAACAGTTTATTCAGCCCGGTGAGTACCAGCTCGAAAAGGAAATGAGCTCAGAAGCTGCCTTGCATTCGTTGCTGAATCTGGATCAGGCAAATAAGAACTATGTTGCTATCAACCAGACCTGGCGTTCGAGCGAAACTTATGAGGCAATATCAAAGGCTACTGGTATTTCGGTTCAAGAGTTTAAAGATTTAGATCAGCATCCTGAAAAATTTGGGATTCCATCTAAGTTCCCGTCTCTTGAGGGCTGGTTGCACCCTGGAGAGTACTACTTTGAAAAGGATGCCTCCGCAGAGCAAATTATTCAGACGTTAGTAGATAAGACGAATGACGTTCTTAAAGAAGAAGGCGTGGAGGGCGACGATCGTATTTTCCATGTTCTGACTGTTGCATCAATCCTCGAATTCGAAGGTCTGGAGAAAGACTATCCGGCGATTGCTGGTGCCATCGAGAACCGTATGAATAATCCCGAGGGTGAAACCAGCGGTTATATTCAGTCCGATGCCACCGTTGCTTATGGCTTGGGTAAGAAGACCTTCCAGATCTCAACGGAGCAGAAGAACGATGCATCTAATAAGTACAACACCTTCTACTACAAGGGACTGCCTGTAGGCCCCATCGGTTCACCTGCGAATGCTGCTATCAAGGCTGCATCGAATCCAGAAAAGAATGATTACTACTTCTGGGTGACCGTCAATACGGTGACCGGTGAAACCAAGTTTGCTAAAACCTACGCAGAACACCTCCAAAATGTGGATGAGTATGAGAAATGGTGTTCTCACAATGAAGGTAAGTGTGCCTAGGGGAAACGAAAACATCATTCGGGGGAGAGCGTTTGTGTTGGGTCAACCGATCCAACACTCGCTCTCACCCTTATTGCATCAGGCAGCGTACAGTTTCTTGGATGTACCTATTGACTATGCGCGCTGGGAAACCGCCGAATCTGATATAGCACATCGCTTCGGCACAGTCCCAGCACAGTTAAATATCCGCGGTTACTCCGTTACCATGCCACTGAAAAAAGCAGTTTTTAACTATGTAGACAGGGTAGGAGATTTTGCTCAGGCAATTGGTGGAATCAACACGGTGTATTGGCGTGAAGAAAAGGGACAACCTATTTCATATGGTCATAACACCGATGTCGCGGGAATCCTTAATGCTTTAGATTGGGCAGGAGCACAAAGGTCCTCGCAGGTTCCTCGAGCTATTTTGGGGGGCGGAAATACCGCGGCATCAGCATTAGCCGCGTTGAGGGTGCTAGGTTCCCGGCAAGTAGATATGTATGTGCGGAATCAGGTGAAGGCTCAGTCCTTAATACCTATTGCTGATTCACTCGACATTAAATTAGATGTTTTCCCTCTGGAATACTTCCCTTGCCTGGCCTCCCAATATGCTACCGTCATTTCTACTCTGCCTGCTGGTGCAGCAGATTCGTGGGTGCCTCAATTAACGAATGTGCTTGAAGGTGATTTGTTAGATGTGTCGTATGATCCCTGGCCATCTGCACTCGCTCTTCAATGGAATGAGTTAGGGGGCTCAGTTGTATCAGGCAAAGATATGCTTCTCTATCAAGCAATTGATCAGATTAAGTTATTCATTGGTGGTACCCCCTCTCAGAAGCTTCCCCATGAACTAGAAATGATGAACGCAATGTGCGACTCAATTTCGATTCCACCCAGAGATCGGTTGAGAACCTGGGCTATTGATCCTGAGGCTTCAATATCTAGCCTCTAACTCCTCATGGATTGAACCTAAAGTTTGGTTTCTAGAGGATTCTTTGTAGGCTATTTAAAACAGTAGTGCGCTATGCACCCATTTGACGAGAAGGAATCCCACTTATGTTGCGTTGGCTGACATCTGGCGAATCCCACGGTGAGGCTTTGGTTGGCATCATCGAAGGTGTACCTGCCGGTGTTGAACTTACTTCTCAGATGGTTCGAGATGCTCTTGCTCGACGACGACTGGGCTACGGTCGTGGGGCGCGCATGAAGTTTGAAGAGGATAAAGTTCGCATCTTGGGTGGAGTGCGTCATGGTAAAACTATGGGTGGTCCAATCGCCATAGAAATCGCGAATACCGAATGGCCCAAATGGGTGGACGTCATGAGCGCCGACCCGGTAGACCAGGAACAACTAGAGGGCCGTGCCCGCAACGCTGCTTTGACCCGTCCTCGACCGGGACATGCAGATTTTGCTGGTATGCAAAAATACGGATTTGATGAGGCACGACCTGTTTTAGAACGGGCTTCGGCACGTGAAACTGCTACTCGCGTAGCTTTGGGTGTTGTCGCGGCACAGGTACTGAGAGAACTCGGTATCTCAACTGTCAGCCACACCACTGCGATTGCTGACGTCGAAGCGCCATCTGATGCTCCTCGCCCCCTGCCGTCTGATGTTGATTACTTAGATCAAGATCCTTTGCGTTGCTTTGATGTAACAACTTCAGAGCGGATGGTTGAAACTATTGATAAGGCGCACAAGGATGGCGAAACCCTTGGTGGTGTCGTTGAGGTTCTTGCATACGGATTGCCTCCTGGGCTGGGGTCATATGTCCATTGGGATCGTAGACTAGATGCCCGTCTAGCGGCTTCCCTGATGGGTATCCAAGCTATTAAGGGCGTCGAAGTAGGGGACGGCTTCCTCACTGCTCGTCGTCCGGGTACGGGTGCTCACGATGAAATAAGTGTTGGTCCCGACGGCGTCAAAAGAGATTCTAATCGTGCAGGTGGTATTGAAGGGGGCATGTCTATCGGCGATCTTCTCCGTGTTCGCGCAGCCATGAAGCCTATCGCTACCGTTCCCAAGGCTCTAAAAACTATCGATACCAACACTGGTGAACCTGCACGTGCCCACCATCAACGATCCGATGTTTGTGCAGTACCAGCTGCAGGGGTAGTTGCTGAAGCTATGGTTTGTCTTGTTTTGGCTGAGGCCGCTCTGGAAAAGTTTGGGGGAGATTCCATTGCTGAAACGCGACGGAATATGGATACCTACCTTCAAGCAATTCCTCAAGAACTTGCGTGGGAATCCAATGTGACTGGTTGGGATCGTTAAAACATGGCGCCCGAGATTCCCCACGGGCAGGCTAATTTATCTTCACGAGACTTGCCTGATCCCCAGAAGGTAAGAGAAGTCCAAGAGGATTATCTAGAAAAGAAACGCCCTCTTATTATCATTGGTCCCATGGCGGCAGGTAAGTCGTATATTGGTACGCATTTTGCCCGCTTTTACGGGTTTCGCTTTGTGGACGCTGACCACCTGATTGTTGAAAAATACGGTCCTATTTCTGAAATTTTTGAGGAAAGAGGAGAAGAGTTTTTTCGGAAGGTAGAAGCCGAAGTTATCTCTGAAGTATTGACCTCGCCTCATTTTAGAAACTGTGTTTTTTCATTAGGAGGAGGCGCTCCTATGTCCGATGCAGTAGCACGTCTACTTCGCGGTGAACAGGTTGTTTATATTCAGGTAGATGCTGAAACTGTTCGTCCACGTATTGAACACAATAAGAATAGACCGCTGCTTCAACCCCATCCGGTTCAGAAGTGGTCAGAGATTTTTGAGCAACGCGCCCACCGTTATGAAGAGCTTGCAAGCTATATTCTGGATGCTCGGGGTGGGCGACCCATAACTGAGATGGCTGCGGAACTTTATGAGTTTTTGCAGAAAGAACGTTCTGAGGAAGATATCAATGAGTGAAAATTCTGCACCCACCACCATCCATGTTTCTGGTAAACAGCCATCGGAACATTACGACGTTCTCGTGGGTGATAATTTGTTGCCACAGTTACCGAGCATTCTGGGGCATCGGGTAAAAAAGATTTTGGTGATTCATCCCAGGGCTTTACGGTCTACCGGCGAACTCGTGATGGAAGATTTACGTTCTGCAGGATATGAGTCTTTTAGTGCTGAAATCCCCGACGCTGAAGAAGGTAAGCATCTTCAGGTGGCAGGTTTTTGCTGGCAGGTGCTCGGTCAGAACGATTTCACCAGAACAGACGCGGTCATTTCTGTAGGAGGTGGCGCCGTCAGCGACTTGGCAGGATTCGTAGCGTCCACGTGGATGCGAGGTGTGAAGGTTATTCATATCCCGACAACTTTGCTGGGGATGGTGGATGCTGCGGTCGGGGGAAAGACCGCTATAAATACGGCGGAGGGCAAAAACCTTGTCGGCACTTTCTATCCTCCGCTTGCTGTCCTCTGCGAACTGGGAACTTTACGAACATTGCCGGAAAATGAGTTGCTCACGGGTATGGCTGAGGTCATCAAATGTGGGTTTATCGCGGATTCTAAGATTCTTGATCTCATTGAAAATAACCCAGAAAAAGTTCGCGACTCACAATCTGAGGTAGTGCGCGAACTCATTGAGCGCTCTATTCGAGTTAAGGCTGAGGTAGTTTCAGAGGATTTGAAGGAAACCGGTCGCCGGGAGTTCCTCAATTACGGGCATACCCTCGGTCACGCCATCGAACATGCTGAACGCTACCAGTGGCGTCATGGAGCTGCAGTAGCAGTAGGTATGGTTTTTGCCGCCGAGCTCAGTCTGGCTGCGGGATATTTGAACGAGAAAACTGTAGACCGCACCCGAGAGATTTGCGCTTCATTAGGATTACCCACTACCTACCGCGCAGATAAATGGGCGCAACTTTTGGAGACCATGCGTCGAGATAAAAAAACAAGAGGCAACCTGTTGCGATTTGTTGTCTTAGAAGAAATTGGGAAACCGCGTATCTATGAAGTGCCCGATGAATCTATTCTCTTTGCTACCTTCCAAGAAATTTCAGAATAACTTGTGAATCACAGACCACAGATTATCGCTGTACTATAAAACATATTTTCTGCCTTGAGCCGGCTATTCGCGTTACAATGGCAAAGAATCTTTTGATACTTGAAAATTCCAAACATAGGAGAGTCGGTTGGCTACTACCAACGATATTAAAAACGGAACCGTCTTGAAGATTGACGGTAATCTCTGGTCAATCATCGAATTCCAGCATGTGAAGCCCGGTAAAGGTGGCGCCTTCGTTCGCACTAAGATGCGCAACGTTACCTCCGGCAAAGTAGTTGATAAGACTTTCAACGCTGGTGCAAAGATTGAGACCGCAACCGTTGATCGCTCTGACTACCAGTACCTTTACCAGGACGGCGACGACTATGTCTTCATGGACAACAAGACCTACGATCAGATTAATGTTCCCAGCACTGTTGTAGGCGATGCTGCTAACTACATGCTCGAATCACAGATGGCAACTATTGCATTGCACGAAGGATTGCCCCTCTACATTGAGCTTCCTGCTTCTGTTGTTTTGGAAATTACTTACACCGAGCCGGGACTACAGGGCGACCGCTCAACCGGTGGCACCAAGCCTGCGACTGTTGAAACCGGCGCTCAGATTCAGGTTCCTTTGTTCCTGGAAACTGGCACCAAAGTCAAAGTAGATACTCGCACCGGTGAATATCTCGGTCGCGTCAACGACTAATTAGGATACTGTGAACTCACGGACAAAAGCACGCCTTCGGGCACTTGAAGTATTGTTCGAAGCTGAACAAAGAAACGACGACATCATGGATGTACTCGTTCGCCGTCGTATGTACACTTCGGCTCAAATCTCAGCTTATTCTGAACAGATGGTGCGCGGTGTACGTGACCATGATGAAGAAATTCGCGAATATATTGAAACCTATTCGCAGGGTTGGACGATGGATCGTATGCCTAGCGTAGACCGGGTAGCTCTCCGTTTGGGAACATGGGAATTATTGTTTAACGACGAGGTTCCTGATCCTGTTGCAATTTCAGAAGCAACAGGTTTGGTCAGAACTCTTTCAACAGATGATTCACCTAAGTTTGTTAACGGTTTGCTGGATCGTTTGCGTCAGGTTAAACCAACTTTGCTTGCATAGATTAAATGGAGTAGCGCATCAAAGCGTTACTCCATTTTTGCCATGAGCAGGTACGCCATATCGCCAGTCGGTGGTTTCATCGGGGTTGGGGCGTGGTAAATTATTGAATTGAGCAAGCAACCTTTAAATCCGTCCTGTGAGGCGGGGAAGGAGGCCGGCATATGAGTAATACAGAGCAGAGGGCTCGCATCATACTCAATGAAGCCGACATCAACCGTGCGCTGACACGCATTGCCCATGAAATTCTTGAGGCGAATAAAGGCAGCGAAGACATAATTCTGATGGGTATTCTCCGCAAGGGGTACCCGCTCGCTCAGCGTTTGGCTGAAAAAATAGCCCAGGCAGATTCTTCTTTTTCTGCTTCCCAATGCCTGGGGCAGTTAGATATCACGATGTATAGAGACGACCTGCTGAAGATTCCCGGTCGTTCTCCTGAGCCCACTCAGCTTCCTGCTGTTGGAATCGATGGTAAAAAAATTGTGCTGGTGGACGACGTCTTGTATTCCGGTCGTACAATACGAGCAGCTCTAGATGCATTGAAAGACTATGGACGCCCCGATATTGTGCGTCTTGCTGTGTTAGTAGATCGTGGTCATCGTGAATTACCAATCCGAGCAGACTTCGTCGGTAAGAACCTCCCCACATCTTCAGATGAAAAAGTAAAGGTTTATCTTGGCGATACCCCCAACGTTGAAGATCGAGTTGAAATTATGCACGCTGAGAAGGCGGGGGAGTAGACCATGAAACATCTTTTAGACACTCGAGATCTTTCTCTAGAGGATGCTCTCAATATTCTTGATACTGCCGATTACATGCGGGAAGTTGGCACGAGGACCGTCAAAAAACTTCCAGCTTTGCAAGGTCGGACCGTCGTTAATCTCTTCTTTGAGGACTCCACTCGAACCCGTCTTTCCTTTGAAACAGCTGAGAAGCGTCTTTCGGCAGACATTATTAATTTTGCTGCTAAAGGGTCTTCGGTCTCTAAGGGCGAATCCCTGAAGGACACTGCGCAGACTCTAGCAGCTATCAACGCTGATGCGGTGGTAGTGCGCCATAGTGCGTCAGGAGCTCCGCAGCGTTTAGCTGAAGCAGGATGGATTGACGTTCCAATTCTTAACGCTGGCGACGGAACTCATGCCCACCCCACGCAGGCGCTCTTGGACGCAATGACTTTGCGTCAATTCAGAGAATCGGTCACTGGCATTCCGACAAGAGGATCAACGCTGGAGGGCATGCGGGTAGCAATCGTGGGAGATATTCTGCATTCGCGCGTTGCACGCTCAAACATGTGGTTGCTGCATACCTTGGGCGCTGAAGTAGTTTTCGTGGCCCCTCCAACTTTGCTACCTATCGGAGTTGAAGACTGGCCTTGCGAGGTCTTCTATAGTCTCGATGAAGCAATGGAAACAGATCTGGACGCAGTCATGTTGCTCCGCATCCAGATGGAACGCATGAATGCAGCATTCTTTCCGAGCGTTGAAGAATATTCACGTTTGTGGGGTCTTACCCCTGAACGATTCAGAACGCTGGATAAATCGAAACAAGAGACCGCAATTTTGCATCCTGGTCCCATGAATCGTGGATTAGAAATTTCTTCGATTGCTGCTGATTCCCAGCAATCTTGGGTTCTCCGGCAGGTTAACAACGGTGTATCCGTACGAATGGCTGCACTTTATCTCTTGATGACCGGCGGTTCTTCCGCAGATTTTCAAACCTACTAAATGCTGAAAGAGCTAATGATGACTTCAAAATACCTCATCAAAAACGTTTCAATTCTCGGTGAAAATACCTCCGATATCTTCATTGAAGACGGAAAAATTGCACGTATCGCATCTTCACTGGAAGCACATGACGCAACCGTCATGGATGGCGAGGGGCTCATAGCGCTTCCAGGCCTAGTGGATTTGCATACACATCTTCGTGAGCCTGGTCAAGAAGATGCAGAGACAGTCGAAACCGGTACACAAGCAGCGGCTTTGGGCGGTTATACCGCAGTCTTTGCCATGGCAAATTCAAAACCTGTTGCTGATACTGCTGGTGTGGTCGAACAGGTTCTTGAGTTGGGCAAAGATTCCGGATGGGTGAAAGTGCAGCCAATCGGCGCTGTTACTCAAGGTCTCAAAGGTGAAAAACTCTCTGAGATGGGAGCTATGGCCGATTCCCGTGCCCAGGTTCGAGTGTTCTCCGATGACGGCATGTGCGTATGGGATCCAGCCCTGATGCGCCGGGCTCTTGAATATGTGAAGACCTTTAATGGCGTGATTGCCCAGCATGCACAGGAACCCCGCCTCACTGAAAATGCTCAAATGAATGAAGGCAAAGTTTCTGCAGAACTTGGCTTAGCTGGCTGGCCTGCCGTCGCCGAAGAATCCATCATCGCACGCGACGTCTTACTCGCAGAACATGTGAACTCCCGCCTCCATATTTGCCACCTTTCAACAAAGGGCTCGGTAGAAATTGTACGTTGGGCCAAGGAACGGGGAATCAACGTCACCGCAGAAGTTACCCCGCACCATCTCCTGCTAACTGATGAACTGGTGCGTACATATGATCCGGTCTATAAGGTAAATCCTCCTCTTCGCACAGAGGAAGATGTAATGGCTCTGCGTCGGGCAGTAGCTGATGGCATCATCGATATTATTGGCACGGATCATGCCCCGCATCCACTTGAGGCTAAGGACTGCGAATGGGCATGCGCAGCCAACGGTATGACAGGGCTCGAGCAGGCACTTTCAATCGTGCAAAAAACTCTGGTAGATACCGGGCTCATTTCATGGTCTCGAGTTGCAGAAATTATGAGCTCTAAACCAGCCGAAATCGGTTTAGCTTCCGATCAAGGGCGTCCACTTGCAGAAGGTGAACCTGCAAACATTGTGCTGATAGATCCTCATGCAGAGCGGATTATCAATCCTCAGGAACAGGCAACTAAGGGTAAAAATAATCCCTACCGGAGTATGCATGTTCCCGGCGCCGTCCGGGCAACCTTCTTTGAAGGACACCCCACAGTTCTTGACGGCGCACTAGCAACCCCGCATACCCAGCGATAGGACACAGAGTTTGGGAAGCAAACTAATACCAACCCTCATCTGCATCGCCATCATTTTCTTGGTGATTGCGCTCATGAAACGGGGATGGAGCAACCGCCAGAAAAGTCAGAAAAGCTGGGGGAAACTCTCAGAAGTTCCTCTGCAGTACGATGAGAAAAATCCTCTCGCAGTTTTTTCTGGAACCTATGTGTGCACAACTCTAGAAGGCGATTGGCTAGAACGTGTTTCTGCTGAAAGTCTCGGCGTGAAAGCAGCCGGTCAACTCTTCATTTTTGATGACGGTCTCATTATTTCTCGTGATGGAGCCCAGGACATTTATCTCTCTGCCTCAGAGATTCGAGGTGTCCGAACGGAATCCGGTGTTAATGGAAAATTCGTGGAAAAAGACGGGCTCCTAGTCGTGAGCTGGTTATTTGGAAACCACCCGGTGGACTCGGCGTTTCGCACTCAATTCTCAGAAGACAAAAAAACAGCTCAGCGCATGATTCTTGATCTTGCTCCTGATGCGTTTACCGTACTTCCCCATTCTTAGACAGAACAGCTATTGCTGCTGACTTTCAGTTAGGACATTATGATGACCAACCAAACCGCTCAGCGTAACGACGCCGTCTTGGTACTTGAAGATGGCACAGCCTTTCGTGGCCGTTCCTACGGTGCTCAGGGGACTACCCTTGGTGAAGCCGTATTTTCAACGGGCATGACCGGCTACCAAGAAACATTGACGGACCCTTCGTATGCTGGGCAAATCATCGTGCAAACGGCCCCTCACATTGGTAACACTGGCGTGAACGCTGAAGATGCAGAATCTCGCAAAATTTGGGTAGCTGGTTATGTGGTGCGGGACGCCGCACGTCGTCCTTCAAACTGGCGCTCCCAACTTTCTCTCGACGACCATCTAGTAGAGCAGGGCGTTGTAGGCATCCGGGGGATTGATACACGCGCATTGACCCGCCATTTGCGTGATGTTGGTTCCCTGCGTGCAGGTATCTTCGGTGGGGAAGAGGCTAATCGCCCCATAGCAGATCTGGTAGAAAAGGTTAAGGCTTCTGAGCCCATGGCCGGGCGCAAGCTAGCGGAATCGGTTTCTATTTCACAGACCGAAGTTGTTGAACCAGCGGATTGGGGCTGGGATAAGCCTGTTGTAG
This sequence comes from Rothia amarae, assembly GCF_042677725.1. NCBI lineage: Bacteria > Bacillati > Actinomycetota > Actinomycetes > Micrococcales > Micrococcaceae > Rothia > Rothia amarae. Next base: position 422,416 of record NZ_JBHUCN010000013.1, read on the forward strand.
CAGAACTTGCAGCTCTTGATTTGGGCATCAAAGCAATGACTCCCAAGCGATTTGCTGAACGTGGCGTGCGCGTGCATGTTTTGCCAGCTACCAGCACTATCGAAGATATTCGGGCGATCAATCCTGATGGTTTCTTCATCTCAAATGGTCCTGGTGATCCGGCTACCGCAGATGAGCAAGTAGAACTTCTTCAGAATGTTCTCAGAGAAAAACTTCCATTCTTCGGTATTTGCTTTGGCAACCAGATTCTCGGCAGAGCCTTAGGATTCGGTACATATAAGCTCAAATTTGGTCACCGTGGAATCAACCAACCGGTGATGGACCGAACCACCAATAAGGTAGAAATTACCGCTCAGAATCACGGCTTCGCAGTGGATGCTCCTTTGGATGGTCCTACAGAGGCTCCCCAGAATGAATTTGGCCGGGTGGAAGTTTCCCACATCGGGCTCAACGACAACGTGGTGGAAGGACTCCGTTGCCTCGACATTCCTGCATTTTCCGTTCAGTACCACCCAGAAGCTGCAGCGGGACCGCACGATGCGGCCTACCTTTTTGACCGCTTTGTAGACCTCATGCTCGAGCACAAGAACTAAGACGAACGAAGGAAATAATAGATTATGCCACGCAGAAAAGATCTCAATTCCGTTCTGGTAATTGGTTCCGGCCCGATTGTTATTGGACAGGCAGCAGAGTTTGATTACTCTGGTACGCAGGCACTACGCGTGTTGAAAGAAGAAGGCGTGCGCGTCATTCTCGTCAACTCGAATCCCGCGACCATCATGACTGACCCCGAGTTCGCCGATGCAACCTACATCGAACCCATCATTCCCGAGGTTATCGAGAAGATCATCGCCGAGGAAAAGCCCGACGCTATCCTGCCAACCCTCGGCGGCCAGACTGCATTGAACGCAGCCATCGAACTTGATGCCGCAGGTGTGCTGGAAAAGTACAACGTAGAGCTTATCGGAGCAAACATTGAGGCTATCAACCTCGGCGAAAACCGCGAAGCCTTCAAAGGCGTGGTAGAACGTGCCGGCGGCGAATCCGCGCGATCTGAAATTGTGCACTCGATGGAAGAGGCGTTGAAGGCTGCTGAAATCCTCGGATACCCCATGGTTGTTCGCCCATCCTTTACCATGGGTGGTCTCGGCTCAGGTCTTGCCTACAACGAAGAAGACCTTTACCGCATTGCCGGCGCGGGTATCCAGTACAGCCCCACCAGCGAGGTTCTGCTTGAGGAATCCATCCTCGGATGGAAAGAATACGAACTGGAAATGATGCGCGATAAGAACGACAACGTGGTAGTTGTCTGCTCTATCGAGAACTTCGACCCTGTGGGCGTGCATACAGGCGATTCCATCACCGTAGCACCTGCACTCACTCTGACCGATCGCGAATATCAGAAGCTACGCGATATTTCTATCAACGTTATTCGTGAAGTCGGCGTGGACACTGGTGGATGCAACATCCAGTTCGCGGTTGACCCACAGACCGGTCGCATCATTGTTATTGAAATGAACCCTCGTGTATCTCGCTCGTCCGCGCTAGCATCGAAAGCCACTGGTTTCCCGATTGCAAAAATCGCTACCAAGCTGTCTTTGGGTTACACTCTGGATGAAATTCCCAACGATATCACCCAGAAGACACCGGCGTCCTTCGAGCCAACCCTCGACTACGTCGTCGTGAAGGTTCCCCGCTTCGCTTTCGAGAAATTCCCCGCGGCTGACTCTACGTTGACTACCACTATGAAGTCTGTAGGCGAAGCGATGGCAATGGGCCGTAACTTCACTGAGGCACTTCAAAAAGCAATGCGATCGCTGGAGCAGAAGGGATCATCTTTCTCTTTCAAGAAGGAGAATCTTTCAGCGGATCAGATTAATGAGTTGCTCGAAGCGATGAAAGTCCCTACCACCGAGCGTATTCACCAGGTACAGCGCGCGTTGCTGGCGGGAGCGACTCTCGAACAAATTCATGAAGCAACAAAGATTGATCCCTGGTTTATCGATCAGCTACAGCTTCTGAACGAAGTCGCTGAAGAAATCACTCAGGGCTCTCTCGACGAAAGTTCGCTACATCTGGCTAAGCGCCACGGGTTCTCTGATGCACAAATCGGCGAGATTTGCGGACACAGCGAAGAAGTAGTCCGCGGTATTCGTCATGCACTTAATATCCGCCCAGTCTTCAAGACTGTGGATACCTGTGCAGCAGAATTCGAAGCTTTCACGCCCTATCACTACTCTTCATATGACTTAGAAGATGAAGTCGCAGAACACGAAAAGCCTTCAATCATGATTCTGGGTTCCGGTCCGAACCGCATCGGCCAGGGTATTGAATTTGATTATTCCTGTGTGCATGCCTCCATGGTGCTGCGCCAGGCAGGCTATGAAACTGTCATGGTTAACTGCAATCCCGAAACAGTTTCGACCGACTACGACATTTCAACTCGCCTGTACTTTGAGCCGCTCACCCTTGAGGATGTTCTGGAAATTGTAGAAGCTGAACGTCGAACCGGCGGTCTCCTGGGTGTCTTCGTACAGCTAGGTGGTCAGACTCCGTTGAAGCTTGCCCAGGCTTTGAAGGACGCAGGAATTCCGATTCTTGGCACCACCCCTGAAGCTATTGATCTTGCCGAAGATCGCGGTGAATTCTCCCGTGTTCTGGAAAATGCAAATCTTCTCTCGCCCAAGAACGGGACTGCCTATACTTTCGAGAACGCGAAGCGTATTGCGGATGAAATTGGCTACCCCGTACTAGTTCGCCCGTCCTATGTGTTGGGCGGTCGCGGAATGGAAATTGTGTATGAGGAAGAACAGCTCGCACGCTATTTAGAAAATGCAACCGAGGTTTCTCCCTCGCAACCTGCGCTCATCGATAAGTTCCTTGAGGACGCCATCGAAATTGACGTAGACGCACTCTACGACGGCGAAGAGATGTACCTTGGCGGCGTCATGGAGCACATCGAAGAAGCTGGCATTCACTCAGGCGACTCTGCATGTACACTGCCACCGATTACATTGGCTCCCGACGTCATCGATCGAGTCAAGGATGCTACATTCAAAATTGCTCAAGGTGTTGGCGTCAAGGGTCTCATCAATATCCAGTTTGCTCTTCAGTCGGATATTCTCTACGTAATTGAGGCGAATCCCCGTGCATCACGCACCGTTCCTTTTGTTTCGAAGGCAACGGGCGTACAAATGGCTAAGGCGGCCGCTCTCATCGGAACGGGTAAGACTATTACTGATCTGAAAAAAGAAGGCATTCTGCCCACGGCAATGGACGGCGCTTCGTTGCCTGCAGAGACCGCCATCGCGGTCAAAGAAGCTGTTCTGCCCTTCAGCCGTTTCCGCACTCCAGAAGGCATCGTTGTGGATTCCCTGCTGAGCCCAGAGATGCGTTCGACGGGCGAAGTTATGGGCTTGCACCGCAACTTCGACGCTGCTTTTGCTAAAGCGGAGGCAGCCATTGGAGCGCCCCTTCCCACCGAAGGTAAAGTATTTGTTTCGGTTGCCAACAAGGATAAGCGCAGTTCTATTATTTACGTGCGCATGCTAGAGAATCTTGGGTTTGAAATTGTTTCTACCGGGGGGACTGCCGATGTGCTGCGTCGTAATGGCATTTCTTCCACTGTTGTTCCTAAGATCCAAGAAACCCAGAACGGTGAGAAATCTATTGTAGACATGATTAATGCCGGAGAAATCGCGTTGATTCTCAATTCGCCTAGCGGAGGCGGACAGGCGCGAGGAGATGGCTATGAGATTCGAGCAGCAGCCACTTCCTTGGGTGTCCCGATTGTAACCACCGTGTCCGAATTTGGCGCAGCGGTACAGGGTATACAGGCAATGCGTGAGCCGAGCTGGGAAGTCATGAGCCTCCAGCAACATGAATCTTCCTTACTCGACGCTCAGAAGGCACGTGGCTAATTATGAACACGAATCTAGGTTTTGGGGATCGGCTAGCTCAGGCAATGAAGTCATCGGGGCAGTTATGTGTGGGCATCGATCCCCACCCTGGATTGTTGCAGCAGTGGGGGCTGGAAGATACCCCTGCAGCTCTGGCAACTTTCTCGGAAAAGATCTTGGACGCCGCTCGGGGACGGGTCGCTGCAGTCAAGCCTCAGGTAGCGCTTTTTGAACGACATGGTTCAGAGGGTTTTAAAGTCTTGGAAGAGGTGCTGGCTGAAGCGCGACAACTGAATATCTTGATGATTGCCGATGCAAAGAGGGGAGATATCGGATCTACCATGTCTGCCTATGCAGATACCTGGCTGGGGGAGAGAAGCCCTCTTTCCACTGATTCAGTGACTCTCAGCCCTTATTTGGGTTTCGAGTCTCTTCGCCCTGCATTAGACCTAGCGCAGCAGCATGATAAAGGTACTTTTGTATTAGCTCTGACTTCTAATCCCGAGGGTAAAACCATTCAGCATGTAGGGCAGACTAATTCAGTCGCCAAACAAATCATCGAAGCCGCTACGGAAGAAAACTCACGGCAAGGATTCGAAACAATGGGCTCTTGCGGATTGGTTGTAGGCGCCACGGTGGGAGAAGCCCTGCGTGAGCTGGAGATTGATTTATCTCAATTCAACGGACCTATTTTGGCACCTGGCTATGGTGCTCAAGGAGCAAGTGCGGCGTCGCTATTCGCTACTTTTCACGGTAGTGAGAGCCAGATTTTGGTCAATTCAAGCCGTGGAATCCTACGACACGGTCCATGTGTTGAAGCTCTCATTGATTCGATCGAATTAGCAAATTCGGACTTATTGAAATCTAATAGCTGACACTTCAATATGGCGTCGTCGTTTATTTGATTGAATTCTGAATTGGTTAGTACAAACAAAGTAGTTACTCACAAGTAATACAAAAAACTATGTCCCCCTAAGTGTTAGATTAAAGCTAACCGATAGGCAATGTGGAACGTTCCTAAGGGTACGTTCCACATTTGTTTTCGGAAAGGTTCGCACCTATTAATCACTTCGCTTATACCTACAAAGGGGAATAAAAATGGCACTTCGCCCACTCACCGAAGAAGAACGCGCAGCAGCTCGCGAAAAAGCAAAAGTTGCACGCACTATCCGCGCAGAAGTAAAAGATTCCATCAAGAATCGTAAAATCACCATCTCTGAAGTTCTTGAGCGTTCCGATTCTGATGAAGCAGTGAGTAGACTCAAAGTAACCGATTTGCTGATGGCTCTGCCCAGCATCGGGGAAGTTCGCGCAGAGGCAATTCTGCGGGAGTTGAATATTGCAACATCGCGCCGCCTGCGTGGACTAGGTGTTCACCAGCGCCGCGCACTCATTGATTATCTAGAACGGTAGGCGATATACGTGACTGAAATAAAGAATCAATTGACGGTGCTGGCAGGCCCCACGGCAGTCGGCAAGGGAACCGTCTCTCAATATATTCGGGAGCATTATCCCGAAGTTTGGTTCTCAGTTTCAGCCACCACACGCGATCCGCGACCGGGGGAAGAAGAAGGCGTTCACTATTACTTTGTATCGGATGAGGAATTCGATTCGATGGTGGAGAATCGCCAAATGCTTGAATGGGCTCAGGTTCATAACAGCTATCGATACGGCACGATGCGGTCTATGGTCAACAGGGCATTGGAAGCGAACCGTCCAGTGTTGTTGGAAATTGACTTGCAAGGTGCCCGGCAAATTCGCAATAACATGCCTGAAGCAAACCTCATTTTCCTTGCTCCTCCTAGTTGGAATGAACTCGTGAATCGCCTCGTGGGAAGAGGTACCGAATCAGCCCAAGAACAAGAGGCACGTTTAGAAACTGCCAAAATTGAATTGGCTGCGGAACCTGAATTTGACCACACCGTGATTAACGACGACGTCGCAACAGCGGCTGAGCAAATTATTCAGCTCATGGGTATATCTCGGTCCTAAAACAAAAACCTGTGCTTCTCCCCACCTGGAGAGCACAGGTTTTTTAATGCAAAAACAGCTAGTGTTCGATATACTTGTCCTTTGTCTTGTGCATGCTTAAATCAGAGTATGCAGTGATCAATTTTTATTGGAGTATTCGTGGCAAACGCACACAATGAAGAAGGAATCATCAATCCCAGCGCGGATGCCCTCATCGAGAAGGCGGAGTCCAAGTATGGTTTGGTGATTTTTGGCGCTCGTCGTGCCCGCCAGATTAATGCTTACTACTCACAGCTACATGACAACCTATTTGATCATGTTGGTCCGTTGGTGGATAGCGAGCCCAATGAGAAGTCGCTTTCCGTTGCTATGCGTGAAATCAACGAAGGTCTCATTCAGAACCACCATGTTGTTGATGGAAAGTTCGACGAAAACGGCGACTTGATTCATGATGCTGAACCTTCGGCTTTCCTTGCCGGTGATTTCTATCTTGAAGAATTTGGTTCGGCTGCTGAGGTTGAGTACGTAGATCCTTCAGCAGAGGCTTCAGAGTAAGCGTACCGTCTCAGATAAGATGCGTATTGTAGTTGGTATTGGAGGGGGCATCGCGGCTTATAAAGCCACGATGCTCCTTCGCTTATTCTCTAAAGCTGGTCATGAAGTAATCGCCATGCCCACTGAAGCGGCTCTTCAGTTCATTGGTAAGCCCACGCTGGAAGCTCTGAGTTCGAATCCTGTCTCCACCTCAGTTTTTGAGCGGGTGGAGGATGTAAACCATGTCCGTCAAGCTGATGAAGCTGATGCAGTGGTTATCGCTCCTGCAACCGCTGATTTAATGTCTCGATTAGCGCAGGGTCGTGCAGACGATTTACTGACTGCTACGGTTTTGACAACTCATGCTCCCGTCATCTTGGCTCCTGCTATGCACACGCAGATGTGGGAGCATCCAGCCACGCAAGAAAATGTGCAGAGACTACGCTCTTTTGGTTATGAAATTATCCCACCTGCGCATGGACGCTTAACCGGCCCTGATTCGGGCGTGGGGAGAATGCCTGAACCTGAAGACATTTTCTCCGCCGCATTGGAAGTAATCAAAAAACGTGGGGAACTCTCTTCCCTGACAGATTCCAATACCTTAGCGTTAGATGGTAAGCGTGTTGTTATTACAGCAGGCGGTACCCGCGAGCCGCTTGATCCGGTAAGGTTCTTGGGTAATAAGTCATCGGGAAAGCAGGGGATAGCCCTTGCCCAAGTGGCTCAACGAATGGGTGCAGAGGTTAAACTCATCTGTGCACATGTTGATATTGATATTCCAGAAGATATTTCTACGGTCAGAGTATCTACTGCATTGGAACTCAAAAAACAGGTTGAGAATTTATCCCGAGATGCCGACATTCTTATCATGGCAGCAGCAGTAGCTGATTTCAGACCGGTGGCATATGAAGAATTTAAGATAAAGAAAAACGCCGATACCAATGATGCTCCAACCATCGAGCTGGTTCGCAACCCTGATATTCTGCGTGAGATAGTGGTGCGACGTCAGCAGGAGAAACAGCAACAACCAGCCGTCATCGTTGGGTTCGCCGCAGAAACAGGATCTGCAGAGAAGAGTTATCTGTCTCTCGGACGAGAAAAGCTTGTGCGTAAAGGCTGTGATTTTCTCGCCGTCAACGACGTCAGCAACAATGCGGGGTTCGGCACTGATAGTAATGCGTTGACTATCCTGAGTAAATTTAATAATCAAGAGATTCATTGTGAGGGAACTAAGGAAGAAGTTTCTTTAGAGCTGTTGCTGGCAGTGGCCCAGCATCTCAGTGAACCTTTGACCAGTTCTTCCCAGCGAGTTAGCGAGTAGAGTAGATACGTGACTTCTTCTAATACCTCTCATTTAAGATTGTTTACCAGTGAATCGGTAACAGAGGGACACCCCGATAAAATCTGTGACCAGATTTCGGACTCTATTCTGGACGCACTCCTAGAAAAAGATCCTCATTCCAATGTTGCCGTGGAAACAATGGTTACCACCGGTCAAGTCCATGTGGCTGGCGAAGTAACGACTAACGCTTATGTAGAGATTCCTTCTATTGTGCGTCAAACAATCTTAGATATTGGCTATAATTCCTCCACCCATGGTTTTGACGGGGAGTTCTGTGGCGTCTCTGTCTCTATCGGCGAGCAGTCTCCTGATATCAACGCAGGCGTATACAATTCTTTGGAAACTCGACAGGGATCCGATGACGAACTGGATAAGCAGGGCGCAGGAGATCAGGGCATCATGTTCGGCTACGCGTCGAATGAGACAGATGTTCTCATGCCAGCTCCTATCTGGCTAGCACATCGTCTCTCAGAACGCCTGACCTCCGTTCGCAAGGATGGCTCGCTAGAAGGCCTACGACCAGACGGCAAGACTCAGGTTACCTTGGGATATGACGGCGACCGCCCCGTTTCAGTTGACACTGTAGTGGTATCCACTCAGCATGTCCGCGATTACGATTTGAGGGATCTTGAAACCGATATCAGAAATCATGTTATTTCTCCGGTTCTTGATGGATTAGACCTTGATACCTCTCACACCAAATACATCATTAACCCCGCAGGTCAGTTTGTTCAGGGAGGACCTGTGGGTGACGCCGGTTTGACCGGTCGTAAGATTATTGTCGATACCTACGGCGGTTTCTCCCGCCACGGCGGTGGCGCGTTTTCTGGTAAGGACCCTTCTAAGGTTGACCGATCCGCTGCTTATGCAATGCGCTGGGTGGCAAAGAACGTGGTGGCAGCTGGATTGGCTGATCGTGCAGAAGTTCAGGTTGCATATGCTATCGGGCAGGCATCACCCGTTGGGTTGTATGTCGAAACATTCGGCACGGAAAAAGTTGCTCCGGAAAAAATTGAGAACGCTATCCGAGAAGTCTTTGACTTGCGCCCCCTGGCAATTATTCGAGATCTAGATTTGCGACGCCCCATTTACGCACAAACCGCGGCAAACGGTCACTTTGGGCGTGAAAATGCGAACTTTACCTGGGAGCGGACAGACCGAAAAGATGATTTACTCTCCGTTGTTAATGGCTAAAATAGGTCTATGACTCACAGCGAAAACCTTGAATCCCTTCAAACTGATTTGTTTGAGGGGATTCAGGGGTTGGAGCCCGCTTCGAGCTTTGGTGGTCGTCCAGTTGCACCTGAGCTACCCGTGGCGCAGGTCTTGCTAGAAACAGATGTTCCGCATCTAGATAGATATTTCGATTACCTAGTGCCTCTAGAACTAGATGAGAGTGCTCAAATCGGTGTGCGGGTTCGCGTTCATCTAGGAGAACAAAAGCTCACTGGATATATTCGCCGGAGAATTCAGCACACAAAATTTATGGGTAGACTGAAATTTATTGACGACGTCGTTTCCCCTATTTCTGTAGTCACTGAGGATATCTTTGATTTAGCGGAGCGACTGGCAGAACGCTATGCCAATGTGATGTCGAACGTTCTTCGATTGGCGGTTCCGCCACGTATCGCGAGCGTGGAGAAAACTTTGGAGAAAGTCGAGTCGCTCCCTGAGGTTGCTCCGCCAGCAGACCCAGAAAATTATTCCCACTATACGGGTGGACCCGAATTTATTGAAGATTTGGGGGAGGGCGCACCCACACGGGCTGTTTTGACCGTCTTGCCTGCAGACGATGAAGGCTCCTGGGAAGATTTGTTTGCAATTGCGATTCAACAGACTGCACACCAAGGCAAATCTGTTGTTGCAGTAGTTCCCAATATCAAAGACTTAGACCGACTTTATACTGCTGTGAGTCAGCGGATAGATCAATCACTGATAGCGCGGCTTACCTCAGCTGATAAGCCGACGGACCGCTACCGTGCATATCTGAACGTCAAATGGGGCAATACACCAGTTGTGTTAGGCACTCGATCTGCCGCCTACGCGCCCGTAGATAATTTGGGATTGGTGATGATGTGGGACGACGGTGACTCCAACCTCATCGAGCAAAGAGCCCCTTACTGCCATGCCCGCGATGTTTTACTGATCAGAGCTACGGAGCACCGGGCGGCAGCTCTGTTTGCTGGCTTTAGCATGAGTAGCGAAACTGCGCGTCTGGTCAGAAGCCGATGGGCAAGTTTTCTGGCAGCACCGCGTGAGGTGGTACGCGAGCACACCCCGCGCGTCGTCGATACTGGCTCCGATTATCAGCTAGCGCGGGATCCCTTGGCGGCAACCGCGCGAATTCCTCACTTGGCTTTTGAGACAGCGCGAGATGGGCTCACTCGGGGACCGGTATTGATTCAGGTCTCCCGCAGCGGATATTTACCGGCGTTATCCTGCCAGAGATGCCGCATGGCAGCCCGCTGTAGTGAGTGTCATGGGCCATTGATTATCCATAGTCAGGGTCAAGTGCCAGCCTGCGGGTGGTGCGGACGCTTAGCCAGCCATTGGCAATGCGGGGAGTGTGGATTTGATCAATTTCGACACAATGTGGCAGGGGCAATCAGAACTGCTGAAGAACTAGGACGGGCCTTTCCCAATGTTCCCGTTATTTCTTCAAGCGGGGAAAACGTTGTGGCAAAAATTGGGGATTATCCTGCGTTAGTTGTTGCGACTCCTGGTGCTGAGCCAGTTGCACCGCGAGGATATGCTGCCACCATTCTGCTCGATGCTGATTCGATGCTACAAAGAGATTCCCTTCGCGCCCCTGAGGTTGCTTTGCGTAAGTGGCTCAATGCGGCCGCGTTGACCCGTTCCTTTGCTGAGGGGGGTCAGGTTGTCATAACTGCTAGCCATTCGCCTGCGGTTGAGGCATTGAAACGGTGGGATCCAGCTCGATTTGCGCTCTGGGAATTAGATGAGCGAGCAGAACTGAAGCTTCCCCCTGCTGTACGAACCGCCACCATTACAGGTACTGAAAAGGGCATCATTCACTTCTTAGAAACTCTTAATATGCCAGCCGGTGTTACCCAGCGCGGTCCTATCGAAGTAGATGATTTTTCAGATGAGGACCGTTTTCAGGCTCTTTTATTTTTCAGCTACGCCCAGGGCGATGCAGTAACGGGCGCGTTGCGGGCCCACCGGGCGTCAAATGCCGCACTAAAGATGGAGCCGGTCAACATCAAATGCGATGGTCTGGATATTTTGTAAACCATCGTGTTAGAGGTTTTTGAGGTGACCCAATAACTCTAGCGCCGATTTTTCCCAGCTGTATTGAGCGGCATCGAGTCGTCCTAACTTTTGGGCGCTGGCGTAGGTGTCGGGGTTTTCAAGCTCTCTGATTTTTTTGACGAGACCGTAAGGGTTATCTGTGTCGAATCGAAGGCTGTGAGGCGCGATTTCCTGGAATATTTCTATGTCGCTGATGACGACGGGGCACCCCGCCGATTGAGCTTCGACGACGGGCAACCCGTAGCCCTCTGCCTTGGATGCAGTCAAGAGTGCAAAACTATCGTGAAGAAGTTGGCGATATTCAGCATCAGTTACACCGTGGTGGAAGTGGGTGTTTGGTGCGGTGAGCGGCTCTAGTTCTGTTTGTCGGGCGGCAGGAATTTTTGAGAGGAGATGGAGTTCGTACTCCGGTAATTCATGCATGGCTTGTAGAAGGGTTTCTACATTTTTGTAGGGCATGAAAGAACCCATATAGATGAGTTTCTTAGTTCGTTGACTCTGGGGTAAGGGTGTTCCTGTTTCTACTTGTTGTGGAGCATTAGGGATGATCCAGAGAGGACGGCGGGTAAGCCGGTGGGTGCGAATCAGTGCTGCGGTGGTGTGGGAAACCGTGGTGACAGCGTCGGCGCCGTTGAGAAGAAAACGCTGGGGAGAATAAGTTTGATGGAAGAGGCGCCAGCCCCATTGCACGGGTAAGGGAAGAAAGCTGGGTGGTTGGGGATAAGAGTAGTAAATCAGGTCGTGGAGGGTGAGGACTAACTTGAATTTTCTACCCCAGCTACCCATGGTTTGCATGGGGGAAAACACTATATCGGGGCGATATCGGTTGAGAATCAGCGCGCTGAAGGGTTCGAGTACACCTGTGGGAGAGTGCAGTCTGAGATGGGGAAAAGGGGGGAGCATCTGCAGTTGACCGTCTTCACTCACCGCCATGACGATGTCGATATCATGGGTAAGGGGGTGATCTTTTTGCTTGAGGTCATATAGGGCTTGGAGGAGGGAAGCAGTATAGCGGCTGATGCCGTCGTGAAATCCAACGCGAACGTAGCGTGCGTCTATGAGTAATCGCATGAGTTTCCTTCAAAAAAATCTGAGATCAGGTGGGCCGCGCGTCGGGGGGTTTCGTAGTGGATGAGGTGCCCTACCCGCGGGATGATTTTCAGGGTGCAGTGGGGGATGCTCTGAGCCATAGAATGCTGGGTCTCTAGAGTGCCCAAATCGTCTTTTTCTGCCACAATCATGAGAGTTGGGATAAGAATTGAAGGGGCATAGCGGGCAGCTGTTTCACTCACTGAAGTTCGATAGGCTTCGAGCAGAGCCCGGCGTGATGTGAAGTTTCCAAAGTAGGCATGATGCTGACCATCAATATACCGTTGGAGTTTCTTATCCTTGTTTTTGGCCATGAATTTGCTTGAAAGCATAGTTACAATGGACGACCTCAGAAGGCTGAACCCTAACGGGGCCGGAAGTTTTTCTCCAGCTGAATAGTAAAGATCAGCTAAACGAGACAACACCTTTTGGTTGCCCTCCAGAGCAGGCTGGCTAATGGGATTAATCAGAGCAAGACGACGGATCCGTTCGGGTCTATTAGCGGCAAAGTAGCTACATACTATGGACCCAAAACTATGGCCTACCAGATAAATAGTTTCTTGCTTCACCACATGGTGCAGAAATTCATCTAACCAAGCAGCATAGGTTGAGAGATGATGTTGGATGCCGGGGAGAGCATCGCTTTTTCCAAACCCAGGCAAATCAGGAACAATTACTCTAAACTGCGCGAGATAGTGGGTAATCAGTTCTAACCCGTGGTGGTCGCCGCGAAAACCGTGCACTAAAACGAGGGGAGTGCCGTCAAGTTTTCCATACTCCCAGTAGCGTGTGCGAGCGCCTAGGATGCACGTAACGTGCTCTGTACCTGCAGATACATTTTGCGGGATAGGTTCAAAAATTTCGCCTTGTTCACTCATCTAGCGTGCTCGCATCTCACGTATGTGGGTAGAAGTTTGTTTAATAGCACTTTACCCTGCCATCTTTGGTGCCTGCTCGTCTTTGGGTTTCAAGCTAGAATGTGTAGGAATGTACACGTTCGCGGTTGCACCGGGAACGTGTACCGCGTTATCACCCATCGAATTGAAGGAATTACCGCTGTGTCAGCTGAGGTAGAACCTGCAGAATCTCAAGAAAAGTCCTACGACTTCCAGGAAATTGAGGCTAAGTGGCAGCCTTATTGGGAGGAGACAGGAGTCTTTTCACCCACTAACGATCCCGCTAAGGAGCGCCGTTACGTTCTGGATATGTTCCCCTATCCTTCTGGGGATTTGCATATGGGACACGCGGAGGCATTTGCGATTGGGGACGTGAATGCGCGTTATTGGAAGCAGCAGGGCTTTGATGTTCTGCATCCTATCGGCTGGGATTCTTTTGGTTTGCCTGCAGAAAATGCGGCGATTAAGAATAATACTCATCCGAAAGAGTGGACCTATAAGAATATTGAGACTCAGGCTAATTCTTTTAAGCGTTATGGCATTATGGTGGACTGGTCTCGTCGTCTGCATACATCTGATCCTGAATATTATCGTTGGACTCAGTGGCTTTTTGAGCAGTTCTATAAGAGGGGTCTTGCGTACCGCAAGTATTCTCAGGTGAATTGGTGCCCTAAGGATCAGACTGTGCTTGCCAATGAACAGGTGGTCAATGGCGAGTGTGAGCGGTGCGGTACAGCTGTTACTAAGAAGTCCTTGAATCAGTGGTACTTCAAGATTACTGACTACGCTGAAGAGCTGCTTGAAGATATGAAGCAGCTAGAGGGTCAGTGGCCCGATCGTGTTTTGGCTATGCAGAGAAACTGGATTGGACGTTCGGAGGGAGCGGAAGTCCGTTTTGCTATAGAAGCGCAAGGGAGCCAGGGCGCAACGGATATTACCGTCTTTACCACTCGACCAGATACCCTTTACGGTGCTACTTTCTTTGTGGTTGCTGCTGACTCAGATTTAGCTTTGGAAATTGTATCTGAGGAGAAGAGGGAAGAGCTTGAGGCCTATCGGGAGTCTATTAAGGCTTTGTCTGATATTGACCGTCAGTCTACTGAGCGCGAGAAGACCGGTGTCTTCACCGGGCGCTATGCCGTGAATCCTTTGACGGGTGAGAAGCTTCCCATTTGGGCATCGGATTATGTTCTGGCAGATTATGGTACAGGCGCAATTATGGCTGTTCCTGCGCATGATCAGCGCGATCTTGATTTCGCGAAGAAGTTCGATATTCCTGTTGTCACTGTTATTGAAACTGGTGAGGAAGACCCAGCTGAAACCGGTATTGCCACCACCGGAGAGGGAACTCTCATCAATTCCGGCGAGCTTTCGGGACTTCCTCAGAAGGAAGCGCTTCAGAAAGCGATTGAGATTATTGAAGCTTCGGGAACCGGTGAAGGTAAAACTATCTACCGTTTGCGTGACTGGTTGCTATCACGTCAGCGTTTTTGGGGCACGCCGATCCCTGTAATTCACTGCGAGGATTGCGGCGAGGTCTTGGTACCTGAGGATCAGCTACCCGTGACGTTGCCCGATAACCTGAAGGGCGAAGACCTGGCTCCTCAGGGACAGTCACCCTTGGCTGCTGACGATGCTTGGAACTCAGTAGATTGTCCTCAGTGCGGCAAACCGGCTAAGCGCGATTCAGACACGATGGATACCTTTGTCGATTCATCCTGGTATTTCCTGCGCTATGTTTCTCCACAGTTTGAGGGCGGTCCTTTTGACCCTGCAGAAATGAAGAAGTGGGGATCGGTCGACATGTATGTCGGCGGCGTCGAGCATGCTATTTTGCATTTGCTTTATGCACGTTTCTTCACCAAGGTAGTGCGTGACTTAGGATTGATTGAGCACGGTGAGCCTTTTAAGAAATTAATGAACCAGGGGCAGGTACTCAACCAGGGTAAGGCGATGTCAAAGTCCCTGGGTAATGGTGTTAATCTTGGCGAACAGCTAGATCAGTTTGGCGTCGATGCAGTGCGTACCACCATGGTGTTTGCTTCTCCGCCGGAGGACGACGTCGACTGGGCAGATGTATCTCCCGGCGGCGCCCAGAAGTTTCTGGCCCGTGCCTGGCGTATTGGTCAAGATGTCACCAGTGAACCTGGCGTCGATTTTGCAACCGGTGATAAGAAGTTGCATCAGCTAGTCCACCGCACGATGCACGACGCCGCAGAACAGGTTGAAAATGGTAAATTCAACGTTCTCGTTGCACGCACCATGGAATTGGTGAACGCTACCCGCAAGGCCATTGATTCTGGTGCTGGTTCGGCAGATCCCGCAGTGCGTGAAGCCGCTGAAGCAATTGCTATTTTACTGTCTCTTTACGCTCCTTATACAGCAGAAGATATCTGGCACATGCTCGGGCATACCCAGCCGGTTCTCGAAGCTGGCTGGCCCGCAATTGATGAAGCTCAACTGATTGATGATACGGTAACCGCTATCGTCCAGATCAAGGGCAAAGTCAAAGATCGCTTGGAAGTCTCGAAGGATATTTCTGAGCAGGATTTGGAAGCTCTTGCTGTGGCGTCTGAAACTATTCAAAAAATTATTGGCGATGCTACGGTGCGCAAGGTGATTGTCCGAGCTCCAAAACTCGTCAATATCGTTATCTAATTAAAGGCGAAGTGGCGGGTACGAATGAATATTCGTATCCGCCACTAATCTTCGTATGCAAAAAATTGCGATTGTTACGGACTCTTCTGCTGCCCTTCCTTCTGAAATGATTCTCAAACTTCAGAAGTGTGGAGGTTTTGCAGTGGTGCCGCTTTCGGTAGAGATTGAAGGAAGCAGTCTTGGTCATCTTTCAGAGGATGAAGTAGGTGAACGCATTGCTCTCGCCCATGCGTTAGGTCACACTATTAAGACAGCCAGCCCGTCAATCGGTGCATTTCAAAATACCTACCGAGATTTGCTGAACCAGGGCTTTGAAACGGTTCTCTCGTTACATCTTTCCTCTGAGTTATCTAGTACCTATGATGTAGCTCGGACTGCAGCAAAAGATTTTTCAGCAAAAATCATTGTGGTAGATTCCCAGACAGTAGCGCTAGCCCTGGGGTGGGCAGTACTGAAAATCCATGAGTTGGCGCAAACCCTTGAAAACCCGCGAGAACTGGCAGAAATCGCCCACGAAATCTGTGAGAATATTCAGCTCTTCTTTTATATTCCAACACTCGATGCGTTAAAAAGGGGAGGGCGTGTTAGTCCTGCTTTAGCGCGTGTGGGGCAGCTCCTCCAAATTCGTCCTGTTGCCACGGTCGAAGATGGAAAATTGATATATCTAGAGCGCCCTCGAACAATAGAACGAGCCAAAGACCTCCTTGCTGCTCATTGCAAGAGGGAAAGCGATCGACGCCATGCAGTTGAGTTTTATCCTGAGCATGAACGAACTCCAATTGCTACCGGAGCTATTGTGGGGGCACATTTTTCAGCTAACCGATCCGAGTTAGAAAGCTGGATTGAGGCAAACGAGTTTTCGTCGAATATTCTTATTTCGCCCCTACCTGCGGTACTCTGCGCGCACACAGGGTTAGGAGCCTTAGCGGTGGCTGTCTATTAACAATCTGCAAGAACTGACCAAATGAGGTACGAGAACCTGTGGATTAAGAGAAATCAGCTCGGTTATCCACAGATTGCGACTCAGTAAGAAATGAGCAACTCACTTTTGTTCTAGCGTTCATTGCATGAGTCACCGTAGCGACCCCACCCCAAGAGAGCATCCTGATCGCATTCTTCGCGCCCGCCGTCTTAAACCAGAAAATACCTGGGACGATTCCTTGGACAACTTCTCCGATGATGTCATTGACGAGGGCGAAGATAATGCCTGGGCCGATTCAGACGGACGTGCTGAGAGCCTCTACGAGGAACTAGAGATATTTCCTGAACAAGAAGTTACTTCAGGCTTCGGCAATAGGTATCGTTGGAGCATTCCGTTTAAGACCATCATCGCAGTGCTGGCAGTGGGTGTTGTTGCTCTTTTGGGTTTATTTCTCTGGAACAGTATCTTTTCCCCCGAAGATCCTGAAACCGTTCCACTGACTACATCATCCCTTGCACTAGAAGATACAGAGGGAGCATCTCAAAAACCGGTTTCTGAATCCGCCGGAGCTACAGCACATTCCTCCGCTTCGATGTCATCTGTGCAGGTTCATGTGGCAGGTGCTGTCAAAAGACCGGGACTGTACACCCTGGAATCAACTATGCGTTGGGGGGATGCCCTTAAAACTGCTGGGGGAGCACTGCCAGAGGCAGATCTTAACCGGATTAATCTAGCTCAACCAGTTCAGGACGGGGTACAAATTCTAGTTCCCCGCCAGGGTGAACAGATAGAGGCAGTACCACAGGCTGCTCAGGCAAGTAAAGAACTAGCGCCATCTCAGCAGGCTTCCTCACCGGGAACAACTCTGATTAATTTGAACACTGCTACCGCAGAAGAACTCGAAAAGCTACCTCGAGTCGGACCCAAGTTGGCTGAAAAAATCATCGAATACCGGGAATCAATAGGATCATTTACATCGGTCGAAGATTTAGATGGCGTTCCTGGTATCGGACCCGCCATGATGGAAAATATTACACCCTTGGTTAGTGTCGGATGAATTCTCCCGCACATATCCGACGGAAGTTTCTAGCGACAATTCAGGGTAAAGACGAGAAGATTCATGAGGCGCAAAAGCCAAAACTCATGGATTTTAGGCTCTTTTTGAGCAGCTTCTTTGTTCTTGTTCTCCTCATCATCTTCATGCTGTGGGGTAGCAAAGCGCTTGTCTCCATACTGCTAGCTACTCTGGCGATAGGGGTTCTCTTTCGAATAAGAAGTTCTTCATTCCAGTCATTGTCCTGGCTCTCCAAAGCCCAGTCGCAGATAGTGGTGTGTCTAGTTTTTGCAAGCTTGGAGGTTCTTTCCTTAGCAGCACAGGGCTATTTCAACGACCAGACGGTCGTGGACCAGTGCTCTCATCATGCAGCTCGCCTTCACGCAGAAGTCCGTTCTTCCCGCCAAACCAGCACGGGGTCATCCCTCACCGAACTGGACGTTGACTTCATCCAGTGCGCAGGACAAAAACATACCTTTGCTCGATCTGTCATAACGTTTCTTCCGGAACCTGTTCAGAAGTCCACAGAGATAGAAGTAGTCGGCATACTCAGTGAGGAGAAGGGAAAGGTTCAGCTAGAAAAGCCCCATATTACGGCTCACCAGCCTCCAGCTACGCCATCGCAGGTTATTCAACTTAAAGACTCTGTACGAAGTGCTACTCTGAGCGCAATTTCAGCAGACCAGACGGCGCTTCTGCTCGGGCTAGCCTATGGCGACGACAGCTCCATGCTTGCGGATACAAAAGGCGACTTTAAGGTGGCAGGTTTGCTTCATTTGACGGCTGTATCGGGTGCAAATATCACGCTCATCTTTATGGTGATTTATAGGTTCGGTCAGCTCTTTTACGTACGGCGGACACCCCTAATTATGCTGGCATGGACAGGTACATTGGCTTATGCCACTCTGGTGGGTTGGGAGGGGTCGGTCATCCGCGCCTGGTGCATGGGCATGGTGGGAGCAATAGCTTTGGTGATGGGGAGCGGAAAATCAGCGTTGCCCGTCTTCTCCACCGCCGTCCTTTTTCTCTTATTGCTTAGACCTGAGCTCAGCCTTAACTTTGGTTTTCTGCTGTCACTTTTTGCCACCGTGGCACTCATTGTCATCGCACCTGCGCTCACGCGCTTGTTGGAGTGCGTACTACCTAAGTTGCTGGCTGAAATCATTGCCGTTCCATGTGCTGCGAGTCTCTGGACGGCTCCACTGATTCTCATCCTCAGCGAGCAGTTCATGCCCTACTCAGTTTTCGCAAATGTTCTGGCTGCCCCTCTGGTGGTACCGCTTACGCTGACTGGATTACTCGCCTTAGTTTGTTTTCTTGTCCATACACCCGCCATCTTCGAGTTGCTCGCGCACCTTTCAACGCTGTTTTCGCAACCCTTACTTAGCCTGGCAGATTTCATTTCACGTTTACCAGGGAGCACTATATCTTGTCCGCTCAGCCCCAGTTCATTGTCGCTGACCTGCCTATCGGTTTTCATCATTTCCGGGATGATCCTTATGCTCGACCAAAAATTAACTCATTATCTGCTCAGTTCAACGGAGGAATTTAGTCGTGTCTAAGCATTCTCTTATCAAGAAGAAAAAATATAAGCGATCCTCAAGAAAACAAATATTTTGTGCATTGTTAGTATGCGTAGCGGTCTGTTTCATCATCCTAAAATTCCAGCCTCAAAGCAGGGGGTCTGCACCAGCAGATTGGCAATTTATCAGCTGCGATGTAGGGCAGGGAGATATGTCCCTTCTACGCACGGGAAATAATTCAGCTATTTTAGTCGATGCCGGGCCCGATCCACAGAATGCTAAGAGTTGCCTTCGATGGGCGGGCATCAAGACAATAGATGCCGTAATTATTACTCATGCTCATGCAGATCATGAGGGAGGGTTACCGGGGATTTGCAACGGGTGTGACATTTGGACCTCTGAGCATTCTGCCAGCGCAATCAGCCATGAGTATTCGGGAGGAAACTATCATGTACTGACGGCAAAATCCTTACTGGAACCGACACCGACACTCTCTATCAGGATATTAAATGCACCAACGACGAGCGACTTTGTGCCGGGTGATGGCAAATCAGCTCAAGAGAATAATAGCTCGGTGGTTCTTTATCTCGATATAAGAAATACTAAAAATTCGAGTTCATTCCATGTTCTTCTTACCGGCGATATTCAGCAGGAAACAGTGCACAACATTCTGCCGTCACTCTCAAATCTTCCGGTAGACATACTCAAGGTTCCTCATCATGGTTCTAAACACTCAGGAGATGCCCTAGAAAAGAAGTTACGTCCCTCCGTAGGTCTAATTTCAGCGGGACTCAACAATTCCTACGGTCATCCGCATAGAGAAATTATGGATTCGCTCACCGATGCAGGAACCCAAATTTATGAAAGCAGCCAAGCAGGTGATATTGCTTTTGCTCTCTCCAATGAGCAATCCTCATTGTCTGTAGTTACTCAGAAAACATGAAAGAATGAGTACTAATCTGCGAGAGGAATCATATGTCACGCGCTACTTCATCAAAATCTACAGCTACCCAAGAATGGCGTTCCGTTAGCCCGGCTCCCGTCGTTTTGCTGTATGGGAATGATGAATACTTCGTATCACGAACCGAAGCAAGATTACGTAGCTCATTCCGTGAACTCACTGTAGATTCTGAGCTCGTCTCACTCAACGCTAAGGACTACTCCAAGGGTGAGCTTGACCTAGTAGCGAGCCCCTCGCTCTTTGGAAATTCTAAAATCATCGAAGTAAAAAACCTCGCTTCTATGAATGAAGATTTCTTACAGGATGCCTTGAAATACTGCGCTAATCCCGAGACCGATAACATGCTAGTCATGCATCATTCGGGTGGTAACAGGGGGAAAAAACTACTGGATACCGTGCGTGCTTCGCGAAAGTTACTTTGGGTCGAAACCAAACCCCTCAAAACGGAGAATGACAAAGTAGCGTTTGTTAATTTTGAATTTCGCGAGCACCACAAGAAGATAGAACCTCAAGCGATTCGGTTACTAGTGGCAGCTGCGGGGAACGATACCGCAGAGTTAGCCTCTGCCTGCTTGCAGTTAATTAATGACGGCCCAGAAACCATCACAGAAAACCTGGTAGATATTTACTACGGAGGACGTACCGAGGCATCGGCGTTCAAGGTGAGCGATGCTGCAGTGGCAGGAGATAGTCGACAGGCGCTGAAATTGCTTCGTCATGCGCTCGATACCGGTGTAGAACCAATACCGCTGGTCGGCGCACTGGCCATGAGAATCCGAAATATAGCCCGAGTACATGGAAGCCGTGGAAATGCCGCTGGCCTAGCTTCCGAACTGAAGATGGCGCCCTGGCAAGTAGAACAGGCGCAACGCGACTCGCGGAGGTATTCAGATGTAGACCTCAGCAATATTCTGAGAGTTCTTGCAGACGTCGATTCTCAGCTCAAAGGCGAATCTGCGGATCCCATGTACTCACTTGAAAAAGCCGTTCTCACCATCGCTAGAGCGCGTTAGACCTAACAACTTCCTTTGCATCAGAGAACAGTAAAGCCCCGGAGTATAAACTCCGGGGCTTTACAGTCACTTCACTAATAGACAGTTGCCAGAGGCAACGATAAATTAGGAAAGCTTGTTTACGCGTGCAGCAAGACCTGACTTCTTGTTAGCAGCATTCTTTTTGTGAAGAACGCCCTTGGAGACGGCCTTGTCCAGTTTGCGGCTTGCAGTACGGAGAGCTGAAACAGCTTCTTCCTTGTTCTGCGCCTCAACAGCAGAATCTACCTTGCGGAGAGAAGTCTTGAGATCAGACTTGATAGCGTTGTTACGCAGGCGAGCCTTCTCGTTGGTGAGGATGCGCTTTTTCTGGGACTTAATGTTTGCCACGATTAAAACTTTCTTTTTGTCTAATTGGTCGGTGAGGGCTAATGCTGACCAATCATCGACTGAGTGGCGTGGGGATGCCTATGGCAATCGGTCAGCAGTGCCCGATGACCATCGGACACACAGCGTTCACTTTATCAGAAAGAACGTTCGGTGTTCAGGGGTTAAGAAGAGATTAATTGTTAGTTTGCTCAAAGGCACGCTGTATGCGGTTAAATGTACCGCCGTCCATAATGGCTCCTTCGCGGCGGACTTCTTCGGGTAGCACGCGAATTACTCGGTCGAGTTTAACTTCCGAAGGACGCCCTTGTTTATCCCATAACCCAACTCCAATATCCAGGTAAGCCGGGTCATGGGTGTTCCTATTGTTGTGGTCTTTGCTAGTGAGCATCAAAGCCAGCAGGTACTGTCCGTCTTTACCGATGAGAATAATCGGGCGGTCTTTTCCCTGGGAATAGTCCTCTTCATAAGGAACCCATGCCCACACGACTTCACCAGGATCAGGTGCGCCGTCGGCATCGGGAGAGTAGGAGAAGTTCACAGGACCTACGTAGTCCCCGGGGTAATTTCCAGGAACCGAGGTCCGGCGAAGGGAGTCGTTTGTACGAGGACGCTGGGAGGAAGATGGACCTGAAGATTGAGGTTGTTTTCCCTGTATCTTCTGATATTCGCTATAGGCGCGCTGTGCTAAGTCTAGGAATCGTCTAATGGTGCCAAAATTTATCTGCATAATCCCAAATCTAGTCTGCTCCCTTGTGAGTTTGGAAGAACTTGAGGGAAAACACCGTGTTTGAGCGAGGAAGTGTACACCGCCAACGAGCATAAAACCCAAAATCGTGGGACACTAGTTAACTGATTCTATGTACCTCGCAGCTTATTGCGCCTGAAAGGAAATTCCTCAGTGTCACCTATGGCTACCCACGCGCCTGAACCGGCCGCAACTAATCCGGAGATTCTCCGCAATTTCTGCATTATTGCGCATATTGACCATGGTAAGTCCACCCTTGCTGACCGTATGCTTCAGGCAACCGGAGTAGTAACTCCACGCGAGATGAAAGCACAGTATCTTGACCGTATGGATATTGAACGCGAACGCGGAATTACCATTAAATCTCAGGCTGTTCGTATGCCCTGGGAAGTCGACGGTCAAGCCTACGCGCTCAACATGATTGATACTCCCGGTCACGTTGACTTCACCTATGAGGTTTCTCGTTCCTTGGCTGCTTGTGAAGGTGCACTCTTACTGGTGGATGCAGCTCAGGGCATCGAGGCGCAAACGCTGGCGAATCTCTACTTGGCGATGGAGAATGAACTCACCATCATTCCGGTGCTTAACAAAATTGATCTTCCCGCTGCGAATCCAGATAAGTATGCCGAGGAATTGGCTAATTTGATTGGCGTGGAACCTGAAGATGTCCTTCGTGTTTCCGGTAAAACGGGTGAGGGCGTAGAAGAACTTCTAGACAGAATCGTGGAGCTCATCCCCGCGCCCCAAGGCAAAGCAGACGCACCGGCGAGAGCCATGATTTTTGACTCTGTCTATGACTCCTATCGTGGTGTCGTGACATACGTTCGTGTAGTGGATGGGCAACTTTCTCCCCGTCAAAAAATCAAGATGATGTCCACTAACGCTGAACATGATTTGTTGGAAATCGGCGTGATTTCACCCGAGCCTAAACCCACGAAGGGTCTTGGAGTGGGCGAGGTAGGCTATCTCATCACAGGCGTGAAAGATGTGCGGCAATCACGCGTGGGCGATACCGTTACTTCCTCCCACAAGTCGGCGACCGAGTCCTTGGGTGGATATGAGGATCCTAAGCCCATGGTCTTCTCCGGTCTGTTCCCGATTGATGGATCAGATTACCCCTTACTGCGTGATGCTTTGGATAAGCTCAAACTTAATGACGCCGCCCTCATTTATGAGCCGGAGACATCCGCGGCTCTAGGGTTTGGTTTCCGTTGCGGATTCCTCGGATTGCTCCACCTGGAAATTGTGCGCGAACGCCTCGAACGAGAATTCAACTTGGATTTGATTTCAACTGCACCCAACGTTATCTATGACGTCGTAGATGAGCACGGGGATGCACGACGAGTTACGAACCCCAGCGAATTCCCCGAAGGTAAAATCGCTACCATTCGTGAACCGATGGTAGCTTGCACCATTATCGCTCCCGCTGAATTCATTGGGGCAATCATGGAGCTTTGCCAGTCCAAGCGTGGGCAACTGGGCGGCATGGATTACCTCTCTGAAGACCGCGTAGAACTTCGCTATCGACTGCCCTTGGCTGAAATTGTGTTCGACTTCTTTGACCAACTCAAATCTCGCACCAAAGGTTATGCGTCTTTGGACTGGAAGTTTGATGGTGAAGAAGAGGCAGACCTGGTCAAGGTTGATATTCTTTTGCAGGGTGAGAAAGTGGATGCTTTCTCTGCTATTACCCACCGTGAAAAAGCGTATTCATACGGTGTGATGATGACGGGCAAGTTGCGCGAGCTCATTCCTCGCCAGCAGTTCGAAGTGCCGATTCAGGCGGCAATTGGTTCACGCATTATTGCTCGTGAAAATATTCGTGCAATTCGAAAAGATGTGCTGTCGAAATGCTACGGCGGTGATATTTCCCGTAAACGCAAGCTCCTGGAGAAGCAGAAAGCGGGTAAGAAACGCATGAAGATGGTGGGCCGCGTGGAAGTTCCACAGGAAGCCTTCATCGCCGCACTTTCTTCGAGTGATGAGCCTAAGGATAAAGCAAAGAAGTGAGTCCTGCACAGCCGGTAGGTATGCCAGCTCCAGGTGATGGATTGATTGGTTCAGAATCGGTTCAGGCGGGATCTGGCAAACCATTTTCTCTGTATGTTCATGTGCCGTATTGCTCGGTGAGGTGTGGGTATTGCGACTTTAATACTTACGCCCAGGACGATTTCGGTGACGGCGTCAATCTCAATACCTTTGCAGATGAAGCTATTGCTGAACTCGATTTTGCGCATAGTGTTTTACAAAATTCTGGTGCAGAGATTACTCCGTTACATTCGGTGTTCTTTGGCGGCGGCACGCCCACTCGGATACCCAGCACTGATTTAGTGCGGATTTTGCACCATGCCGTCTCCCTATTCGGACTTTCTGCACATGCGGAAGTGACGACCGAGGCGAATCCAGATTCTGTGGATGAGGAAGACATCCAAATACTTGCTGACGGTGGATTTACGCGTATCTCCTTCGGTATGCAGTCGGCGGTTCCGCGCGTCCTTAAAATTCTTGATCGCACGCACACACCCGATAATGTTCCCAAAGTTGTGAGGTGGGCACAGCAGGCAGGTTTACAAACCTCCGTCGACTTGATTTATGGGGCTCCGGGGGAGACTTTAGCTGAATGGGAGCAGTCGCTTCGAGCCGCGGTTTCATATCACCCAGATCATATCTCTGCCTATTCGCTCATTGTCGAAGAGGGTACCAAGATGTGGGCACGTATTCGGCGCGGTGAGTTAGATATGCCGGATGACGATGCGATGGCAGATATGTATCTGTTAGCAGATCGCATTCTAGGGGAGGCGGGGTACCAATGGTACGAAGTGTCTAACTTCTCTACGGATATTTCGACTCGAAGCACCCATAATTTGGCATATTGGCACAACGTCAATTGGTGGGGTATCGGACCGGGAGCCCATTCCCACTGGGGCGGAACTCGTTGGTGGAATGTGAAGCATCCGCTAGCCTACTCGCAACGAATACGCCAACAGATTTCGCCTGCCCAGGCTCGCGAAGTGCTCACCCCCAATCAGCAACATTTCGAAGATGTAATGCTTCGGCTCCGAATTCGAGAAGGAATGACTGTGCGCGAGTTGCAGGGACAGAATCAGATGAGCGAGGATCAGTTACACCAGAAGATTCAGTGGCTAGAGAAGCAGGGTCTGATTGAGGCAGTTGAACCTCTCAATTCCCGTGTGGTGCTGACTCTTAAAGGTCGGTTACTGGGGGATGCCGTCACCCGTGAGCTCCTTCCCGAATAAACAGTGATATTGCACCTTAAGAAAATAAAGGGACGACGCCTGCATCGGCGTCGTCCCTTAATGCATTGAAAATTTTAGCGGCGGCTGAGAAGCCGGTCAAAGAGCATGGTGTTTGCACGGTATTGGTAAGGATTTCCCTTATTGACCTTGATACCGGCAATTAAAGACATCAGCGCCAGATAGCTCCAGAGTAGCGCTGCAATCAGCCCAAAAATCCATCCCACCAGCGGCAGAGGTGTGAGGAGCATAGAAACAACAATGATGATGGTAGGTAACAACGTAAAGTTGAAAGCCTCGCGGGATTCTTGCTCAGTGAAAGCTCCACGATCACGGTAGAGGTAATAAACGATGCCCGAAGGTATGCAGCCGATGACTCCACCGAAGTGTGCAAGGGTCGCAATATTGCGGTCCTCATGAACCGTAAGCTTATTGGGTGTAGACGAGCTTCCTTCAAATGTGGCTTTTGCGGTTGACGTAGATTTCAATAATTTCTCAATCTTATCTAAGCACCGGGTTCTCACCGGACGACGTATCTGGCTTTCCCTTATTCTAAGGTAAAACTTTGAGTAAAAGGGAAGAGTAATGGAAATGCCCTTAAACTGCTAGGAGAGTTTAGACACAAGCTATCTTTGGGGTTGGCTCGGTCAGAAAATCAATTAATGATTCGACAGGTCCTAGAATTTCAGGCTGAAGGTCAGAGTAACTATTTACCCTGCTGAGAAGCTTTTTCCACCCATGAGCAATTTCTGCTTGATCTTCATGGGGCCATCCAAACCGTTTGAGGATTCCAACCTTCCATTCTTCCGTCCGGGGAACAACTGGCCACTGCTTGATGCCCAGCGTAGAGGGTTTTACTGACTGCCACACATCAATGTAAGGATGTCCCACAATCTTGATATTGCCGCTGGCACCTTTAACGCGCATTGTGTCTTGAGAGATTCGGCTTTCCTTGCTTCCAGGCACCAGATGATCTACTAAAATACCTAGTTTGCGGTGCGCTGAAGGTTGGAAAGCTACCACCTTTTCCGCTAAATCGTCTATGCCGTGCAGGGGCTCAACAACAATACCTTCGACGCGCAGATCATGACCCCAAATTTTTTCAATAAGTTCGGCATCATGGATACCTTCCACCCATAGCCTGGAAGCCCGCGCCACCTGTGCTGGTGCGTCCTCCACCGCGAGAGAGCCAGAACGGCTCACCATTCGAGCCGCTTTTTGAGGTGCGCGTTTCGGCGCGATGACTTTAACCGGCTCACCTTCGAGTAGGAAACCAAAGCCCAGGGGGAAGGATTTGACTCTGCCTCGTGCGTCTTCCAGTCCCACGACCCTCATCCCACCGATTGTTTCAAGGGAAACGACGACGCCTACCCAGCCGCTCTGAACGTCTTCAAGGAGTAACCCCGGCTTGACGGGTACCTCTCGCAGCTTCTGTTTTCGAAATTGCTGGTTCATGGCAGAAAGATCTTGCGTTCCCCATTCATATCTATTGGACATCGGTGCTCCTTTGCTTTGAGCGTACGAAGAGAGGTAGAGAAACCATAGGTATTAGAGTTGAACTAGCATTTCTTGCATTACAGTGCCAACTTTAAGATTTCGATATGGAGAAAAGGATTGTCATTGACACGTCAACATCAAATTCTTCAAGCCATTATCGAAGACTATGTCAGTTTACGTGAGCCTGTAGGTTCAAAAGCGCTGGTGGAGCGACATCAGCTAGGTGTTTCCAGCGCTACGGTGCGTAATGAAATGATGGCGCTAGAGGAGCAAGGGCTTATTCAAGCGCCCCATTCAAGTGCAGGACGTATTCCAACGGCAAAAGGTTATCGTTTTTTTGTTGACGAAATAGCCAAACCTAGGTCGCTGAAGCCCGCTGAAAAGAATGCGATTCATCGCTTTCTCGACTCATCAGATAGTTTGGATCAAGTCTATGAGCAAACAGTGCGGCTGCTATCCCAGCTCACCCATCAGGTGGCTGTATTGCAATTGCCCGTTGCTACTGGTGATTCGGTGCAGCATGTAGAAATTATTGAAACATCAGAGCTGACCGTGGCTGTTATCTTGATTGATAATTCAGGGCAGGTTCATCAAAAAATAATGGGACTTAAGCAACCCTTAGCATCAGCGGAGGATGCCCAGCAGAAAATACACTCTTTGGTGAAAAGCAAAAGCTTCTTTGAAGCACATCAAGCTATCGTAGCGCACAATGAATTACTGTCGAATATGAGCTTGCGAAGTATTCTTGCTGGTATAGACGATTTGTTACTCGCTCAACAAAATTCTCGGCTTCTCATCTCTGGCACCTCTTATCTTGCCAATGCTACCCACGATTTTTCTCAAAGTATTGCACCGATTCTTGAGGCACTGGAAGAACAGGTAACTATGCTTCAATTGCTGAATGCGATGGTGGCTGAAGAGGAAGTAACCGTTCGAATCGGAGCCGAGACACAAAGTCAGCCTTTGAGCGAGGCTTCTATTGTTGCTTCAGCTTATGGACCAGAAATCACTAGGAACCTTGGAGTGATTGGGCCAACCCGGATGGATTATTCATCGACGATGGCAACGGTTCGGGGAGTCGCTCAATATCTCTCAAGAATTTTGGGAACATGAGTTTCACTCACTAAACTTTTATCAGAATTTTGACGCCGATTAGAAAGTAGTAACTCTTTGAGCAACCACTATGAAACCCTGGGCGTGGCAAGGGACGCAAGCCCGGAGGAAATCAAGAAAGCTTATCGCAAGATGGCGCGCAAGCTCCATCCCGATATCAACCCTTCTCCTGAAGCCGCAGAGGAATTCAAGCGTGTGTCGCACGCGCACGATGTTCTATCTGACCCTGAAAAACGCCGTATCTATGACCAGACAGGTAACGAAAATGGTCAGGCTCAGGGTGGTTTTGGTGGTGGCGGCTTCGGAGGGTTCGGAGGTTTCTCAGATATTTTCGAAACTTTCTTCAGCCAGCAGCCGCAAGGACCTGCGTCCAGAACTCGCCAGGGGCAGGATGCGCTCATCAACGTGCGCATTGATTTGAAGGATGCAGTTTTTGGTACCAACAAACCAATTACTGTTGACACCGCCGTAGTATGTGATGTTTGTGGGGGAGACGGTTGCGAACCCGGCACTCACCCTGAAACCTGTGAGACCTGTAAGGGGCAGGGTTATATGCAGCGTCAGGTTCAGTCCATCTTGGGAACTGTCGTGCAGCCGGTAGAGTGCCCTTCCTGTAAGGGGTTTGGCACCGTCATTAAGCATCCGTGCCAGGAATGCTACGGTGAGGGGCGTGTCCGCGAGCGCAAGCCTCTGACCGTTAAGATTCCTGCAGGTGTCAATAGTGGCGCTCGTATTCGTCTTTCCGGTGAAGGTGAGGCCGGCACCGCCGGCGGTCCTAACGGGGATTTGTATGTCGAACTCCGCATTAATCCGGATCCGACTTTCATGCGCGAGGGCGACGATCTTCACGCTCGGGTAGGTATTTCGATGGCGGCAGCCGCGCTGGGTACCACGATTTCTTTGGATACTTTTGACGGTGTGCAGAAGCTTGATATCAAAGCCGGTGCGCAATCGGGCGATGTGCTGACCCTTAAGGAACTCGGAGTGCAGCATCTTCGCAAGAATGGTCGGGGAGATTTGCATGTGCATATTGAGGTTCGCACTCCTACCGACCTCAGCCGTGAGGAAAAGAAATTGCTAGAGAAGTTCGCGGAGCTACGCCAGGAGGATTTGCAACAGAGCGAGACGATTTCTGAGAAGCAAGGATTCTTCTCTCGTATCAAAGATCGTTTCGATAAGTAGGGTGATTTTATAATGTCTGCACCTATTTTCTATCTTGTGGAGCGGGAGCTAGACGACGTCGCCGTGGGTGATGTAGTTGATGTGCAGGGGACCGAAGGTCACCATGCGCGAAATGTTAAACGTCTTCAGCTGACTGAAAAGATTGATCTCTCTGATGGAGAAGGTAAGCGGCTGCGCGGGGAAGTGG
The DNA here is from genome assembly GCF_042677725.1 of Rothia amarae. Classification (NCBI taxonomy): domain Bacteria; kingdom Bacillati; phylum Actinomycetota; class Actinomycetes; order Micrococcales; family Micrococcaceae; genus Rothia; species Rothia amarae. The sequence continues at coordinate 451,898 of NZ_JBHUCN010000013.1, forward strand.
TTGAACTTCTTGACGATGGTCTAAGGGTTAAGGTTCGCCAAATTCAGTCTGCCCATGCAGGTACTGAGTTTATTGTGGTGCAGGCATTAGCTAAGAATGATCGTGACATTCTGGGGATTGAGACTGCTACTGAACTTGGAGTTTCAGGTGTCATCCCGTGGTTTGCTGATCGTTCGATTGTGCGGTGGAAAAAGGAACGATTGCCTAAGCACCATGCCAAGTGGAAAAATACTGTGGTTGCGGCCGCAAAGCAGTCGAGAAGTGCTCTTATTCCCACGGTTTTTGATCTTCACTCTTCAGCAGATTTAGCTGAGGTTTTTGAAGAGGACAGCGCAGTTGGTGCCACCGTTTTGATTTTGCATGAATCTGCCGAGCAGAAATTGAGTGAGCTTCTGAAAGCTCAGAAATCTGAGCTGACTGGACCGGTCTATATAGTGGTTGGTCCAGAAGGAGGAATTTCGCCTCGTGAGGTAGATCTGTTTACTTCGGTTGGAGCGCATACGGTGCTTCTGGGGAATGAAGTATTGCGTTCTTCTACAGCTGGGTCTTCAGCCCTTGTCGTCCTCAAAACGTTACTGGGGCAGTGGTAGAAAATTCACTCCAAGGTTCTGTTTTATTAGGACACCACCAGATAATCTGAACATAACAAACTTCAAGGAGCTCTGATTAGGCCTTAGGCCGTGTATGAACAGCCAGAATTCGGGCGCAACTCGTCCGTTGTCCGTAGCAAGAACTTTCACTTTTTCCTCGCGTGAGCAAATGGTGACAGTATTAGGTCCATCCGATTCCAGTATTTCGCTTATTGAGTCGAATTTTCCCTCGGTGACTGTTCGTCCTCGCGATGTAGAAGTGGTGGTGACTGGTCCATCTGAGCCGGTAGGGGCGACTATTCGCTTACTGAGCGAGCTGGCGCGGTTGGCATCTCAGGGTGTTCCCCTCGGTCAAGAGACTGTTTCGCGTGTTATAACGATGCTCAATTCTGAATTGGCGCAGCCTGCGGCAGCGATGAGCCAGAATATTTTGAGCTCTCGGGGAAAGAGCATTCGTCCTAAAACTATTAACCAGAAAAACTATGTCGATAGTATCGATGACCACACGGTAGTTTTTGGCATTGGACCAGCAGGTACCGGTAAAACGTACCTTGCAATGGCCAAAGCAGTGCATGCTCTTCAAGCGAAGGAAGTTAACCGAATTATCCTGACCCGTCCTGCTGTTGAGGCGGGGGAGCGTTTAGGATTTCTTCCTGGATCTCTGAACGAAAAAATCGATCCATATTTGCGGCCGCTGTATGATGCCCTTCACGACATGATGGATCCTGAATCAATTCCTAAGTTGATGGAAGCTGGAACCATTGAAGTTGCACCGCTTGCATATATGCGCGGACGTACTCTCAACGATGCTTTTATCATTTTGGACGAAGCGCAGAACACCACGGTGGAGCAGATGAAGATGTTCCTTACTCGATTGGGGTTCGGTGCAAAAATGGTGATTACCGGTGACGTTACTCAGATTGACCTCCCCAATGGTCAGGCATCGGGGTTGAAGCAGGTTCGAAATATCCTGCAGGATGTCGAAGATATATCTTTCTGTCTTCTCGAAGCTACCGACGTCGTCCGGCATTCTTTGGTCTCCGATATCGTGTCCGCATACGACCGGTGGGACGAGGACAAGACGGCGATGGAACGCAAACGTAATCGTAAAGTCAAACGGCAAACGATAGAAGCGGCAGCGGAAAAACTTCTGGAGAAATCAGGGATTGATGTGGGGGATCAAAGCTAATGGCTGTTGATTTTGAGATTGAAGAAGTCTCAGAGGGTGAATCTCCCGCCGTCCAGAAAGCATTTGCTGCATTTGATCCAGCTGTGATTGAAGACCTAGTAGATGCCGCTTTCAAATATATGAAGGTAAGTAGCTCGACCGAGCTGTCGATTGCGGTGGTCGGTGTTGAGGAGATGGAACGTATTCACCTGGAATGGATGAATCTTCCAGGGCCTACCGACGTCATGTCATTCCCCATGGATGAGCTTGAACCAGGAACGGAGGAAGAACCCACAGAGGGCGTGCTGGGGGATATTATTCTGTGTCCGGCAGTTGCAGCAACACAAGCTGAAAATGCTGGTCATAGCACTCTCGATGAATACTGCCTTTTAACAGTGCACGGAATCTTGCACTGCCTGGGATTCGATCATGCTACAGCAGAAGAAGAAGCTGAAATGTTCGGGATTCAGCGCACTATTTTAGAGCAGTTCTTGGGGCGGGCTGCTCCTGTTGAGACGAGGTTCTAACGCCTATGGTTATTGTCAGTCTTATTTTTGCAACCCTGCTCTTACTCGTAGTGGGTTACATTCTTGCTGCCACCGAATCAGCTTTCACCTATATTCCGCATAGTGAGTTGAATAATTTGGTGGAGAGCGGTAAACGCTCTCGGTTGAACATTATTATCGCGAATATTGATCAGTACATGTTCTCGCTTCGATTGTGGAGCGCGTTCGTAGATACCTTGGCGATTCTTGGTTTCTACTCGCTGATGCTAGTCATCTCGTCTTCGACAGTGGTGGCAATTCTAATCACTGCAGTGGTAATGACGTGTATTAGTTATGTATTTTTCGCTTATTACCCCCGGCGCTCGGGTCGAGCACGACCCCTGCATTTTGTTAAAAATTATGCTTCTCTGACTTATTTCCTTACTAAGATTCTGGGTCCTTTGCCTCAGGCAGTCGTCAAGCCTAAGGATGAGTCAGGGCAGGAGGCGAATTCTTCGGCTGGATACTTCACCGAAGAAGAAATTTTGGAGTTCGTTGATCGGGCGAGTTCACAAGATGTCATTGAGGACGACGAAGCTCAGATGGTGCAGTCTATCTTCGAGCTGGGCGACACCCGGATTAAATCCGTAATGGTTCCCCGCACAGATATGGTGACCATTGATGCTGACGAGACGGTTGATAACGCCGTCAATCTTTTCCTGCGCTCGGGGTATTCACGCATTCCTGTCTTGGGCGATGATTTCGATGACATTCGAGGCGTCCTTTACTTCAAAGACTTAATGCAAAATGTTGTAGATTCAGGAATGATTCAAAGCGAATTGAATCTAGAGACGTTAATCCGCCCCGGTCGCTTTGAACCTGAATCTAAGAAAGTTCTGGATTTATTGCGAGAAATGCAGCGGGAATCAACCCATGTTGCCATGGTGATTGATGAGTACGGAGGGACCGCCGGTCTGGTGACTCTGGAGGATCTCATTGAAGAATTGGTCGGGGATATCGCCGATGAGTACGACAATGAGAAGCCAGAAATCAAGGTACAGGACGACGGCACCTTCAAAATCAGTTCCCGTTTGAGCGTTGAGGAATTAGGCGAGTTCTTTGGCGAAGATTTAGAAGAAGAGGATGTAGATACTGTAGGTGGTCTTATGTCTAAGCACCTGGGTCGAGTGCCTATTGTGGGTAGCGAAATTTCGGTATCAGGTATCCATATTCGGGCTATCGGAACTAGCGGACGCCGTAATCAGATTGCAACGCTCTTAGTCTGGACCGATGAGAAAGCACATACAGGTAGCGTCGCGGTTGATTCTGAGTAAATCTTCAAAATCTACTGAATAGTGAATACGGGCACGTCGACAAGCGACGTGCCCGTCTTTTTTACCCTGTAAAGTGGTGTAAACATTCTCAGGAGGAGTTTAAGTGGATTTATTTGATTTTCCCGACGACTATTCAGCGGGCTTCGCTGTCCTGGTAGGTCGCCCCAATGCCGGCAAATCGACCCTTACCAACGCTCTCGTCGGTCAGAAAATTGCGATCACTTCAAATCGTCCGCAGACTACGCGTCACACGATTCGCGGTATCGTCCATCGTGAAAAATTCCAGTTGGTGCTGGTGGATACTCCGGGGTTGCACCGTCCGCGTACTCTGTTGGGTGAACGACTCAACGATATGGTGGCAGAAACGCTTTCAGAGGTCGACGTCGTAGGTTTTTGTATCCCTGCAAATGAGAAGATTGGCCCAGGTGACCGATACATCGCCCAGCAAATTGCTGCTTCAGGAAACCGTCCTGTGGTTGCTATTGTGACCAAAGCGGATACTGTTTCTCAGCAGGAACTAGCCGAGCAGCTCATTGCTGTACATCAGCTAGGTGAAGAAGTAATGAGCGCTGAACGCGCAGCACGCACCGAACGTAAGCAACGCCAAAATACTTCTTCAAAAAAGAAAAATCAGGATAAGGCATTTCAAAAGGGTACTGGCCCTGCAGCGCAGCGCAAAAAGCAGTCTGCAACTCAAGCTCCGGCAGCTAATGACGGACGCGGTGGCTGGGCAGATATTATTCCAGTTTCTGCCGTCAAAGACTTCCAGGTGGAGGAAGTAAGCAATCTGTTGGCAACCTTCCTCCCGGATTCCCCTCCTCTCTACCCAGAGGGCGAACTCACCGATGAGCCCGAGGTAACTCTGGTGGCCGAACTTGTGCGCGAAGCAGCTCTCGAAGGGGTCAGAGACGAACTGCCTCACTCGGTTGCTGTCACCGTTGAAGAAATGAATCTGCGCGAGGGCCGCTCTGAAGATAACCCCTTGCTAGATATTCACGTTAATTTGTTTGTGGAAAGATCTTCACAAAAGGCAATCATTATCGGTAAAAATGGTTCTCGCTTGCGCGAAATCGGTTCTCAGTCCCGCAAAAATATCGAGGCTCTACTGGGTACAAAGGTCTATCTAGATATCCATGTGAAAGTGGCTAAAGACTGGCAACGTGACCCGCGTGCACTTGGTCGTTTAGGATTTTAAATTCGACCTTTGAGTTACCCCTTCCGTTTATCATCCCCCGTACCGCCAGCAGATGAAAGAGAGTAATCAGTGGCAGAATCTGTGAATCCTGACTCCTCGACGTCTCGTCTAAGAAGCTTTGGACGCCACATGCGCCAGCACCCCGTGCGTTCCAAGAAGTACAAATGGATAGCGCTCTCTTGCGTGGGACTACTCCTTTTAATGGTTGGTATTGCCGGGGCTTCTTTCGTTCGTCTACGGACCAATATTCAAACAGATGCACTCAATCTTGGAAGCGCGCAAAACGCTAATTTAGAAGACGGCGCCTTGGATATTTTGGTAGTCGGTTCCGATACACGTTCAGGTTCCAACTCGAATTATGGGGATGAGAACGATGCCGCTTCTGGGGCACGAGCTGATGTCATCATGCTGGTACAAATCAGTCAAGATCATCAGAACGTTTCGGTATTGTCCTTCCCCCGCGACCTCATTGTAGATATTCCCGCTTGTAAGGCTCAGGACGGAACCGAATACGCCGAGGCGAAAGATACTCAGATTAATGAGTCGTTGTCCCATGGTGGCCCTGGTTGCACTGTTGCCACGATTAGTTCAATTACCGGCGTCAATATTGATCACTTTATGCTGGTTGATTTTAACGCCGTAAAAGCGCTATCGAATGTTATCGGTGGCGTAGATGTGTGTGTTACTCAAGCAATTGACGATTCATACTCCGGCCTCAATATACCCGCAGGCAATTCTTCGGTGCAGGGCGAACAAGCTCTGGCGTTCCTCCGTTCCCGGCATGGGTTTGGCGATGGTAGCGATACCAGCCGCATCGCAGCCCAGCAAAGTTTCTTAGCTTCTATGTTCAGAAAGGTCAAAGCGGAGGGAACTCTTTCTAACCCATCACAACTAATGAACATCGCAGAAGCTGTCACTCAGAATGTGACTGTCGACCAGGGTCTCACTAATCCCGCCACGCTGGTTGATTTGGGAACCATGGTCTCCGATATCGATCTTAGCCAGATTGTTTTCGCTACAGTTCCGCATGAACCGTACACATACAACGAGAACAAATTGCAGATTTCCGATTCTGCGCAGGCGATCTTTGAGAAGTTACGGCAGGATCAGTCATTGCGAGTAGAGGCAGAGCCATCAACCAGTGCTTCGCCTGCGGCATCGGCTTCAGAAACTGCTCAAGAACTTCTTCTTTCTGCTCCCGTAGAGGTACTTAATGGTTCTGGATCTATTCAACAGGGTAAGCATGTAGCTTCTTTGCTTGAACAGGAAAAGTTCACCAACGTTACTGCGCAGAATGATACGAGCAGTTATGCCAGCTCCGCCGTCATCTATCCCGAAGGATACGAACAAGAGGCGAAGAAAATAGCAGACAAGTTGGGCATCACTGAGGCCCGCGTTTCAACCAGTTATGCAGCCATTACCGTGCTCGTAGGTGAAGACTTCAAGGACGGCGATGCAGTAGCTCAGAAGGAAAGCAAAATTGCCGGTGAAGCACAGGGGCAGACAGCTGACCAGGTGAAATGTCAGCAATCATTTCAATATTAAGCTAGATCAAGGGTTGATTCCATATGGTGGAATCAACCCTTGAGTATTAGCTGGGTCATATGGGACACGTGATATTTTCACTAAATGATTTTGTTTAAAGGCTGCACTGATTCAAACGCCTAGTTTGACTCCATTTTCTCCTTTTCAAGAAGCAATCATGTTTTCTCTAGAGCAAGGGTAAATATCGTGAAAAATTTGCAGAAACCATCTTCAATGCCGGTTCACAAATACCGTCCGTATTCAGAGCAAATTGATATTCAGCTCGAGAACCGTACATGGCCCAACAAGACCATCACGAAAGCTCCACGATGGTGCGCGGTAGATCTTCGCGACGGAAACCAGGCTCTCATTGATCCCATGGATTCTGAGCGAAAACTCGCTATGTTCAAGCTTCTGGTCGAAATGGGTTACAAGGAAATTGAAGTGGGATTCCCTTCGGCGTCCGCTACTGATTTCAATTTTGTACGCACACTGATTGAAGAGAACCATATTCCTGACGATGTCACCATCCAAGTTTTGGTTCAGTGCCGTGAGCACCTCATTGAAAAAACCTTTGAATCTATCCAGGGTGCAAAGAATGCGATTGTGCATTTCTATAATTCAACCTCTGTATTACAGCGAGAGGTCGTCTTCAATAAGGATGAAGACGGGATTTTGGATATCGCGCTCACCGGAGCACGGCTTTGCAAGAAATATGAGGAACAGCTGGCGGGGGATGCGAACATCACCTATGAGTATTCCCCTGAGTCATACACCGGAACCGAGCTGGAGTTCGCCGTCCGGGTCTGTAACGCCGTCACAGACGAACTGGAAACTGGTCCAGGTCGGGAAGTTATTATTAACCTCCCCGCCACTGTCGAGATGGCGACTCCTAATGTCTATGCCGATTCCATAGAATGGATGAACCGGCACCTGACCAATCGTGAGCACATCATTCTTTCACTGCACCCTCATAATGACCGCGGCACCGGCGTCGCAGCGGCTGAATTGGGTTATCTTGCGGGCGCAGACAGGATTGAAGGTTGTCTCTTTGGCAATGGTGAGCGCACGGGGAATGTCGATTTGGTGACGCTGGGACTAAATATGCTGACTCAGGGTGTTGACCCGGAAATTAACTTCTCTGATATTGATGAGATTCGTCGAACGGTTGAGTATTGTAATCAGCTACCTGTTCACGAGCGTTCACCCTATGGTGGCGACTTAGTTTTTACAGCTTTTTCTGGTTCCCATCAGGACGCTATCAAAAAGGGTTTCGACTCTATGGAACGTCGTGCGCGAGAAGCCGGTAAGAGTATTGACGATTTAGAGTGGGGCGTACCCTATTTGCCGTTGGATCCTCGCGACGTGGGGCGCAATTACGAAGCTGTCATTAGGGTTAACTCGCAGTCCGGCAAGGGCGGAGTTTCCTATCTTTTGAAGAAAGATTATGGTCTGGATTTGCCTCGACGCGCGCAGATTGAGTTCTCTGGAGCTATTCAGGCGCGCACAGATGCCCAGGGCGGAGAAGTAACCAGTGAGAATTTATGGAAAGTCTTTGCTGATGAATATCTTCCTGCGGAGGATCCTGAGCATCGCTGGGGTAGGTTCCGTTTGGAATCTATCAATGTGGATTCGCAAGAGGGCGGGGCAACCAAGCTTAAGGTTCTCTTAAATGTGGATGGCCGTCGTTTCGAGAAGACGGCAACGGGGTCTGGCCCTATTGATGCCATGCAGTCGGTATTCCACTCTGAAGGTATCGATATTCGTTTGCTCGATTATTCAGAGCATACGCTTTCTTCTAATTCCAATGCCCGAGCTGCAAGCTATATTGAAGCAGCAGTGGGTAGCAGAGTGTTGTGGGGGATTGGTATTGATTCCTCCACAACCTGGGCATCTTTGAAGGCTTTGACGTCTGCGGTCAACAGAGCGCTTCGAGATAGCAAGTAACTTGTTAGTGGGGGCAAGGATAGGGTTTCCTTGCCCCCGTAGTTTTCTCCACTTTTTGAATATGTGATGATATAAGAGTGAGTTCATCAGCTAGTTCTAAAACAATTTTTGATCAAGCCATAGTCTTACGCGGTCAAAAATTGGGGGATGCAGACAAGATTGTTATCTTGCTGACGAGAAACCACGGGATTGTTCATGCCGTTGCTAAAGGTGCTCGCAAAACTACCTCAAAATTTGGGGGACGGTTAGAACCTTTTATGCTGGTGGATGTTTCTCTTACGGCGGGTAAAGACCTTTATACGCTGACGCAGGTTCAAACGGTGCGGGCTTATACTTCACCTATCATGAGTGATTACTCAGCTTACCTTGCAGGATTAGCACTTATTGAGTTAACAGAAAGCTTAGGAAAATTTGAAGAGGGGGAAAGTTCAAACCAGCTGTTCGTGATGCTTGCTGGGGCTTTGTCTTCGCTCTCTAGTCAGCGTCTGAGACCCTTAGATATTGTGAATGCTTATTTTCTACGCGCCATCTCTTTAGCGGGTTGGGGTATGAACCCTACTGTCTGTTCCCACTGTGGGTCATCAGAGAATCTTCGCTGGTTTTCGGCAGAAGACGGATTGCTATGCGAAAATTGTGGAAGGTTAGAAGTGCTCAATGTTAGCAAACCGGTCAGCGAAGAAACCTTGCATTATTTATCTGATGTGTTCTTGGGCCGGTGGGAGAGCGTTACGGCTATCTCACCCCAGCATTCTGCAAAAATAGCATATGGATTAATCTCTACTTTCGTGCATTGGCAGTTGGAGAAACCCCTCAAATCATTGGCTTTGATAGAAAAGGAATTTTGATGCCTGTTGCTCCTGATCCGCATCCTAGCGGAGCAAGGCCCCCTGCTATTCCTGTCCAGTTTGTACCCCGGCATGTCGCTGTAGTGATGGATGGGAATGGGCGATGGGCTAATGAACGCGGGCTACCTCGTAACGAGGGGCATAAAGCGGGGGAGAAGTCCCTTGTCGATGTCGTCGCTGGTGCCATCGAGATGGGCATTCCCTATGTTTCTGCCTACGCTTTTTCCACGGAAAATTGGAAGCGTAGCATGGATGAAGTCAGTTTCATCATGCGTTTTACCACAGAGGTTCTCACGCGTCAGCTGGAAACGTTACAGGCATGGGGGGTGCGTGTGCTCTGGGCAGGGCGCAAGCCTAAGCTCTGGAACTCTGTGATTAAGCAGCTGCAGTACTGCGAAGAGCAGACAAAGAACAATACGGTGTGTACCCTCGTCATGTGCGTCAACTACGGTGGGCGCGCGGAAATTGCAGACGCCACAGCCCGCATCGCGGCTGAAGTTGCAGCTGGAAAACTGAAACCGTCCTCTATCTCCGAAAAAACTATCGAAAAATACCTGTACAACCCCGAGGTTCCCGACGTCGATCTTTTCCTTCGTTCCTCGGGGGAGTTGCGAACATCTAATTTCTTACTCTGGGAAAGCGCTTATGCGGAGCTAGTTTTCCTTGATGTTTTGTGGCCTGACGTCGACCGTCGAACTCTATGGGACGCCGTTGAAGTGTACGCCCGTCGAGATAGACGGTATGGCGGTGCCGTCGATAAGATTTCTTCCCATTCATCACACCAACAGTAGAGAGCTTTCCATGAAAATCTATCCCATACTTTTCAAGCTTGTTTTTAAACCGATGGATGCAGAGCTAGCGCACAAGATTGGGTTTAAGGGTATTCAACTCTTGCGTGCTAGCAAACTGACTCCCGTTGCACGCAAATTTCTATTACCCGATGCTCCGCTACGCACCGAAGCTATGGGGTTAACTTTTCCCTCGCCTTTTGGAATCGCAGCAGGTTTTGATAAAGAGGGATCGTGCATCAATGCCCTGGGAGATTTGGGCTTTGGACATGTGGAAATCGGTACTGTGACTGCGCAAGGGCAACCCGGTAACCCTAAGCCCCGTCTCTTTCGTTTGGTTGAAGACTTCGCAGTCATTAACCGCATGGGATTTAATAACGAGGGAGCCGCAAAGGTTGGGCCTCGTCTTGCCGCCGCTCGCGCAGATTTTGAAACTGAGTTCAGGTTCTCGTCTTCAGCTCGCCCAATCATCGGCGTCAATATTGGAAAAACAAAGGTGGTTGAATTAGAGGATGCCGCTGAAGATTACCGAATTTCTACTATGACCTTGGCTCCGCAAGCAGATTACATGGTTGTCAATGTGAGCTCTCCTAATACTCCCGGTCTTCGATCGCTTCAATCAGTGGAAACTCTTCGCCCTTTGTTGCAGACTGTACAGGAAGCAGCGGTCTTGGCTGAGCCAAATCGGCATGTACCGCTTTTGGTGAAGATTGCTCCCGACCTTGCGGACGATGAAATCCTGGAAATTGCAGATTTGGCAGTTGAATTAGGACTTGATGGAATCATCGCTACCAACACTACTATTGCGCGTGAGGGCTTGGGTCTACAGTCTGATGCTCAAAAGGTGAGCGAAATCGGTGCTGGAGGACTTTCGGGTGCGCCCTTAAAGAATCGCTCGCTTGAAGTATTGCGGCTCTTAAAAGAACACGTGGGAGAGAAACTCACTCTTGTTTCCGTGGGTGGGGTGACTACTGCCGGCGATGTAAAAGAACGTCTCGATGCTGGGGCAACTCTTGTTCAGGGGTATACAGCTTTCCTGTATGAAGGACCACTATGGGCAGCACGAATCAATCGGGAGCTGAAAAAGCTTCTTAAATAGAAAAATGGTGGAGTGTTCTAGAACACTCCACCATTTTTATTGGACTTTAGCTGGGGTATTGACCGCGCTTCACCTGAGGCTTAGGAAGTCGAATTCGACGAATCATCATGGCACGGTTAATGGCGTACATTGTAGAGCCTGGTTCGACTTGTCCAAACTTAGCCAGAAGCTTCTTTTTCAGACCTCGCCACATGAACCACAGGTCCAAAGCGAGGAGAGCGATGAAAATCCACATGAGGGTTACAGTGACCAACTGAATGGACTGGATGAAGATGCCCGCCACAAAAATTAGAAGAAGAGCGATAATCATGAAATCGCCGACGTTAAACCGGGCGTCGACGTAATCGCGAATATATCTGCGCTGAGGTCCCTTGTCCTTAAGCGGTAAATGCTTTTCATCGCCAGTTTGCATGGCAATGTTTTCTTTCATTCGCTGCTCGCGCAATGCAGCCCGGTTGGCTTCTTTGGCTGCTTTTCGGTCAGCAGGTACCAGGGGCTGACGCCGCGCCTGTTGTTGTTGCTTGCGAGAAGGCGTGGGTTTCCCCTTGGGAGCGGTGTAATTCGGAGCATGGTGTTCTTCCTGAGGTTCAGGAGTTACAGTAGCTTCATTCACCACAGAATCTGCTCGCACAGAACCTGATGTACTTCGAGAATCTTTTTTACGTCCAATCACCTGTTAAGAATATCGAACAAAAGGTGGTTCTACTCAATCCATCGTAAGGTTATGTATATGAATACTGATACTCCAGAATATTTCTCGCATTTTGAAGCGCTTGACCATGCTGTAAACGCAAAGTTTGATTCCGCCGTGGAACAGCTAACTGAGCTGGTAGCTATTCCGTCCATTGCATGGGAAGCTTTCGATTTATCGCAGGTTCACAAGAGTGCAGAAAAAGTAGCTTCATTAGCTCAGCACGTGGGTTTTGACTCGGTTGAAATCTTGACTGCTTCCTACGGGGAAAATCAAGATACACAGGGTATGCCAGCAGTCGTTGCTCGCAAAGAAGCTGAAGCGGGTTACCCCACTATTTTGCTGTACGCGCATCACGATGTGCAGCCAGTGGGAGATTTAGCTGAGTGGAATACTGAACCCTTTACTGCCACAGTGCAGGGGGACAGGCTCTTTGGCCGCGGCGCAGCAGATGACAAAGCTGGTGTTTTAGCTCATCTCACGGCATTTTCGGTAGTAAAAGATGTGTTGGGTGAGGATTTCAAGGCTGGCGTTACTCTTTTTATTGAAGGCGAGGAAGAAGCAGGATCGCCGAGTTTTGGGCAATTCCTTAAAACTTACAAAGAGAAACTTAAAGCAGATGCAATTGTCGTAGCCGATTCGTCCAACTGGAAAGCAGGAGTACCTGCGCTCACAACCGGTCTGAGAGGATTAGCCAGCGGAGTTGTGAATGTACGCGTGGGAGATCATGCGGTGCACTCCGGCATGTTTGGCGGACCTATGATTGATGCACCCACAGCCTTAGTACGACTTCTTGCTTCGCTTCATAACGATAAAGGTGCAGTAGCAGTTGAGGGTTTAATACATGCACCTGAACCTGAGGTTGAATATGAGGAAGCAGATTTCCGAGCTGATTCCGGAATGCTAGATAATGTACAACTGGCGGGGGAGGGAAGTATCTCTTCTCGCCTTTGGGCACAACCGGCCATCAGCATTATCGGCATGGACATCACCCCTATAGCCGAATCTTCTAACACTATTTCAGTCCAGAATAGCGCCAAGCTCAGTGTGCGTTTGGCTCCTGGGCAAAATCCTCAGCAGGCCCATCAAGCTATCGAGGCACACCTTCACAGGCACTCTCCATGGGGAGTTGAAGTAAGTTACACTGCCGAAGACACCGGCCAACCATTCTCCGCAGATACTTCAGAGAGCAGTATACAAATTGCTCTTTCTGCCATGGAAAAGGCATGGGGAATTGCTCCAGTGCAAACAGGTTTAGGTGGGTCTATTCCCTTTATTGCAGACCTGAAGGAAGAGTTCCCCGATGCTCATATTCTCATTACAGGCATTGAAGATCCAGATACGAGGGCTCACAGCGCTAACGAATCCCTCTACATCCCCGATTTCAAGCGAGCAATCCTTGCAGAAGCTCTCATGGTTACCAAATTCTGCGAAAAGAAATAGTATGGGGAATAAAGCTTCGGTATAGAGCGGTTAACTTAACTAGAGAAAAATTCTCTGGAACCATTTTCTCAAGATTTTAAGGACAAAAAGATGACTGAAACAGCGACTGAAACCTCAACCCACGGCGTTCAACTCACAGACACTGCAGCTCAGAAGGTTCGTGCACTTTTAGAGCAGGAGGGGCGCACCGATTTGCGCCTGCGCGTTGCAGTACAGCCGGGCGGTTGCTCTGGCTTGATTTATCAGCTGTACTTTGATGAGCGCAAGCTCGACGGCGATGCAGTCCGCGATTTCGACGGAGTTGAAGTCATTGTTGATCGCATGAGCGTTCCCTACCTAGATGGTTCAACTATCGATTTCGAAGACACCATTGAAAAGCAGGGCTTCTCCATTGATAACCCCAATGCACAGGGGTCATGTGCTTGTGGCGATTCATTCCACTAAACAAAATCTATGACTACATTTGGGGCGTTCCATCCTTCTCGATGGAACGTCCCATTTTTTCTCAATATTTTGCGAAATAGTTAAGAAATAGCCGTAACTTCACTGACATAGTGTCAGCAGAATGCACTTTCAAGAGGTAAGCTCATATAGAAAGATTTATGTCGCATTCTGTCCACACACTGAATCGACCTAACACGCACACCGCTAAAGGAAGGGCCGTCTGTGAGTTCGCAGCATCGAACCGGCAGCCGCAAGCTGAAGGGTCTGGCACTGGCCGGAGTGGCTTCAGTTTCAGCACTGTTGATGACCGGTTGTTCGGAAGAAGCCAAACTGGGCTGGTTGCCTACAAAGCGTGGAATTACTGACAACGCTGACACCATCATGGATCTTTGGATTGGTTCATGGGTAGCAGCGCTGGTTGTTGGCTTGATTACCTGGGGTCTTATGCTCTGGTGTATCATTGCCTACCGCCGTCGTAAGAACGATGTTGGTTATCCTCGTCAGCTGAGCTATCACGCTCCTCTGGAAATCTTCTACACCATCATCCCCATCATCGCTATTGTTAGCCTTTTCAGCTTCTCTGACCGTGCTGAGCGCGAAATCACCGCTCCTAAGTCTGAGACTGCTGACGTAAGCATTGAAGTTTATGGCAAGCAGTGGGCATGGGACTTCAACTACCTCGACAAGAATGTTTATTCTTCCGGTGTTCAAGCACAGCTTGACGGTCAAGAAGGTCATGAAGAAACCCTTCCTACTCTTTACCTACCCGTAGACTCCACCGTTGATTTGCAGCTGAAATCACGCGATGTTATTCACTCTTTCTGGGTTCCTGCTTTCCTTGAGAAGCGCGATACTATTCCCGGTCAGACTAACCACATGTACTTCAAGACCGGTTCTGAAACCGGTACCTATGCAGGTAAATGTGCAGAGCTTTGCGGTGAGTACCACTCAGAAATGCTTTTCAACGTTAAGGTTGTAACTCAGGAAGAGTACGACGCTTACACTCAGAAGCTTGCGGATGAAGGTAACGACGGCCGTCTCGGCGACGAATACAACCGTAACCCTAACCAAAACGAATCACAGTAGGAGGTGACCCGTGACTACTCTCGAGTATTCAGCAGACTCAGCAACCCAGGTTGCTCCTCGGGTTGTGCCTAAGTCAAAAGGACGCATCGTCGTCAATTGGCTAACCACTACCGATCACAAAACAATCGGGTATATGTACCTGATTTCTTGCTTTATTTTCTTCTGCATCGCGGGCATTATGGCTTTGCTCATGCGTATGGAGCTCTTTGAGCCCGGTATGCAGGTGCTACAGACTAAGGAACAGTTCAACCAGCTTTTCACCATGCACGGCACTTTGATGTTGCTGATGTTTGGTACCCCTGCATTTACTGGTTTTGCTAACGTTTTGATTCCCCTTCAGATTGGCGCTCCTGACGTTGCGTTCCCTCGTTTGAACGCTTTGGCTTTCTGGTTCTTCCTCTTTGGTTCCCTAGTTGCCCTTGCAGGCTTCTTGACCCCTCAGGGTGCTGCATCCTTCGGTTGGTTTGCTTATGCCCCATTGAATAGCACTACCTATTCACCTAGCGTAGGTGGAGATCTCTGGGTCTTCGGTCTAGCTTTGCAGGGTTTCGGTACCATCATGGGTGGCGTAAACTTCATTACCACCATCTTGTGCATGCGTGCTCCCGGTATGACTATGTGGCGTATGCCCATCTTTACCTGGACGACCTTGATTACCGCCATCCTCATCATCATGATCTTCCCTCCCTTGGCTTCAGCACTGTTTGCTTTGGGTATGGATCGTCGTTTGGGCGGACACATCTTTGATCCTGAAAATGGCGGCGCTATTCTCTGGCAGCACCTTTTCTGGTTCTTCGGTCACCCTGAGGTTTACGTTCTAGCACTGCCTTTCTTCGGTGTTGTTTCGGAAATCATTCCTGTGTTCTCACGTAAGCCGATTTTCGGTTACAAGGGTTTGGTTTTCGCTACCATCGCTATTGCGGCACTTTCTGTAACAGTGTGGGCACACCACATGTATGTAACCGGCGCAGTTATGTTGCCCTTCTTCTCGTTCATGACCATGTTGATTGGCATTCCTACGGGTATGAAGTTCTTCAACTGGATTGGTACCATGTGGCAGGGTTCGCTTACCTTCGAAACACCTTTGATTTGGGTTATGGGATTCCTCGTCACCTTCCTCTTTGGTGGCTTGACTGGTGTTATCTTGGCAACCCCTCCGCTTGACTTCCACCTATCTGACTCATACTTCGTGGTAGCTCACTTCCACTACGTCATTTTCGGTACCGTAGTCTTCTCCATGTTCGCTGGCTTCTACTTCTGGTGGCCCAAGTGGACTGGCAAGATGCTCAACGAACGTCTAGGTAAGATTCACTTCTGGTTGCTGTTCTTCGGCTTCCACATGACCTTCCTGATTCAGCACTGGTTGGGTGTTGATGGTATGCCCCGTCGTTACGCTGACTACATGCCAGAAGACGGTTTCACCTGGATGAACCAACTCTCAACTGTAGGCTCAATGCTTCTCGCAATCTCGATGATCCCATTCTTGTGGAACGTCTACGTGACTGCTCGTTACGGCAAGAAGGTTGAGGTTGACGATCCTTGGGGCTTCGGCGGTTCACTTGAATGGGCAACTTCTTGCCCTCCTCCGCGTCACAACTTCACCGTTCTACCGCGTATCCGTTCCGAGCGTCCTGCACTGGATCTACATCATCCCGAACTGTCCACCAACTACAATGTTGCAGCAGCAGCTCGCCAGGTATCTGAGCACGCGCAGACCGCTGTTGGCTCAGTAAAGCGATAGGGAGTAGCTACTATGAAAATTCTTGGACAGCTTTTTCTTGGCTTGGGTATCTTCCTCGTACCGGTTGGAATTGTGTATGGTTTAATGACGCAATTTACAGACTGGGCTGGATTCCCCGCAATCTTAGCTACCGCCGTGATGTGTTTCTTCTTGGCATTCTTTTTGATGTTTACCGATAAGAAGCACCCTCACCAGCCGAACGAAAATCTTGAAGGCGAAATTGCCGATACCACCGGTGACTACGGTTTCTATTCACCGTGGTCTTGGTGGCCGCTGATGATTGGTCTCGTTTGCGCAATCCTGGTAACTGGTTTGGCAATGTGGCAAGTATGGGTAATTACCCTTGCTATTCCTCTAGCAATTCTTGCTTGCGTTGGCTGGGTATATGAATACAACCGTGGCAATCACGCTCACTAACATATAACCGCCGAGAAAGGGCAGTAGATTCATTTGAATCTACTGCCCTTTTTATATGCGTATTTCAATAACTTCTTGACAGCTTCGTGTTCGATTCTCTTTAGCCTTAACTGACTTAGGAGACTCATAAGAACACCCATCCCGGAACAACTCGAGTAAAAACATTCATTCGCCGACGAGTCAAAACAAACTAACTGCGCGGTACGAGCATCAAAAGCTAGATGCGAATCCTCTTTAAAATTCTTCCCTACTACTTTATTTAGAATCCTTGAACTGGTGGGCACTCACATACCCGTCATAAGACGAATCCCCCTCGATAAAAGATTCCCTTTAGCCAAGGAAAGAACCTTAACTCCCAAATCGCTATGTTGCATAAGAATAGCCTCATGCTGAGCTGCCCATGCTGAAATACTTCTTGAAGCGCTAAAGACCAGTTCAAGGTGCATGGGAATTTACGGGAAGTAATCATCTAAGCTGTCCGGGCATCTGCTTAGGCTCCGCCAGGGCGAAAATCATCGACTCTGCTACCCAGAGTCAGATTTACGGTTACGCCTGCTTCTTCAAGCCTTTGAATTTCACAGGTTGCGCTTCTGAAGCAACCAATAGAGTTTCTAATCTCACAGTTCGGCTTTCTTTGGCTTTGATTCGAGAACAGTCCACTGCTTGTCGATAGAAGCTTCTGGATAGTTACTGCCTGTTACGGTGCTAAGAAAGCATATAGGACCAACTCAGGAGTCTTTCCTAAATAGGGAGATGGTAACACCTAAAATCTGTTCACGTTCCCTCCTGAGGCCAGTTATGAGTTTGACTCAGATATATGATTCACTGTCAACCACGATGTGAAACGTGGACAGGAGCAAACCTATCTATACTTCAAAGTTTGGTGAGAGGGTTCAAGGTATAGACGATAACCATGCTTGACCGTCAATTCCGCCTCCTCGGCAGCAGCGACGAAGAGGAATTTGGTTCAAGGAAACTAGATTCGCCGGGAAGCCATCTCCGGAAGCGTATATGGCGTTTTAAGACAATGTAATTCTAGAAATGATATGAGAATTAGTTAGCTTCTCATCGCCCCGCAGAGCTGCGTTTATACGGCTTGAAAGCTATTTTCACGTGAACCGTCTTTGCACATAGCCAGATGGTTAACAACCTAACTCGATTTTTAAGGGCACACCGTTTCAAGAAGCTAGACATACTAAAAGCCCCTCTCCAAGTGAACTGCTCCCCATTAGTTGGACTGAGAAATCAGTTTCTAACTAGTGGGGAGTATTTTTTTGAGAGCAC
>NZ_JBHUCN010000014.1:0-160997 GCF_042677725.1 Rothia amarae
CGGCCGCTCGGTGTTTATTTGCGGGTGTTTTCTTCTGGTGCGGGCGCTGATTTTCTTTGCGGCTTCGGACACCTTATGAATAAGCCTCTCTATATCAATTTTTTATTATACTTATATTCTAACCATAAAAGGACTTAGCAACAATAAATGTCACAGTTGATAAACAAATAGATACAATAATGACAACTATTAATGGTTTGAAAGCACGATCTTTTAAGTCTTTAAATGAAACATTTAACCCTAATGCAACCATTGCCATTAATAAGCATATAGTAGTGATGTTATCTATAATTTGCATAACCATGTGTGGCAAGGATACATAAGTATGGAATAGTGCCATTATGACAAAACCAAGTAAAAAGTAAGGTACATCAATACGTTTTTTTTCAGTCTCACTATGCGATTTTTTTCTCATAATTAAGATTAAAATAATACTCAGAGGTATTAATAAAAACACACGTCCCAGTTTTCCTAACAGTCCCATACTCAAAGCCTCTTGACCTGAGAAGCCCGAAGCAAGAATTACATGTGCAATTTCATGTAAACTTGTACCTGACCAGACCCCAAATACTTCAGGAGATATTGTAAAAACAGAATATATTACAGTATATGCGAGCGAAAATATAGTGCCAATAAGTGCGACAATACCAATACTAATCGCAGAATCTTTTTCTCTAGATTTTAATATTGGAGATACTGCTGCAATAGCTGCCGCGCCACACACCCCAGTGCCAATACCTAATAATAGGATGAGGTTTTTATCTCCTTTAATATATTTATTTAGTAATAACATTAATCCGATACTAAAAAGGATGACTCCAATATCGATTAATAATAAATCGCTACCTTTTCCAATTACATCATAAATATTTAGCTTTAATCCATATAATATAATAGCTAATTTCAGTAAACGTTTAGACGAAAATGCGATTCCTGAACGATATGCTTCAGGGTAACCCTTAAAATGTCTATATAGAATCGCAATCAGTATAGCAATTGTTAAAGCACCTATCTTATCTAAAAATGGTAACTTTGAGCCTAATAAACTTATAACTGCGATGATAAATGTGAATAATAAACCATAAATAAAGGCTTTGCTTTTTAAGGGCTTCACTTTTTAACTCCTCCTTTGAGGATTATTCATAAGGGGGTACACACCCCAACCCCCACCAACTAGACAACGGCCCCACCATAGCGGCAACCTTGAGGATAAATAACCACAAATATTCTCAAACCGCACCAGGAAGAACCGTTGCACCACCAGCGTACAACCGGCCTTACCGCCACGCAATTTGCCGCTCTACTGACAGCCCTGACCAACCAACTCATCTGGGGTAAACCAGGAGGAAGACCACCAGCCCTCACTCCAGCTCAGGCACTCAAAACCACTCTGCTCTACCACCGACACAATCTCACCGAAGAGCTACTTGCTGAAATCTTCACCGTCTCGCAACCTACTATCTCACGGACCATCAACACTATCGAAAAGGCGCTTGCAAAGGTCTTCAAACCTCTAGAACAGCCTTTGAAAATGAGCCTGGATGTACCAGGTTCTTTGGTTGTCGATGGAACTCTTGTACCCACCTGGAACTGGCGTTCACTAGGAAAAACAAATTTTTCGGGCAAACATAAACGAACCGGTTTCAACCACCAAGTCATCTGCACCCTCGATGGCAGGCTCCTAGTCATCACTGACCCGCTACCCGGGGCAAGGCATGATGCTCATGCTTTCAGAGCTCACGGGCTAGATCAGCTACTGGAATCCTCGACTCTGGCCGATAAGGGCTATATAGGCCTGGGGCTAGCAACCCCGACCAGGCGTAAGCCTGGTGTGAAAGTGCCTCAGGGTGTCAAGGATAATAATCGCATTATCAATAGATTACGGGCTGTGGTGGAGCGGGTTATCGCTCAAGTGAAGACCTGGCGGGTTCTTTATTCGGGGTTTAGGCGGCCGTTGAGTTTGTATCGGCAGGTGTTTTCGGTGGTGCGGGGTCTGGTGTTTTATGCGGCTGGGAGGACTTTTGAATAAGCCTCAATGATGCTCGCTTTTATTTTTCTAAGCGGTTTATTTGAGTGTAAAAAGACCTGTCTGACACGGCTGTTTCCTAATGGATGATGGGTTGTTGGGTTTCACCCTTATATATAAGCCTGATAGAGCGAGTAATCCTGGCATCGTTCATCGCTATAACCTACTGAATACAACGCGATAAGAGCAGTTCAATATTAACTGTGTTAGATTTCAATAACCAGAATAATTTATGCTTCATAATGTAGGTTATCTACTAATAACTGGGTAGGGGGGCGCTGGTTTTTGAATGGGTAACAGGTTTCGTTGTTACTGCTCATGGCCGCAGAGGGTTAGACATCTTCAAGCTCGATGCAAAAAACATTACCGCACCCCACCCCTCTGTTTGTGCCCCAAAATACTTTCACTCGTAAAGTAATATTTTGTCATGAAAGCTACCGTGCCGCAGTCATCAAGGCGTACCTTGTAGACATGTCTACTCCCCGAACTCACACTCCACGTTTTCCTGCTTGGATGACCTCCTTCGGCAATCAAATCATTGCCGCGCTCGTCGTCGGCGTCGTCCTCGGTCTCATTGCCACCTGGATGGGCGGCGACGCCCAAGAGAACCCCAACTGGCTCATGACCACCCTGGACACCATCGGTTCCAGCTACGTCACCCTCCTCAAAGCAGCCATCGTTCCGCTCATCTTCACCGCGGTGGTCAGCTCCATTGCCAACCTCTCCAAAGTCACCAACGCCGCCCGGCTCGCAACCCAAACCCTGCTTTGGTTTGCGATCACCGCATTTATCGCCGTACTTATCGGCATTGCGCTCGGAATCATTGTGCAACCCGGCGCAAACACCGGACTAGCCACTCCGCCTAGCTACGAAGGCAAGCAGGGGAGTTGGCTCGCCTTCCTTACCGGCCTTATTCCCGTGAATTTCCTCGGATTGGGCGTAAACATTAGCGAATCAGACTCCGGTGCGCTCACCGGCTCGGCAACCTTCAACGTTCTGCAAATGCTGGTCATCTCCGGTGTCGTGGGTGTTGCCGCGCTCAAGGTTGGCCCCGCCGCCCAGCCCTTCCTCACCGTGGTGAATTCTGTGCTGGAAATTGTCCAGAAAATTCTTTGGTGGATTATCCGCTTGGCGCCCCTGGGCACCGTCGGCTTGATTGGACGCGCGGTCTACGCCTACGGCTGGACGTCCATGGGCGCACTCGCCAAATTCGTGGTGGCGCTCTACGTGGGGCTACTGCTGGTCATGTTCGTGGTCTACCCGATTCTCATCAAGGTGAATGGTCTATCGGTCAAGCAGTACCTCACCGGCGCTTGGCCCGCCATCCAAATGGGCTTTGTGTCACGCTCGTCTATGGGTACGATGCCGCTGACCCAGTCCATCACCGAACGGAACCTCGGTGTGCCCCGCTCCTATGCCTCGTTCGTCATCCCGCTGGGAGCTACCTCAAAAATGGACGGTTGCGCTTCGGTCTACCCGGCGCTGGCGGCTATTTTCGTGGCGCAGTTCTACGGGGTTGACCTTAACTTCACGCACTACCTGCTCATTATGATGGTGTCCGTTCTCGGCTCTGCGGCTACCGCTGGAACTACCGGTGCAACCGTCATGCTCACCCTGACCCTCTCCACCTTGGGCTTGCCACTGGACGGCGTCGGTCTGCTCCTAGCGATTGACCCGATTATCGACATGGGTCGCACCGCGCTCAACGTAGCTGGGCAGGCTCTGGTTGCTGCTATCGTTGCTAAGCGAGAGGGCATCATGGACGAATCCATCTACAACGCGCCCCGCACCAATGACGGGTTTACCGAAACTGGCGATTCATTCGGTGATGAGACAGCAAACTCAACCAAGCTCATCGGAAGCAAAGTTGCGTAGCTGATTGAGCTGAATCCCTCATAAGGTAAAAAGGCATCAGGCACCTTAAAACAGTAAAGGACACTCAAATGAGTGTCCTTTACTGCTTCGTGGAACATTAACCAGAAATCTCCAACGTCTCGTTCTCAAAGAAAATACCCGCGGTATAGCGTGCATTCGTGCAGACCTCATTCACAGAGCGGGAAAGCAACGTGAGCGAGCGGTAGCGGTTTACTCGAGCCTCATCGAAGTTTCCCTCAAGATGTGCCTGAATCATGTCGCAGAAAAACTCTGCCTCAAAACGCATCAGCTCCGAGAGCGGGCGGGAACCTGGGGTAGCCTTCGAATCAAAAAGGACCTGCTCATCTCCGGCAGTATATTCGGTCACCAGGTCGATTCCCTGGACGGAAGAAAGTCGCAGAGTTTCCCGACCCAGCAGAATTTCCGACGGCGCATCTGAATGAGCATTCTTAGCGATAGTAATAATGACGTTGAAGTCCTTGTAGACCAACACCAAAGTTCCCGCGCCGTCTACCCCTGTAGGTGCTAGAGCTGGAAAGTAGCGGACGCCGTCGGGTTCACCAAACCAGTAGATAGCGTCGTAGATAGGGTAAACACCCAGGTCAACGAGTGCGCCACCGCCCGTTTTCAGCGAGAAAATGTTGGGCTCTTCACCGGCTTCAACGGCATCCCAACGGGAAGAATACTGCGAAAAATTCAGGCGAACCGTTTTAGGTTTCTTGCCTACCAGGTAGTCGCGAACAATTTTCTGGGCAGGTTCATAGATATGGCGAGCCGCCTCAAAAACTAGAACCTTATGCTTTTCGGCTGCTCCCCAGACCTGATCCCACTGAGCCGGATTCCACACCGCAGGCTTCTCAATCACAACGTGCTTGCCCGCCTGGATAGCTACCAGCGCATGCGAGAGATGCAATGAGTTGGGGGATGCAATATAGACGGCGTCGACGTCGTTGCTTGCGCAGAGCGCTTCCACCGAATCGAACGCGGTTGCCTGCAACTGCTGCTGGTCAATAAAAGCCTGGGCGGACTCAGCGTTCCTACTAAAAACGGCGGAAATATCAGCCCCATCAGTGAACTTGATAGCTTGAGAAAACTCCGCACTGATGGGGCCTGTTGAAATAATTCCGAAATGCATACTCCTATCTAAACCCGGGCGGGGACAAGGAGGCAACTATCTCGGTATCGATTCTTTCGATGGCACAGCAAATTCTTAGTTTGCGCCTGGCGCATCCATGGAGAGTGCCCTGCGGAGCGAATCCAATCCCATCGAACCCAATTTCAGCGCGCGAGTATGAAAATCACGGTCGTCTTCCCCCGCGGTGCCGGCAGCTCTAGCCTCATCGCGCAGTTGCTCCCATATCCGCTGACCGATCTTGTACGACGGCGCTTGACCGGGCCAGCCGAGGTAGCGCAGGAACTCAAAACGTAGCTGCCCCGGCGAAAGATCAAGGTTTGCCTTCAAGAAAGCAAAGCCCGAATCGGCGTCCCAAATCCCCGGTTCAAGCCCCAGCTCTTCAACCCAGCGGGAGGGAATTTCTTTGCCGCAGTGCAGCCCAATATCAAAGACGACTCGTGCCGCACGCATGCGCTGAGCATCTAGCATGCCCATGCGGTCGCCGGCATCGGAGAGGAACCCGAGTTCTTCCATCAGACGTTCGGCATACAGCGCCCATCCTTCACCATGACCGGATACCCACACTGCGTTCGCACGCCACTGGTTCATGGTCTCAGCCATAGCGGCTGCGACTGCCGATTGCAGATGATGCCCGGGCACGCCTTCGTGATACACGGTGGAGGTTTCCCGCCAGGTACCAAAGGTATCTTCACCCTCAGGAACAGACCACCACATACGCCCGGGACGTTCAAAATCAGGGGAGGGTGCGGTGTAGTAGATGCCGCCTTCTTGGGTAGGGGCAATCATGCACTCCAGCTCGCGCATGGCTCCTTCAATCACAAAGTACTTTCTGCCCAGGGCTTCAACGGCGCTATCGGAGAGAGTCTGCATCCACTGGCGCAGAGCGTCGGTACCGTGCAATGTACGTTCGGGGTCAGCGTCGAGAATTTTCTTCGCCTCTTCGATAGTTGCACCCGGCTTGATTTCCTCTGCCGTCGCCTTCTGCTCGGCAATGATTCGGTCGAGCTCTTCAACGCCCCAGCGGTATGTTTCATCGAGGTCAACCACCGAACCTAGGAACTGGCGAGAATAGAGCGAATAACGTTTTTCACCCACGGCGTCTTGCTCACCAGCTTGCGGGTACAACGTATCTTTCAAGTAGGTGCTGAGTTCTTCATAGCCAGCTTTGGCACGGGTGGCGCCTTCTGTGGCAAAATCCGCGTGTTCGGGAGCGGCTGCTGCAACTTCAGCGGCTACCTCATCAAAGAACCCGCCCTCAGTGGTGTAAGCAGAAATCTGTTCGAGCACAATATCAATCTGCCGGCGAGGGGAAATATTTCCCTTCTCTCGTGCAGCATCAAGGGACTGAATAAAACCGGCTGTTGCACCATCGACGTTGTGCAAGCGCGCTGCGATATTCTTCCAATCCTCGGGAGTCTCCCGCTTCATCTGATCAAATATCGCGCGAATATTTTGGACGGGCGACTCGATATTATTGAGTTCCCAATCGCCCAGACCCGCCTCAAAGAGTTCTACCTCAAGCCCCAGGCGTTCGTTCATGGCATCGAGAGTCACTCGATCGACGTCGTCTACCGGCGCTGCATGGCGCAATTTTTCCAGCGTCTGGCGAATCAAAGTGATGCGCTGTAGGCGACCCGCCGGTGAATAATCACCGTATTCGGATTCCCTACCGGTTCGTCCGGCAAGGGTTGCCCACTCAGGGTCAAGTTCTAATTGCTTTTCATAGAATTCGTTGGCGATAGCATCAATAGCCGTTGAGGTTCGTTCTTCACGGTAGATGGCAGGCAGAGTTGAAAATTTTGTCATAGCTATTATTCTATGACTCGCACCACACCTCATTCAAAAGGGGCTTGCCCCTACATCGGACGAGCGCGCCGCCAGGAGCCAGGGCCAGGACGCAACAGATCGCCCAGACGTTGACCGCGGTTGAGCTGGCGTTGCCACAGGGCTAATGCTGAATATTCATCGTGAGTATTCTGCGCAGCCATTGCAGAAACAACGGCGGTGAGCGCCGCTATTTCTTCATCGGTCGGATTCCCCTGGAGCACGGTAATAAAAGGCTGCTGGTTGTCCTGAGCAGTGTTAGAAGGGCGGCTTTCATCAATGCCCGAAAAAGCCACTTCACTAGTATCAACACTAGTCTTCCTGTCTGAAATGCCCTGCTGGGGCTCACCCTTGTGCCGCGGCGCCCCACTGAGTTTTTCAGCTTTCGTGCGCTCGCGATTGCCAAACGGCAGGTAGGGGAAAGACCTTGAATTAGCCACAGATAAACTCCAACAGAAGATTCAAAAAAGAAAGGGACGAGGCGTCGCTTAAAGGGGGATGTTGCCGTGCTTCTTGGCGGGGCTGGCAGCGCGCTTATCCCGCAGCGCTCTGAGCGACTGAATAATGCGAAGACGGGTCTCACTGGGGGCGATAACCTCATCAATGTAGCCCAGCTCTGCAGCCTGGTAGGGGTTTAAGAGCTCCTCTTCGTATTTCTGTACCAGTTCGGCGCGCTTAGCTTCGACGTCCTCGCCAGCTTCTTCTGCCGTAGCGAGGTCACGGCGGTAGAGAATGTTGACGGCACCCTGGGCACCCATCACGCCAATTTGAGCGGTAGGCCATGCCAGGTTGATATCTGCACCCAGCTTCTTGGAACCCATCACAATGTACGCCCCGCCGTATGCCTTGCGGGTAATCACGGTGACCAGCGGAACAGTTGCCTCAGCATAAGCGTAGAGCAACTTAGCACCTCGGCGGATAATGCCGTTAAACTCCTGATCGGTGCCGGGCAAAAAGCCGGGAACATCTACAAAAGTCAGAACGGGGATATTGAACGCATCGCAGTTGCGCACAAAGCGTGCTGCTTTTTCCGATGCATTAATATCGAGCGTTCCTGCGAACTGCATGGGCTGGTTCGCTACAATGCCAACCGTGCGTCCTTCAACGCGGGCGTAACCTACCATCACGTTGGGAGCGTAGAGCGCCTGCATTTCAAGGAAGTGCCCTTCATCCACAACGGATTCGATGACCGTGCGCATGTCGTAGGGCTGATTAGCAGAATCAGGAATGAGCTGATCTAACTCTAGGTCATCCACGTTGATGTCGCCCTCTTGGTCATGCTCCAGCGGGAACGACTCACTGAGATTATTCGAAGGCAAAAACTCGATGAGTTCGCGCACGAAATCGAACGCGTCTTCTTCATCTTCTGCCAGGTAGGCGGAAGTGCCGGTCACCGCATTATGCTGATGGGCTCCACCGAGGGTTTCCATATCGACTTCTTCACCGGTTACGGTCTTAATGACGTCTGGGCCGGTAATAAACATGTGCGAGGTCTTATCGACCATGATGATGTAGTCGGTTAGAGCCGGTGAATATGCTGCACCGCCAGCGCAAGGGCCCATAATGACCGAAATCTGCGGAACGACGCCGGACGCGCGCACGTTCATGCGGAAGATATCGGCAAACATCGCCAAAGACGCCACGCCTTCTTGGATACGAGCACCACCGCCGTCGTTAATACCGATGACGGGGCAGCCGTTCTGTAGGGCGAACTTTTGCACTTTGACAATCTTTTCGCCGTTGACCTGCGAAAGTGAACCGCCGTAGACGGTGAAATCTTGGGAATATACTGCAACCAGGCGTCCGTCGATGGTGCCATATCCAGACACCAGACCGTCGCCTACCGGGCGTTTCTTGTCCATACCGAAAGCGCTGGTGCGGTGTTTGGCAAGCGCATCGAATTCTACAAAGGAATCTTCATCGAGAAGCATCTCGATACGCTCTCGGGCAGTGTGTTTGCCGCGTGCGTGCTGACGGTCAATGGGTGCCTGACCGGTAGGAGCTAAAGTAGCCTCCCTGCGCGCATAAAAGTCTGCAATTTTGCCCGCTGTGGTGCTGACATCGAATTCTTCAGAGGCTGTGGCAGATGAACTGTTGTTGATTTCGGACACTTCAATTCCTTGCAGATTGGCTCGGGAGGCGCTGTAATCGAGCGTGTATAACTCCACAACTATAGTGCGTTCGGGGCGCCGGCGGTCAAAGAGAACACCGAAATCAGAGGGGTTTTTCACGTTTATCGGCTATTAGCACCAGCTATTTGGAGTGACCGGTCAGTAACACCACCTGTGATTTCGGATGGCCGGCTGAACTTAGTTCTGAGGTCCTACGCTACCCATCACGGGGTTCCACTCACGTACGGTATAAGACAGTACGGCGCCGCCCTGGTGCATAGGGTCTTGGGCAATTAATTCTTCAACTTCTTCGGTGCTTTGACCTATGAACAACAGCAAAGCCCCCGGATCGTCCTCACTTACAAAGGGGCCCGAAGCTGCTAGCTTGCCAGCCTCCACTAGCTCGCCTAAATAAGCGCGATGCGCGGGGCGGAATTTTGCCTGCTCTTCCGCCGGGCCGTAAACATAGGTGCATGCAAAGTAACTCAAAGGAAACTCCTTTATCTGATGATTCAGAATCCCATGAGATCCGAATCACGGTATTCAATCTATGCTCTAATGTATCTCAGGTAAGACCTAAGATCGAAGCCCATACCTGTTTCCGTGCGGACGAGGAGATATTTCATGCTGGAGCCTGCCCCTACGATTGATGCCTCTCAACTCGTTCTGCCGTCCTTTTCCCGCACCATTATCTTGGATGCGGTGGGTTCGACCAACGCCTACGCCTCTCAGCAACTAGCTCTAGCGGATGCAGTGACCGCTCGGGGCTGGGGGGAGCTCTCGCTGGTAGCAACGGCAGACCAGCAATCAGGGCGGGGGCGTTTAGACAGAGTATGGACTGCCCCAGCAGGCAGCGCCTTGGCGGTTTCTTTTGTGGTTCGTCCGCATGCTAACCCTGCATATCGGGTACCACCTCACCAGTTACACTGGCTCACTCAACTTCTTGCCCTGGCTGCAACAGATAGTTTGCGCCGTTATTCGGTTCAGCCCAGCATCAAATGGCCCAACGACATCCTAATCGGAGAAAAAAAGTGTTGCGGTATTCTCTCTCAACTCGTGAGTGAACCGGGTGGGCACTATTCAGTAATTTTGGGAATTGGACTCAACCTTAATATGACAGCAGAACTGCTTCCCGTAAAAACTGCCACCTCCCTCCGGGTAGAAACAGGGCACACTGTCAACCTAGAAGAAGTGCTTTCTCATGTGGCAGAAACTTTCGCCCAGTTTGCCCGCGCATTTTTCACTGCAGAGGCAGATCCCACTCGCCCACTTCTCGGCGGTCTTTCCCTTCGAGAACGCCTATACCAGAGCATGAGTACTCTCGGCAAAGAAGTCACTGTTCACCTCCCCGGCGATCAACAGGTTCACGGCACCGCAGTAGATTTGGGGGAGGACGGTGAAATCATGGTTCGACTTTCCAGCGGGGAAACAGCTTCTTATTCGGTGGGCGATGTTGTGCATCTCCGCCCACGAACCGATTGGCGCTCCTGAGATTTTTTCAGGAATCTCTCGTACTCTGGTGGATGATGAAACTTAGAGGAACATTAGCCCCGGGTGAAGAAGTTTTGATTGCTACGCGCTCGCAAGCCAGCGCGTTACTTCCGGCGCTCTGGGAAGGACTGGGGGCAGTCCTGGCTTTTAGCTTTGCCTCTACTATTTCTGCTGACTCCTCTGTGCTGGCATGGGCCGGATATTTCCTGGCGACTTTCTTTTCGTGGAAGTGTTTGCGGCGAGTGGTGCGCTGGGGGAGTACGGGTTTCTTCTTAACGAATTCCCGTGTTGTCATCCAACGCGGGTTTGGGACCTCCTCGCAGGTGTCTTTACCGTTGGCAGTTATTGAGGGCGTCGACGTCCGCCCTGCTGCTCTGCGCGGTGCGGACGGCGCTCATCTTCACCTGCATGTTCAAGGGGAAGTCCACGTACTGCGGTCAGTTCCTCGAGGGCATGATTTTTCTCATGAAATTCGAGGAGCACAGAATCGGCTGATGCAGCGTTTGAGCTGGTCAGCCATGTATTGATTCAAATTTTCTTGAGAAATCACGGTTTTTCGTGTCTACCTCCGAACGTTTTGTGGAGTATCGTAAATCACAGAGAATTTTGCCTGCTCATCAAGCAGCGACCAATGGAAGGACAGCTCACGTGGAATCAACGGCACCCGGTTCAGACGAGAACCTACCAGCGGAGCCGACCTCAGAGCACTTTCAATATCTGAAAAACCGCGCACAGAGCAACCTGTATCGCACCCCTGAAGACCGCGCAGCCATGCGAGCACTGGAGAAAGTTCTCCTGGGAGACAACAGGCATCTGAACCGTCGAGACGTGTCCGCTCAAAGCGGCGTTTCTCTGCTGACCTCCCGAAAAATCTGGCGTGCTTTGGGCTTTCCCAATCTCACCGATAAAGATTTGTTTTTCACTGAGTCCGATGCCGACGCCTTGGGCACGATTACCGGGCTCAGCCGCGAGCACGGGCTCACTGAAGAGGGCGTCATCTCCATTACGCGTTCGATTGGTCAACTCACCGACCGTATGGTGGCGTGGCAGATTGAAGCGTTGGTTGAAGACATGATGACCAACAAAGGCTATACGGACTCCAAAGCCCGCCAAGAACTGCTGAAGTTCCTCCCCGAGTTACTCGAAGACCTTGAAGAAATCCTGATTTATGGATACCGCCGCCAGCTTTCTGCAGCAGTGCTGCGTTTAGCGTTGCGTTCTGAACAGAACGATATTGATGACCCCACCCTGCTCCCTTTAGTACGGGGCGTAGGATTTGCCGATCTGGTTTCGTACACCACGCTCTCTCGCCGCATGAACGAACAAACCCTGGCAGATTTAGTGCAGACTTTCGAACAGAGATGCGCCGAGGTAGTCGCCGTCGGTGGTGGTCGAATTATCAAGACCATCGGCGATGAAGTAATGTTTTTAACAGAAACACCTGAAGCCGCAGCGCGAATTTCGCTGGCTTTATCCAAACTTATTAAAGAAGATCCGCACCTGCCAGAAGCTCGCGTAGCTTTTGTCTGGGGGCGAATCCTCCCCAAGCTGGGCGATATCTACGGTCCCACCGTCAACCTCGCCTCCCGGCTCGTTGCAGTAGCAAACCCGGGAGACGTCGTGACCGATGATAGCACCGCACATACGCTCGCAGACGATCAGCGATTTGTCCTCACTCCCCGAGATATTCAGGATATTCGCGGTTTTGGAGAGATCCGGCCGGTGGGGTTGACCCCCGGTATAGGAAACGAATTGGAGATAGATTTCGAATGAGCACATCACACCTGACTACTCTGGCTGGTAGCGCAACAGACGTTGGCGCCCACCGCGATAATAACGAGGATTCGTTTGCTATCGCCGGAACCCTCCATGTTGTTGCAGACGGCATGGGCGGTCATGAAGCGGGCGAGGTTGCCTCTCGCCTGTGCGCTCGCACGATCTCTTACGCTCCTCTCTTTACCCGCCCCGGTGGAATGAGTGACGAAGAACTTGCAGCCTATGCTCTTGAGCTAGAGGCTGAAGGGGAAGCCGCAGATGAAGCAGAGGCGCGCGGTTTGTTGCGGCGACGTCGTCAAGGAACGACTGCCCTGAACCGTCAGATTATGCGTACGCTGGAGAAGCTACGTGAGATTATTGGTGAGGCAGACGAGAAGATTAAGGATGTTCTCAATCAGCGCGCCGGTACTACGGTGACGGGCGCGTGGCTGACCAATATTGGGGATCAGGATATGTGGTTCATCTTCAACGTGGGTGATTCCCGAACCTACCGCCTGGTGCGTAACGATGAGTACGAGCCAGAAGATGCGAATCTTTCACTCTCGGGCGCTTCAGTAGAGGGGCTTCACCTGGAGCAGGTTACGGTAGACCACTCAGAAGTTCAGTACCTCGTTGATACGGGGCAGATTACCGCTTTGGAGGCGCTCACCCATCCGCGCCGCAACGTTATTACTCGTGCCCTGGGTACCGGTAACTATTGGGAACCTGATTTTTGGGTCATTCCCGCTCGTGAGGGCGATCGATTGATGATGTGCTCAGACGGTCTTTCTGGCGAGCTTTCCCACCAGTACATGGCGCGCGTTCTTGCTACGGTTCAGCACCCGCAAGATGCCGCCGATGTGCTTCAGATGGCGGCACTGCGAGCAGGTGGTCGCGACAACATCACCGTGGTGGTTGCCGATGCCATCACAGAAGAAACAGCTCAGAAAAATGCCGAACTGCTCAAGGAACTGACCCAGACCCAGCAGAATCGGCTGGTGGATCGCTCAGAAGACTTTGAAGCTAAACACACCGCCACCGTGGAGCAGGAGTCCTTCAATGACGAACGCCGCCTCATGCGCGAGTACGGCGAATAAGTAACCCTTTCTCAACCCGGCGCAGCATCGAAAAGATAGCTGTGCCGGGTCGAGTGTTTAAAGCCCCTCTTATGGTCTTGAGTAACTGCAATGAGGCAAAATGAGAGGGTGACTGATGAGCAAAATATCCCAGAAGCAGCTCCCCAAGGTATCTCCGAGGAGCTGAAAGAACACTACGCCCAACTGATTGAGCAGGTTCGAGCAAGCCGCCAGCAGTACTATGTGGACGACGCCCCCACCATTTCCGACGCTGCATACGACGCCATGTATCGGGAGTTGGAGGAGCTTGAGGCTCTGCACCCAGAGATTGTTGCAAACGATTCTCCCACCCAAGAAGTTGGCGGTGAAGTTTCCACTGCATTCGCACCGGTGGTTCACCTGAGCCGCATGTATTCCCTGGAAGATGTTTTCTCCATTGAAGAGCTCAAAGCGTGGTTTGAAAAAACTGAAGCGAATGCAACCCGTATTGCGGGGGAGAAACCCCAGTGGCTGACCGAACTAAAAATTGACGGTTTGGCTATTAACCTGCTTTACCGCAAGGGCAAACTGGTGCGCGCGGCAACCCGTGGAGACGGCACCACCGGTGAGGATGTTACCCACAATGTTCTCACCATCAAATCCATCCCAACCCAGCTGGCAGGCAAAGATTGGCCCGAAGAAGTTGAAGTCCGCGGTGAAATTTTTATTTCCTCAGCCGATTTCAAGAAGCTCAACGAGGGCATTGTAGAAGAAGGACGCGCACCCTTTGCTAACCCCCGCAACGCTGCAGCGGGATCCCTGCGCCAAAAAGATGCGGCGGTGACCGCGCGTCGTCCGCTGTCCATGTTTGTGCACGGTATTGGTGCTCAGACCGGGTTAGATATTCAGACCCAGGCTCAGACCTATGATCAGTTGAAAGAGTGGGGGCTGCCGGTGAGCCCCTACAGCAAAGTGCTGACCACTCTGGATGAAATCTTAGAATTTATCGAGAAGTATGGCGAACAGCGCCATTCACTGGTGCATGAGATTGACGGCATCGTTATAAAGGTCAACCATTTTCGTACGCAGAACCAGCTGGGCTATACCTCGCGTGTTCCTCGCTGGGCTGTTGCCTATAAGTACCCGCCGGAAGAAGTCAATACCAAGCTGTTGGATATCCAGGTAAATGTCGGTCGTACCGGGCGCGTGACACCCTTTGGAGTGATGGAGCCGGTAGTTGTAGCGGGCTCAACGGTAGAAATGGCTACCTTACACAACCAGGATGTGGTGAAGGCTAAGGGTGTGCTCATCGGCGATACTGTGGTTTTGCGAAAGGCGGGGGATATCATCCCTGAAATCGTGGGGCCTGTAGTTGCGTTGCGCGACGGCAGTGAGCGAGAGTTTGTGATGCCCACCGAATGCCCCAGCTGCGGGGCGCCCCTGGCGCCGGGGAAAGAGGGTGACGTCGATATCCGGTGCACCAATCCTAGAACCTGCCCTTCGCAGCTCCGTGAGCGTATTTTTTACGCCGCTGGACGGGGAGCTTTTGATATTGAGGCTTTGGGGTATGAGGCAGCTAAGGCTCTAACCGCTCCTGCTGAGCCCCAAACACCACCGCTTACGTCGGAGGCAGAGCTCTTCAATCTCACCGCAGAGGATCTTGCAGAGGTCAAGATTGAGCGGGAGAAAAAGGTGAAGGGTCAAGGCACCGGGGTAATGGAGAACGTTCCCTATTTTTGGACCAAGCCCACTGCTAAGACCCCCTCTAAACCGACCAAGAATACTGAAAATTTGTTGGTTCAGTTAGAGAAAGCGAAGAGTCAGCCGCTGTGGCGGGTTCTTGTGGCTTTCTCTATGCGTCATGTGGGCCCCACTGCTGCGAGAGCGTTAGCAACCGAATTTGGCTCTATGGGCGCGATTCGATCCGCTAGCGAGGAGCGTCTGGCTAACGTCGACGGCGTCGGGGCGATTATTGCGCGCTCTGTCATCGAATGGTTTAGCGTAGATTGGCATCGCGAAATTGTGGATGCTTGGGCGGCATCGGGCGTCCGAATGGAGGACGAACGGGACGAAAGTATCGAGAGAAATCTTGAGGGACTGACGATTGTAGTCACGGGAACTTTGGAGGATTTCACCCGCGATTCGGCAAAAGAAGCGATTTTAGTACGCGGAGGTAAGGCATCGGGCTCCGTCTCGAAAAAAACCAGCTATCTCGTAGCTGGTGTCTCTGCCGGTTCCAAGCTGGACAAGGCTCAACAACTGGGAGTTAAGGTTCTGGATGAGGCAGGTTTTAAGGAGCTTCTAGAGAATGGTCCCGAGCAATAGTTATGAGTCTGGGCTATAGCAGATAAAAAGCAGTTCCAGCCGTCCTTTGAAAACGACAGAGGGCGGCTGGACTGTTGTACGTAGCAAAATTTTTAGGAGCTCAGAAGGAGTAGAAAGGATGCGTCTCCGTATGAGAGGCGGGTCGTATTTTTGGGCGATATCCCTTAAAAAGCCTCTCTTCCAGGGTGGTCTATACAAGTTTTTTTAAAATTTTTTTATGGCGCTGAGGATGCAAATATTGCGTTTTGGTAACAAAAAAACCGGTAAAGTACGAAGTTTGCTTATGAATTTTTGCCTTGGAATGGCGC
This sequence comes from Rothia amarae, assembly GCF_042677725.1. NCBI lineage: Bacteria > Bacillati > Actinomycetota > Actinomycetes > Micrococcales > Micrococcaceae > Rothia > Rothia amarae. The sequence continues at coordinate 15,906 of NZ_JBHUCN010000014.1, forward strand.
GGATTTTGCGTGGGGTTAAGGCTGCGACATAAAAAATTCAGGGAAAACACCCGGAAAACGCTAAACCTGCTGAATTCTTTACCATTTCGTGATTTATCCTAAAAAGTGGTTGGCAGAATCGAAATCGTTACAGTATCGTTATCAACGAACGAAATCCCCGAGCGATCGGGGCACATGATTCAGAGCAAACTTCGCTCTGATGAACATGCCGGGTTTTGCCGCACACCTGAGTCCGTCTACAGGGCAAAACCTCAACAGATACCCAATAGCATCTAGGGTAGACGGCAACGCATTGAAGCCAGGGGACTGGACGAGCGTTAGGTGGCCCTCTCGGAGCATCGTGAAAAAGACTTCAATTCGCCGTAACGTAACCCGCTCAGCAGCAGCTCTCGTAGTTGGTGGCGCAGCAGTAGCATCTTTCGCTGCTCCCGCAAATGCTGCATCAGAGTCAACCTGGGACGCACTGGCAGAGTGCGAGTCCGGTGGTAACTGGGGCATCAGCACCGGCAACGGCTTCTCCGGTGGTCTGCAGTTCACTCCTTCAACCTGGGCTGCATTTGGTGGCTCCGGTTCACCTACCACTGCTTCCAAAGCTGAGCAGATTCGTGTAGCTGAAAACGTACTTGCCGGTCAGGGCTGGGGCGCATGGCCTGCTTGCTCCGCTTCCTTGGGCTTGACTGCAGCTGATGCAGCTGGCACCCCCGCAGTAGCGGCTGCACCTGCTGCAGCTCCTGTTCAGGAAACCACTGTGGCACCTCAGGCTGAGGCTGTAGCTCCCGTTGCGCCCGTTGCAACTGAGGCTCCTGTTGCTGTTGAAGCACCTGCTGCACCCGTCGTAACTGAGGCTCCTGTTGCTGTTGAAGCACCTGTTGCACCCGTCGTAACTGAGGCTCCTGTAGCGCCCGCCGCTCAGGCACCTGTTGCCGCAACTCCTGCAGCTAACACCTACACCGTTCAGGCTGGCGATACCCTTTCGGAAATCGCTTTGGCTCACGGTTACACCTCCTACTGGGACTTGGCAGCTGCTAACGGCATCACCAACCCCGACCTCATCGAAGTTGGACAGGTTATCTACCTCTAATTCTTCAAGGAATAAAAGCTCATCATCCTTGTGATGGTTTCGAAGAACCCCGCTATGGCTCAGCTATTGCGGGGTTCTTCTCTGTTAAAACCTCATGCTGTTCTTCGGCTTCTTGCTCTAATGCGCCAAATTTGGCTCTGAGAGCTAGACTAGATGAGGAAAACTTTTCGCCACTAACGGAGTATTCATGTCTGACATTACCCGTGAGACGGTAGCCCACCTTGCGGAGCTGGCTCATATTGAAATGACGGACGCCGAACTTGAGGCGCTTGCCTCAGAACTAGGCGTGATCGTTGAATCTGTAGCATCGGTATCAAATGCGGTTTCGGATGATATCCCCGCAACCTCCCACCCGATTCCTTTGAAGAACGTTTTCCGGGAAGACGTAGTAGGAGAAACTCTCACCGCTGAAGAAGCTCTCTCGGGTGCTCCCGATGAAGCTGACGGCAAATTTAAGGTTCCTGCCATTTTGGAAGAAAGCTAAGGGGGAGAGCGATGAACGAATTGATTAAACTATCAGCCGCTGAGCTGGTAGAGAAGCTTAAATCCTCGGAGATTTCTTCCGTTGAGATTACCCAGGCCCACCTGGATCGTATTGAAGCTACCGATGGTCAAACGCTGGATAGTGCTGACCGCTCTGCAGGTAAAGACGGATTGAACGCCTTCTTGCACACCAGCGCTCAGCAGGCTCTGCAGGTCGCAGAAGAGGTAGACCGCGCCCGTGCCGCTGGTGAAGAACTCCCTGAACTTGCCGGCGTCCCGATTGCTATTAAAGACTTGATTGTGACCAAGGGACAGCCCACCACTGCGGCTTCACGCATGTTGGAAGGCTGGATGAGCCCCTATGACGGCACCGTTACCCAGAAGGTTCGTGCCGCTCGTATGCCGATTTTGGGTAAGACCAACCTCGACGAATTCGCTATGGGTTCTTCCACAGAGCACTCTGCGTTCGGTGTTACCCGTAATCCCTGGGCACTAGACCGCATCCCAGGGGGTTCCGGTGGCGGTTCTGCCGTCGCAGTATCTGCTTTCCAGGCTCCTTTGGCATTGGGAACCGATACCGGTGGCTCAATTCGCCAGCCTGCAGCTGTGACCGGTTCGGTCGGCGTCAAGCCCACCTACGGTTCTATCTCTCGCTACGGTGTTATCGCGATGGCGTCCTCGCTTGACCAGGTGGGTCCTTGTACCCGCACTGTTCTTGACGCTGCACTTTTGCATGAAGTTGTAGGCGGCTATGACCCGAAGGATTCCACCTCGCTCAATGAACCGGTGGGGCCCTATGCAGCTCAGGCACGTGAAGGCGCTACTGAAGGCGGTCTCAAGGGTCTGCGCGTCGGTATCATCAAGGAACTGAACGGCGATGGCTTCCAGGCAGGCGTGAATGCTCGCTTCAATGAGTCCATTGATCTGCTGAAATCAGCCGGCGCTGAAATCGTTGAGGTCTCCTTGCCTTCCGTCAAGGAAGCACTGGGAGCTTACTACCTGATTATGTCTTCTGAGGTTTCTTCTAACCTCGCCAAGTACGATGGCGTTCGTTTCGGTCTGCGTAAGCTCCCCGAAGAAGGTCCCGTAACCATTGAGCGCGTGATGAGCGCTACTCGTGCCGCCGGTTTTGGGGATGAAGCAAAGCGTCGCATCATTTTGGGTACCTATGCACTATCTGCTGGTTACTACGATGCTTACTACGGTTCTGCGCAGAAGGTCCGCACCCTGATTCAGCGCGATTATGCTGCTGCCTTTGAAAAATGCGATGTTTTGGTCTCGCCTACCGCTCCCACCACCGCTTACAAGCTGGGAGAGAAGACCGAGGGTGATCCGATGGCTATGTACCTAGGTGATATCGCGACCGTACCCACCAACCTGGCAGGTGTGCCATCAATTTCAATCCCTGCCGGTCTTGCAGATGAAGACGGTTTGCCCGTCGGTATCCAGTTCACCGCTCCTGCCCATGAAGATGCACGTCTTTACCGCGTGGGAGCAGGCTTGGAGGCGTTGCTGAATAACAAGTGGGGTGCTCCGCTGTGGGCACAGATGCCCGACACCGAATCCTTGATTCGCGACTTCGATTTTGGGGGAGCTAAGTAATGTCAGAAGAAATTTTGAGCTTTGAAGAAGCGATGGAGAAGTACGACCCCGTACTTGGCTTCGAGGTGCACGTTGAGTTGAACACCAAAACGAAGATGTTCGACGACGCTCCCAACGAATTCGGCGATACCCCAAACACCAACATCACCCCTGTCTCGCTCGGTCTTCCGGGCGTACTGCCGGTAGTGAACGGTAAGGCTGTCGAATCTGCTATCAAACTGGGTTTGGCGCTGGGCTGCGACATCGCAGAAGTTTCCCACTTCGCTCGTAAGAACTACTTCTACCCCGATACCCCCAAAAACTTCCAGACTTCTCAGTTCGATGAGCCCATCGCTGAGAATGGTTCGATTGATATTGAGCTTGAAGACGGCACCGTTTTCACCATTGATATTGAGCGAGCACACATGGAAGAGGATGCGGGAAAGCTCAACCACATGGGTGGTTCAACCGGTCGTATTCAAGGTGCAGAGTTCTCTTTGGTGGACTACAACCGCGCAGGTGTACCCCTGATTGAAATTGTGACTCGCCCCATCGTGGGTGCGGGCGAGCGAGCTCCTGAACTAGCACGAGCTTATGTTGCTGCGATCCGTGAAATCGTTAAGAACCTGGGCATCTCTGATGCGAAGATGGAGCGCGGTAACGTTCGTTGCGACGCCAATGTTTCCCTCATGCCTAAGGGAACTACTGAATTCGGTACCCGAACAGAAACTAAAAATGTTAACTCGTTGCGCTCGGTAGAGCGTGCCGTGCGCTATGAGATTCAGCGCCATGCAGCTGTTTTGGATTCTGGTCAGAAGATTGTCCAGGAAACCCGTATGTGGCATGAGGACACTCGCGAGACTACTGCGGGCCGTCCTAAATCTGATGCCGATGATTATCGTTACTTCCCAGAGCCTGACCTAGTTCCCGTTGTGACGGACTCTGAGTGGATTGAGCGTCTTCGCGCGGAACTTCCCGAGCCGCCCGCCGAGCGTCGTCGCCGCTTGAAAGCTGACTGGGGTTACTCGGACGAGGAATTCCGTGACGTCGTCAATGCTGGTGCTATGGATGCCATCGAGGAAACCGTGGCTGCAGGTGCTAGCCCGGCGGTCGCCCGTAAATGGTGGATGGGCGAAATCGCTCGTATCGCCAAGGTGCGCGAAGTCGATTTGGCTGAAACCGGTGCTACCGCCCAGACAGTGGTTGAACTCAACCAGTTGATTGAGCAGAAGAAAATCAACGACAAGATTGCCCGCCAGGTGCTGGAATTCGTCATTGCTGGTGAGGGAAGCCCCGCTGAGATTGTCGAAAAGCGCAACCTCGCTGTGGTTTCTGACGATGGCGCACTTACTGCCGCCATCGATGATGCTCTGGCTGCAATGCCCGACGTCGCAGATAAGATTCGCGGCGGTAAGGTGCAGGCAGCCGGCGCTATCGTTGGTCAGGTGATGAAGGCAACCCGTGGACAGGCAGACGCTGGTCGCGTTCGCGAGCTCATCTTAGAGAAGCTAGGCGTAGAAGGCTAGCTCCTATAAGGCTTTCATAAGTTTCTAGGATACGCACCGTAAGAAAGCGCCGGGTAGATATTTCTACCCGGCGCTTTTTAGATAAGCACGAAAAATGTGCTTTAAAGTGGGGAAGAGCCGGCAGCGGAGTAATCTCACGCTATGCCGGCTCCTCAGGCGTTTGGTAGGGGAATCCCAAACGCTCGTTGATACTTGGCCACCAGAAAAGCACAAGTATCTGGGGTGTTGCTGAAGATAATGAAACCGACAATCAATGCTTCATTATGTTCTAGATTCTGCTAGCCACTCAAAATCTATCAGCAACGATATAAGTGTAGGAGAGCAGATGTCGCTCTTATGGCGCAGGCGGATACTAAGCGCGGTTTAAGGATGCGGTTCTTTTCTTTTTAATAGAATAAAATCAGGTCATTTCGAACTCGGTCAAAATACGCTGAAGCGCGTCCTTGATGCACGGGGATCTCGGAGAGGATCTCGGGAAGAGTAGAATTCTTCTCTGTTGGTTTTCTCGAAACCATCAGCTTTTCCGGAGCTCCTGCGGGATAATCGAAAAAGAATCTAAAAAATACGCTGGAACGTGGTTTACCGAATTGCATTGCCAAAATAGCGTCCTCCTCTTCCTGAGGAGCATCCTCAAAAGTGATGGTGTACAGTAACTCCCCACATTCTGAGGCATTGAGGGGAGTATCTAACTCAAATGAAAACATCTTGAATTTTTCATGCCATTTGAGAGAGCCACCGTGATGAATTTCTATATTCTCAACATCGGTGCCAACAGGAGCCCAGATATAATCACAAGAATCTTCTAATGCCCGAAAGACGAGATTGCACCGTATCTTATAGCTGCGAAATTTTTTATCAACGTAAACATCGTAGAGCGTGGTAGTGAAATCAAACCGAGGAATACGTTTTTCATCAGGAGGTGTTTCTTGAGTTGCATTAAGCGCAATGAGATCAGATATTTTCTGCGCAACATGTGAATCGATAGGAAACGTTTCGGTAAAAAGACGGAGGGTATCAAGAGTGAGTCGTTCACCAAGAATTGCCCGCCGTACGCGATCTTTGTACCGGTTCGGTGGAGACTCGATTCCATACCGGGACCATTCAGAGGCTGAAATAGCACGAGAAATAGCTCGATAACTCAACACATTTTTATCTGTGGCTATGTTATCCGAAATATAGCGGGACCATATTTTGTGAGTGGAAGGTTCTAAGAGGGCATCCCGTAGCAACAGACTTGCCTGATTGGTATGGGCAGGAGAAGAGGTTTGCGGCTGAAGCTGAGAGAGAAAAGAATTTACTCGTTGATCAATTTTTTCGCGCTTTTTTGTCATGCTTTACTCTTTGGTCGATCCTGGGACAAGAACATTACCTCGCATGTTTATATCCCCGAATTTCCCGTCGGGGCGTCGTATCGGCCATATGAATCCGCAGTAAGCTTTATGAATCACTGGATAATGCATTGAATAATGGGTATGACCGGGGGAAAGAATTTCCTCCACGACGGGATTTTCATAGGCATTGTCATCCCAAAAACAATGACGAATTACTGCGGGTCCCTCGTCGAAAATAAGCAAAGTGGTGACATTGAACTTTGGTCTTTCTGAAGCACCAATTCCAAAGTGATTGACGAAGTCTGGGTTGTCTTCGACCTGTTCTTGTACGTATGCCCGTACATGTAGACGGTGAATCTCCCCTTTAGCGAGAGGGTAAGGGGCTTCAATGACGAGATTATAAATATCATTTTCTTCGTTTTCTGCCCCCGCCTCATACTCGGTAGTAATCTTTTTGAGTTTTCCGCCTTCGACAATTTCAATATCTAAACCAGCGCCTTCAAAGAGCGGATTGAAATATTGCAATTTATCGTGCTCGACCATTACCACCTCAACAAAATCAAATTGCCGAATGAGACCATCTTTATTGATAGTAAGAGTGAGAGTTTCCGAGAGGGTGACGTATTCGCGCTTAGGATCTTGCCGTCGGGCATGGTTGGCATGACGGGAAACAATCGATTTATCGAGGTAGCGGTGATGCACGATAGCGCGCCAGAGTTCATCGGCTTCGGATGCTGTAAAACCAAATGCGGAGATAAATCGCATTGCTGTGCGGTCAGTGAGCATTTCACCTTTGAGCGCACGGCGGATTGAATCCTTGTACTGCTCAGGTGCTATCTCGTGACCGGCGGCATCGGAGAGTTCGTATGCCATGAAGGTTGCCACAGCACGAATGTTGACGCCTTTTCCCCGACGGCGTTGTACGAACTGCCCCCACATATCTCGGTAGGGAGCTTGCATCAGAAGACTTTCGAGAACTTCATGGGGGAAACGGGGAGCAACGGAGTGAGACGCGGGGGCGTATTCAGTTGGACTCATTCCAACCATCCTGGTCGAGCAAGTATGTCAGTGCAAAAGCGTAAATCCAGGCGGTTTCTTTCCACTGCGTGTACCGCCCTGAGCCGCCGCCGTGACCGCCGTCCATCTCAATTTTGAGTAATGGTGTAGGGGAATCGGGTGAAATTGTTTCTCGCAGTTTTGCCACCCATTTGGCTGGCTCAACGTAGAACACACGAGTGTCATTAAGACTGGTCACCGCAACGATAGGCGGGTAAGTTGCCTGGCGGATATTCTCGTAAGGAGTGTACGACTTCATGTAGGCGTAGACTTCAGGGTCTTCGATGGGGTTACCCCATTCTTCCCATTCCAGCGCAGAGAGAGGCAGATTGGGATCAAGAATGGTGGTCAAGGCATCGACGAAAGGAACATCGGCAATAGCCGCACAGTATTTTTCCGGAGCGAGGTTAAGGGTCGCACCTATCAAAAGACCCCCTGCGGATCCACCGTGGATGGCAATACGCTGGGCGTCTACCCAGTCCAGGTGTCCTAAGAATTCGGTGGCGTCGACAAAGTCAAAAAAAGTATTTTTCTTCTGAAGTTTCTTGCCGTCCTGATACCAAGACCGCCCCAGCTCACCGCCACCGCGAATATGGGCGACAACAAAGATGACACCGCGGTCGAGCAGGGATAGGCGGGGAATCGAAAAATAGGGGTCGACCGAGACTTCGTAGGAGCCATAGCCGTACTGCAACACCGGATTTTCTCGGGACTTATCGAGATCAGCCCGATGCACCACCGACAGCGGAATCATCTTTCCATCGCGCGCAGGAGCCCACATCCGATAGGCAAGGTAATCCTCGGAGTCAAAGCCCCCAAGAACCGGCGTCTCTCTGCGTAGAATTAGTGATTCTTGTTCTGGAAAATAATCAAAGATACGGGTAGGAGTTACCCATGAGGTGTAATTAATGCGGACGACGGGCGAATCGACCGAAGTGCTCAGTACCCCGGTAGTGTAAATTTCTTCGGTAAAACCAGCGGGCTCAGTGAAAGTAAGACCGGCGGGGGAATCCGTTACCTTCAGCTGCGCAAGAGCATCTAAAGAAGCCAGGAAAACTTTGACCGTGGTATCTTGGCGAGCAGTTACTACTAGATGGCGCGACGAAAAGGAGACTCCCTCCACACGCACGTCGTCACGATGGGGCATTACCTTAATCCACTGCTGCCGTAAGTCTGAGAATCCTAGCCCGGTGGGCATCGGAGAGAGCACTATCTCTGAGTTAATCGCCTCGAAATCGTGCACCATGATGAGATATTGTTGCCCCGCTATGATGATGGGTTCAACGCTGTATTGCACACGCTCTGTCCGCGGAATCACGACCATCGGTGTGGTACGAAGATTGTCTGTGGGCACCAAGCGAACCTCAGTGAATTCGGAAGAGAACGACGTGAGCACCACATGAGTTCGGTCTTCTGAAAGATTAGCTTCGAGCCACATCCCTTGATCGGGTTCCTTGAAGAGCACGATATCTTCATCCGAGCTGTTGATTTTGTGTGCGCGAATTTCATAGGGGCGCCACGAGTCGTCGACCAAGGAATAGATGAGATAGGTGGCGTCGGCAGTGAGAAAAGCACCAGCAAAAATATCTTCGAGACGATCCGAGCTGATTTCTCCGGTGTTCAGATTCTTGAAGTACTGCGTGTAGCGCTCGTCGCCGGCGTCATCGACGCCGAAGGTCAGGAGCTCACCATCGAGCGAGGGCTCAAAGGAACCAAGCGAGAAAAAAGGTAAATCAGCTGCGAAAGCATTGCAATCGAGCAGAGTTTCTTCTCCCTCTAACTGCTGATTCGATTCAACCAGCGGAGGGGTGAAACGTTCCTCTACGCTTCCTTCTCGAACCGCTGGGACGCGGCACATCAGGGGGTACTGTTGCCCCTCGACCGTGCGTGAAAAATACCACCAGTTGCCCTTACGGGTGGGCACCGATAAATCGGTCTCTAGTGTGCGACCTTTGATTTCATCAAAAATGGTTTGGCGCAATGGTTGTTGCTGGGCGGTAACCTTTTCGCAGTATTCGTTTTCCGCTGTGAGGTAATCGATAACCTCTGACTTCTCTTTCTCTCGCAACCATTCAAAAGAATCGTAAAAAGTATCGTCATGAAAGACTCTGGTAGTCATCTGCTGACGCGCACGAGGCGCAGGCAACGGAGAAAAAGTAGTCATAAGAAGTCCCCTCTAGTTGTGATGCAACCCCATGTTGGGTGTTCATGGCTATATCCCCATTTTAGACGCTATTCAAATAGTTCGGTTCTAGAGCATCGGCGTGCTTTGAGCAAATACATATTTTTGGCACCGCGAATGTTAACTCTATGACAAAATATGACGCCGAAATTCTGAGGGTCAGAAATGTTCGACATAAAACTCTGCCCTCCTTGACCCTCCCTAGCCTCCTTTGGCTAGCATGAAAGCAGGTCAAGAGAACCAGTGTTAAGCCCCAGCTTACTGGTCGGCAACCCTCCTCTCGCGGTGGGGTGCCCTGGGTGATGACCGGGTACACCTCACCGGCGGGGTGTGCAAGCGCGGGACCGATGCCCCATCTTCTTTGGGGACATACCTACCATCAATAATCTTTGTTGCGATCACTAGACACCCTAAAGATTTGGCATGCGGTTCCAACGTCTACAACCTATTTGGAGCAAGCATGACTAACGAACAGAACGCCATACCCACTCCTTCGCAGCCTGAAGGATGGAAATTCGAAACGAAACAAATTCACGCAGGACAAGAACCTGATTCGGCAACCGGCGCCCGTGCCCTACCGATTTACCAATCCACCTCGTTCGTCTTCAAGGATTCAGAGCAGGCGGCTAATCGCTTTGCCCTGGCAGAACTGGGGCCCATCTATACCCGCATTAACAACCCCACTCAAGAGGCAGTCGAAAACCGAATCGCCGCTTTGGAAGGTGGCGTAGGAGCACTTTTACTTTCTTCGGGGCAAGCGGCAACGACGAACGCTATCTTGAACGTGGCAGGAGCAGGCGACCATATCGTCGCGTCCCCTTCTCTTTACGGCGGATCCTTTAACCTGCTCAAATACACCCTGGCTAATTTAGGTATCGAAACTACGTTCGTCGCTGATCCTCTCAATATCGAGGACTGGAAGAACGCGGTGCGCCCCAACACCAAGGCGTTCTTTGGCGAAACGCTGCCTAACCCTCGGGGCGATGTCTTTGATATCGAGCCGATTGCAGAGGTCGCCCACGAGGCAGGCGTACCTCTTATTGTCGATAACACCATCCCTACCCCTTTCCTCTTAAACCCTTTCAAATTTGGCGCAGACATCGTGGTACATTCCGCCACCAAATACCTTGGCGGACACGGAACATCGGTGGGAGGAGCCATCGTAGATTCGGGTAATTTCGACTTTGGGAAAGACCCCGAGAAATTCCCCCTCTTCAACACACCAGATGAGGGTTACCACGGGCTGGTCTACGCCCGCGATTTAGGTAAGAACGGCGCATTCGGCGTCAATCTCTCTTACATTCTCAAAGCGCGCGTAGGGTTGCTCCGCGATTTGGGGCAGTCTATATCTCCTTTTAACGCGTTCAACATAGCAATTGGGCTTGAAACTCTTTCGTTACGCGTCGAACGCCATATAGAAAACGCCACTAAGGTAGCGCAATTCCTCGAAAATCACGACGCCGTGGAATCGGTGCAGTGGGCGGGGCTAGAATCATCGCCCTACTACGAGCTCAAGCAGAAGTACATTCCCCGTGGCCCCGGCGCCGTCCTCGGGTTCACTCTCAAGAATGCTGATTCAGCAAAAGCGCAGAAGTTCGTAGATGCGCTCCAACTCCACTCGCTGTTGGTGAATATTGGCGACGTGCGTTCGCTGGCGGTTCACCCGGCATCGACCACTCATTCCCAGTCCAGCGTAGAAGAACTCGAAGCATTGGGAATCAATCCCGCTTTCGTGCGCCTCTCTGTAGGTATCGAAAATATTGACGATATCTTGGCGGACCTGGAATTGGGATTCTCCGCCGTAGCCTAAAAGTATGTGTGCGCTGACCGGCGTTATCGCGCGCCGTGAGTTTTCGAAGGAGAGAACGTCTTGACGATTGCCCCCACCCAACCGCAGCAGGTGAAAACACCGCAGAACGGGCTAGTTCAAACGTGTGAAATTGGCAGCCTCACCCTAGAATCCTTAGAGATCATTCCCCAGGTCACTCTGGCGTTTGAAACCTGGGGGGAGCTCAATGAACACCGCGATAATGCTGTTCTCATTTTGCACGCGCTCACCGGCGATACACATGTTTCCCGGGCGAACATAACCGAGGATTCCCATACCACCAGCCCCGCCCAAGCGGCGGGCTGGTGGGAGGGGATCGTGGGCCCCGGTTGCGTGATTGATACTGAAAAATACTTTGTTCTAGCTCCCAATATTCTGGGCGGTTGCTACGGCTCTACGGGGCCGTCATCACCTACCCCTGAATCTATTGATTCATCGCGAAAGCCGTGGGGGTCGAGGTTTCCTCTGGTAACAATTCGAGATACTGTCCATGCTGAAGCGCATCTGGCGGATGCCCTGGGGATAGAAACTTTCTACGCCGTAGTGGGCGGTTCGTTAGGCGGCGCTCGCGCTATGGAGTGGGCACTCACTTACCCGCACAGGGTAGAGCACTGTGTCGTCATTGCGTCAGGTCCCTCTGCTACAGCCGATCAGATTGCTTGGGCACAGTCACAAAACCTCGCGATTTCCCTGGACCCGAATTTTGCCGGCGGAGACTATTACGATGGATTACCCCCTGAAGGTGGCTTAGGTCTTGCTCGGCGCATCGCGCACACCACCTATCGTTCAGCCCCTGAACTCCATTTTAGATTTGGCCGAGTGGCCCAACATGGGGAGCGACCACTGCAAAAATGTCAGGCAGGGGAGCGGGGACGCTACGCCGTTGAATCCTATTTGGATTATCATGCGAAAAAACTTGCGGACCGCTTCGATGCCAATAGCTATTTGGCGATTAATAATGCGCTAATCAGCCACGACATCACACGCGGACGGGGCTCCCTGACCACTGCTTTGGCAGCGTCAACTTGTGAATGGAATATCGCCTACGTTGATTCGGATCGTCTCTTTTATCCCTCGGAATCTATCGTCATGGCTGCTTCGCTACCTCAGCCGGGGGAAGCTACGGCGATTCTTTCGCCGTCGGGGCATGACGGGTTTTTGATTGAAACCGATCAGATCGAACGGGTCTTACGCCGTACCTTCTAAGGTAAGCTGGCGAGCATGAATTTCGTTATTGAATACTCCAACCGTCCTGAAGAGCGCGAAGGTACTCACCTGATTCTCATGCTTCACGGGTATGGTTCCAACGAGCGTGACCTCCTGCAGATTGGTGAAATGCTCGGCGGGTCAGTGACCTACGCCGGTCTGCGTGCGCCTCAACCTGTGGGTACTCCGCTGTCCGAGGTAGGGGACACCGCAATCATCCCCGGCGCTGCTTTTGGCTACCAGTGGTATCCCTTGACGAACGCCTTGGAATCGAATCAACGTGCGGTGGAACTTGCGACCGACTACGTGATTGATTTTCTAGAACAGGAAACCACACGTTATGAGGCAGTGACCCTGATGGGGTTCTCACAGGGCATGGCAATGGCGACGTCGGTGGCGCGCCGTCGTCCAGACCTCGTCCATGCAGTCATTGGTTGCAGTGGGTTTGTGATTCCTGACGGTGAAGACTATTTCAAGGATACTGAGTTTAAGGCGAAGAACATGCCAGTTTTCTACGGTCGTGGTGATGCCGATACCGTTATTTCTCCCGAACGTGTGGACTTTGCAACGAACTGGCTCAAAGAGAACGCACAGGTGGAACTGCACGTCTACCAGGGATTACCCCACTCTATTAACCCTGAAGAAGTACGAGATATCGCCCGCTTTATGCAGAAACATATTCTCTAATATTTTAGAAGTCCGCCAAGAGGAGTGCTTGGCGGACTTTGGGGTAGAACATCTTAGTTTTCTACGGTCACCCGTGCAGCGAATCCGTTGAGTTCGACGACGTCGCCGTCGTGTAGCTGCTTTCCGCGTGCTTCTTCAATGTCGCCGTTAACTTTCACGAGACCATTTTGAATGACTTCGCGTGCCTGTGCGCCGTCTTCGACTAGATTTGCCAGTTTGATGAACTGGCCTAAGCGAATCATGTCGTCCCGAATCAATACTTCTTCAATTTCATTCATGCCGCTCATTCTATCGGGTGTGAGCTAACTGTTAGGCTGGAAGTAGCGCAAGAGCGCGCAAGACATTTATCCAACCCCTGCACGTCGTATCCAGCGGCGGAGTACTAGGAGTAAAGCATGGCAGCTAAATCCACCCTTGATAACGTCATCACCCTGGCTAAGCGCCGCGGGTTTGTTTTCCAGGCAGGTGAGATTTACGGTGGTACCCGCTCAGCATGGGACTACGGCCCCCTCGGCGTGGAACTGAAAGAGAACATTCGTAACGAATGGTGGAAGACTTTCGTGCGCGGGCGTGAGGACATGGTGGGTCTTGACTCATCGGTTATTCTTCCCCGCGCAGTGTGGGAGGCATCCGGCCACGTAGCGACTTTCACCGATCCGTTGGTGGAGTGCCTCTCCTGCCACACCCGTCTTCGCCAGGATCACTTGCTGGAGGCTTTTGAAGATAAGCACGGCAAGGCTCCTGAAAATGGTATGGCAGATATTAACTGCCCCAAGTGCGGTAATAAGGGTCAGTGGACTGAGCCTCAGAACTTCTCCGGTTTGATGAAAACCTACCTGGGTCCTGTTGATAATGAAGAGGGGCTGCACTACCTGCGTCCTGAAACCGCTCAGGGTATTTTCGTGAACTTCAACAACGTCGTCACTGCTGCTCGCAAGCGCCCTCCTTTTGGTATTGGGCAGATTGGTAAGGCGTTCCGTAACGAAATCACTCCCGGTAACTTCATTTTCCGCACCCGCGAATTTGAGCAGATGGAGATCGAGTACTTCGTTCACCCCGACGACGCTCAGCAGCACTTCGATACCTGGGTTGAGGATTGCTGGAACTGGTTTGTTGACCTGGGCATTAACCCCGACAACATGCGTAAGTTTGATGTACCTGAGGACGACCGCGCGCATTACTCCGATGGCACTATCGACCTCGAATACAACTTCGGTTTCCAAGGCAACGCCTGGGGCGAGTTGATGGGTGTTGCTAACCGCACCAATTACGACCTCGGCGTCCACAACGAGCATTCCAACGCTAAGCTGGAATATTTCGACCAGGGAACCGGTGAACGCTACGTTCCTTACGTGATTGAACCGTCCTTCGGGCTGACCCGCGCGATGATGGCGTTCTTGGTTGATTCCTATGTTGAGGACGAAGCCCCCAACACTAAGGGCGGCGTTGATAAGCGCACCGTACTCAAGCTTGATCCCCGCTTGGCACCGGTCAAGGCCGCAGTTCTTCCTCTGTCTAAGAAAGAAGAGCTGACACCGACCGCAGAGAAGCTGGCGGCTGAACTGCGTAAGAACTGGAATATTGACTACGATACGTCGGGAGCTATCGGACGCCGCTACCGCCGTCAGGACGAAATCGGTACTCCATTCTGCATCACCGTTGACTTCGATACTCTCGAAGACCAGGCAGTGACGATTCGTGAACGCGACACCATGAACCAGGAGCGCGTTGCACTAGATCAGGTCAAGAGCTATCTCGCATCTAAACTTGTAGGCTAGTAGCCGTCTTTATAGAAATGCCCCCGTGCTGAGAACTAACTCGGCATGGGGGCATTTTTACAATGAAGCAGGGGGACAGAAAAAATCAGATCGAGACGGTGGCGAGGGTAGGTGCACTGATCATGTCTGGATTTTTCAAGCTCTCCCAATCTTTGCGAAGAATTGATTTGATAATCGAATCATGAAAGGTGCCGTTGTAATAGAGTGTTTCGCGCAGTCGCCCCTCGGTCACAAAACCACAGGAGGAGTAGACGTATCGCGCACGCTTATTGAAATCGTAGACTTCCAAAGAAATACGGTTGAGACCGAGTTTCTCGAAACCGTAGTCCACCATGAGACGGGTGGCTTCGGTTCCCAAACCGCGACCGCGGCCACCCTCGCCAATTGCAATACGGTAATTGACGGATTTGTTGCGAGGGTCGTATTCGTTAAAAACTAATTCACCCACATACTGCTGGGTGTCTTTGCAAAAAATCGCTAAATCGAGACGGTTCTTCTGCTGGTTTCGTGTTTCATACCAGTGTTGAGCTTCTGAGAAGCTGTGCTCTTCTTCTGCTTGCTCCATGGTGTGTACTGATCCCGTCTTAACCAGTACCTCAGGATCTTTCAAGATCTCGACCATCGCGGAAGTTGCTTCATCGTTAAAGGGGCGAAGCTCTACTAGAGAACCAGTGAGCGTGGGCTTGGATAAGAACATATCTGCAATAGTCATATTCTTACCCTACGGAACTCTCAGATACCTTGGCAAAAGATTGCTTTAAACTGCACCGACGTGCATATGAACACTTGGTGAACCACCTCTTCTCAGCCAGCAGATGGAGCCTTTCCACTTTAGTTTTGCCTGCGCTAAAGTTGAGTGAAATTGGAATTTGACCCATCTAAGAAATGATTTCCCTCCCGATGAAAAATGATTTGACTTTTCGCCCCTGGCAAGAGGGCGACGACCTCGAGCTACTCCAAATTTGGCCCGACGCCGAAAGCACTTCAGCGGCGACTTTCCGTGCGTCTTTCGCTCCGGATTCTGACGAATCGCCCTGGCGTCGCACCATTGTCGCTGAGCATAAAGGGATAGCGATTGCCGCTGCAACTGTCTATGAAACGTCCCTGCATGCTGAGCATCTATGGGCATATGTTGAGGTGGCGCCCGACCATCGCCGGGGCGGGATTGGCACCGAACTGTTAGAACGCCTGCGTAGGCTGGCGCAAGACTCTCCTTCGGGAGTAGTCTCGCTTCGCTCAAAAGTTGATGTGGAATCCGATGCCGTTGAATTTGCGTTAGCCCAAGGTTTCAAGAAGATTCAGCGCACGCGCGTCGTTCGAATAGAGGCTGGGGCTGTTCCCGGTGTACCCCTCCACCAGAACGAGGAGGGTGAAATGACTCAAGCAATTGAAGATATAGCTACCGGCTCTGTAGAACTCACTCAAAAGGTCTGGGATTTCTATCAGCGTTCGCATCAGTGGGACCCTCCGGCGCAGACGTCGCTGGGCCGCGTGAACAGGCTTTTCCTCTCCGATGAGGCAGAGGCATTCGGCGCATTGGTTCTACGAGATGATGTTCTCTCGGCGCGAGCAAACGGGAAAAAAGGTGACATCAAAGTGTTCGCCGTCAGCTACCGTCCGCTAGAGCACGACATGCCGGGATTTGAGGTAGAGGACGATGCGGCTACCGAGGTTCTGCTGGGATACGACTTTGACTATCCCCAGGCCCGAGAGGCAATCCTGCAGATGCTTTCACCCCTGGCTGCCCAGTATCCCGTCACTGTGGAGGTCACCGAGTCGATGGAAGACCTATCCATCTTGATTGATCAGCTCATAAAGATGGGGGCTGCATCGGTGGTGGAGAACTCCTTCGTGGTCGTAGATTAAATTTTTCGAATTATTCGTTGAGCGGATTCAACCTCGATTTATCCGGTGTTTCAACTTGTAAAACTAGGGTTTTGGGTGGCTGAGAGCCCTGTAATAAATCGTAAAATCAGGAAACTTACTATCAGTACGCTTAGTTTGAGTTGCAAAACGATGATGAGCATGCTTATGATATTTCTGGTCGATGCGTCAGACCGAAGTTCGGTAAACGAATGAACTTCGGAAATCCGTATCAAAGCAAAGTTAGAAAGAGGAAACAATGACTAACGCAAACACTATTGAAAACCTGAAGCGTTCCACCGTCTTTTCACAGGACGGCGAGAAAATCGGTAAGGTCGGCGTTGTATACGTAGACGCTGATACTTCAGAGCCTACTTTCGTAACCGTAAACACCGGTCTGTTCGGCACCAACGAATCCTTCATTCCTGTCAACCAGGCACAGTACAACGGTGACGACATCACCGTTCCTTTCAGCAAGGAATTCGTCAAGGACGCTCCGAACATTGCTGAAGACGGCGAACTTTCACCTGAAGAAGAACAGCGCATCTACGACTACTACAATGGTCACTCAGGCATCACCAACGAGCGTCGTGAAAACCACGCTGGTGTAGCAGGCGCAGGCACCGCAGCAGGTGTTGCTGGTGACCGTCACGCAGACCACACCGACCGTCACGCAGCTGCTGGTGTAGACCAGGATCGCCGCGAAGCTCATGCTGGCCGCGACGGCGACGTTGTAGCTCACGAAGAGCGCCTAAACGTTTCCAACACCGCAACTGCTCGCGAAACCGGTCGTGTTCGTCTGCGCAAGGTTGTTACCACCGACACCGAGACCGTTGAGGTTCCCGTACGTCGCGAAGAAATCCATGTAGAGCGCGAGAAGATTGATCCTAACTCAGCAGAGGCACGCACCAACGCTGGCTACGACTTCAAGGAAGGCGCAGAGGACGTAACCGTAACCGCTTACGAAGAGCGACCCAACGTTACCGTAGACACCGTTGCTACCGAGCGCGTCAACGTTTCAAAGGACGTTCACACCGACACCGAGCGTGTACAGGGTGAAGTTCGCAAGGAAGAAATCCGCGTTGAAGGCGACGATGTAGATGCTCGTGACCGCAAGGATCGCATCTAATTTTGATTGCCTCAGGCAAACTTATTAGCTAAGCATTAAAAGAGTCTCCCATTCATTCGAGTGGGAGACTCTTTGTATAAGAAATACTTTTCAAATATAAACTTTTAAAGTTCGGAGGATAATCCCATGTCAGAGCTCATTGATCCCCGCAAGAAATTTCCCGTTATTTCTCCCCCCGAGCAGAGCCAGCCTAATCCCGGTCTAGATATCGAGATGACTCCTCTGGCAGATATCGGCGAAGAAAGCTACAAAGGCAACGGTCGGTTGAAGGGTCGTAAGGCGCTTATTACCGGTGGCGATTCTGGTCTCGGCGCGGCGGTTGCTATCGCTTATGCACGTGAAGGCGCAGATGTGGCGATATCCTACCTGCCTGAGGAGCAGCCTGACGCCGATCGCGTCATCAAAGCTATTGAGGACGCTGGTCAGAAAGCTCTCGCTCTTCCCGGCGATCTCATGGATTTGGAACAGTGCAAGAAAATCGTTGAAGAAACTGTTAAAGCCTTTGGTGGCTTGGACATTTTGGTCAACAACGCTAGCCGTCAGATTTGGCATGACGGGCTTGAAGAAATCTCAGACGAGGACTTCGACAAGACCATGAAGTCTAATATCTACTCTTCATTCCGCGTGACCAAAGCTGCAGTAACACATATGAAACCTGGCTCTTCAATCATTTTCACTTCTTCGATTCAGGCATATGAGCCTTCGGAGACTTTGCTGGACTACGCGCTCACTAAGGCTGCAATGAACAACTTCTCTAAGGGGCTAGCTCAGGACTTGACGCCTAAAGGCATACGTGTGAACGCTGTTGCACCCGGACCATTCTGGACTCCATTGCAGCCTAGCCACGGTCAGCCGACGGAGAAGCTCACTCAGTTCGGTCAGGACACTCCCGTGGGTCGCGCAGGTCAGCCTGTTGAGATTGCGGGCGCTTACGTGTTCCTGGCGTCGGATGAAGCTTCGTATGTATCCGGTGAGACCCTTGGTCTAACCGGCGGTCGTCCCACCCCGTAAGCGGTTTTACTCTAAGTTTTGAGTAGCTGTTTCCCAGTGGCGCACCAGCTCAGCATAGTCTGCGCGGTGCGCCGCTAGTTTAATCCCGGTGTGTTTATCATTGCGGGTTATATTTTCTTCTTGCCAGTGGGGGAGAGCCTGGTTGAAATGCCCGGCGATTTCGCCTTGGGCATTGCAGACGCGCCACCAGGGTACGTTGGTTCCCCACTTTGCCATGAGGTTTCCGACGACGCGCGGTGATTCGCCAGTAATTTTGCCAAGATCCCCATAGGTAGCCATTTTGCCGGCAGGTATACATTCTGCTGCGCGTAGAACCTTTTCAATGCGAAGATCGTCCATCGGTTAAATCACGTCCTTTGCTTTGCGGTTCTTCTGGCTGTCGCTTTCAGAATAAAGGGCTCGAAGCATGATTAAAAAGACTATTGACCAGATAATGCACTGCGAACCACTATCAAATAAAAGAGTTCCCATACTAATTCCCAAGGAACCTGCGTAGGTAACTAGCCATGGTTTCCACTGGATTCGTTGAGAATCTGAGCGAAAATCATAAAGTACGAAAAAACTGGCCACTGCGAAGCAGAGGGCACCTATTACTCCAATGAGCCAGTGTTCTGAAAGGAGCGAGAGCACCAGTCCGTATACAACCCATACGGCGATGGTCCAGTATTTCTCGGAGGATTTGTTGGTATTACCAGGGGAGTTCTGCTGAGTCGTCAAGGAAAATCACCCATCCTGTAATTTGTTGGCGTATGTTGAAAAGTATCTGGCCTACTGGTTCGCCCCATTGGTGGCGAAGCCGATAGGTATAAACAAAAGTTGTCCCGTTGTGCTCAATCCGCGAATTGCTGATTTCTATAAAATCTCCGCATGCCTCCTTTGTTTGATGCCAGATGCTGAGAATCTTTCGTTGGGAAAGTTGCCGGGCTGTCATATAAGTCATCAAAGAATGCAGTGTTGAAATATCCTCACGGTCTAACGCGGTAAAAAATGAGTCGGTAATTTGCTCGATTTCTTTTGTGATTGAATCCAGCGATTTGTCCGTAAGTTTGAGAGAAGCCTGCTGAAACCTTTGAGAGGCAGCTTGCTTGGAAACCCCCATCGCATCGCCGATTTGTTGCCAGGTGACACCCGATTGGCGAGCTCGCCTCACCGCCTCCTCTAATTGAGCAGATGCATCTAACACTTGTTGGTGGGCGTTTGTAATACTGTCTAGTTCTGAAGGGTATTTCTTCATTGGTTCTCATCAAGGGCTATTTATTTGTGACGTGTCAAGAGTTCTTGATATTTCACATCTTTTCATGGCATATGTGATTTGTCAATGAATCTTTACTTTTGGCGTAATTGTTGCTGTGACCCACCCCTACCTGCCGGACAGTGCGGATTATGCAAGAATTGCAGGGTGACTCAAACAAGTGAAACCCCTCAAACTAAGACGAAGAAACTTCAGTTACCCCCGTTGCGACTGGGCAAGCATACGGTAGAAACGCCTGTTATTCTTGCGCCCATGGCTGGCGTAACCAATAAGGCTTTTCGCCGTCTCTGCCGCGAATACGGCGGCGGACTGTATGTTACAGAGATGGTGACCGCGCGTTCGCTGGTGGAGCGCCGTCCTGAGTCACTGCGCATCATTGAGCACGACGATGACGAGAAGATTCGCTCCATTCAGATTTACGGTGTAGACGCCGTCAACGTGGGCAAAGCCGTGCGCATGGTGGTAGAAGAAGACCGCGCCGACCATATCGACCTCAACTTTGGTTGCCCTGTTCCTAAAGTCACCAAGTTAGGTGGCGGATCGGCTCTTCCCTGGAAGACCGATTTGTTCACCGCCATCGTGGAGAATGCGGTGAAAGAGGCAGCACGCAATGATATTCCGGTCACCGTCAAAATGCGTAAAGGCATCGACGATAACCATCTAACGTTCTTGGATTCAGCAAAGATTGCCCGCGATGCAGGTGTAGCTGCCATCGCTTTGCACGGTCGAACCATGGAACAGCACTACTCGGGTCAGGCTGATTGGGACGCTATCGCCGATTTGCGCGAAGCTATTCCCGATGTGCCCGTGCTGGGTAACGGTGATATTTTTAGTGCCGAAGACGCGATTGCCATGGTCGAGCAGACTGGCATCGACGGAGTAGTCGTCGGACGAGGCTGTCAAGGTCGCCCCTGGCTCTTTGGTGATTTGCAGAATGCATTTGAAGGCTCGGAAGCTCGCTTCAAGCCCGGTGTGAGTGAAGTAGCCGACATGATTTACCGCCATGCTGAACTGTTGGTGGAAACCTTTGGCGATGAGCTCAAGGGGTTACGCGAGATCCGCAAGCATGTTGCGTGGTACTTCCACGGCTACCCGGTGGGTGGCCAGCTGCGCCAGAAAATGGCAACTGTGCCCGATTTGGCAACTTTTCGTGAGTATCTCTCCGAGCTCGATCACTCAATCGGCTACCCCGGGGAAGCGGTTGAAGGCCCGCGAGGACGTGCAGGTAATCCCAAGAAACCCCATCTGCCCAACGGATGGCTCGATTCGCGAATTCTGGGTGATGCCGAGCGGCTCGGTCTGGTGGATGCGGAACTAGACGTATCGGGCGGCTAAAACTTCTCTTTCAAGGGCGCCTGCTGACTAAGCAGGCGCCCATTGTCATGCCCCGTAGAATAAAAGCATGAGCAAAATCATTGATCCTCAAGACGGCATGGTGCTGGGCGAAGAAGTAGCCAATACTCCCGGCTATTCGGATCAGGATGCCGCGAGATGGGTTCCCGAACACCATCGCAATATTTATCGCTCGGCTTTTGAACGCGACCGTGCGCGGGTTCTTCATTCCAGTGCATTACGCCGCTTGGGTGCGAAGACGCAGGTGATGGACCCTGATACGGATGATTTTGTGCGCACCCGACTGACTCACTCGCTTGAGGTTGCTCAAATCGGCCGCGAGGTAGGGCGCATGCTGGGGTGCGACCCCGACGTCGTCGATACTGCCTGCCTGTCCCACGATTTGGGTCACCCGCCTTTTGGGCATAATGGAGAAACCGCACTGAATAATCTCGCGCGAGAGGCCGGGGGATTTGAAGGTAATGCACAGACCTTGCGCCTGTTGGCTCGACTCGAACCTAAAGTTATTCGCCACGATGGCGGTTCGGCAGGGCTCAATCTCACCCGTGCCACACTCGATGCCACCTGCAAATATCCGTGGCGTATTGAAGACGCTCCCGAGAGAGCTGACGGCAGGCCCAACCGTAAATTCGGGGTCTATGCCGATGATATGCCCGTTTTCGACTGGTTCAGACGCGGTGCTCGCGAAGCCGGTGTGGCACCGCAGCAAAAATGCATGGAAGCTATGGTCATGGATTTGGCGGATGATATTTCCTATTCGGTCCACGATGTTGAAGATGCTGTTTTTGGCGGTCACGTTCAGCTAGAAGTTCTCAAAGATACTGCTAACCGGCAGAGACTGTTTGAGAAAACCAGGCAGTGGTATCTACCCGCGGTGGAGGATGAAAGATTAGATGCCGCCCTGATGCGTCTGGAGTCTTTGGAACGGTGGGTTCCCTATATGAGCGGTACCCGGGCGTCGATGGCAGCGTTCAAAGCGCTCACCTCAAAACTGATTGGTCGTTTCGCTGCGACGTCGATGGAAGCCACCCGGCAACAGTACGGAGTCGATAGACCTCTCACCCGCTACTCCGCGCAACTCATTGTGCCTGAAGAAACCGAACACGAAATTGCTCTGATGAAGGGCATCGCCACCACCTTCGTTATGACGGTACGCGACGCTCAACCTCACTATGAAAATCAGCAAGAAATCCTGGGGGTACTGGTAGAAGCTCTGCTGGAAAACCCCGACTATATGGATTCGGTCTTTCGCGCGGATATGCGCGAATTGGGTCAAAATGATGACACAGCTAAACTGCGTTTAGTAGTCGATCAGGTGGCATCCCTCACCGATCGCTCTGCCGTGGCGCTATACCGCCGTATTACCGGTAACCACTGGGTTCTGGGCGATAAACCACTGTGGTAGAAAGGAACCCCATGCGATCAAAAAATTCGGTCAAACAAATCATTATTGTCTCCATCGCAAGTCTCTGCGTGGGGCTGATGATTGGTTCACTCATTGGGTCATGGGTGTGGGGGCTGGCGGCTTTCGCTATTGTGCTCTGCATAGGGTTATCCCCGGCTGATTTTGGGCTAGGGCGAAAGAATCCCAAACCTCCGCTTGAGGACGACGACGAACTGTAGGTCACATCAGCCCCACGCCCTCAGCTGACTCTCTTCACGCGCAGAAGCAATGCTGGCTATCATGTGTAGGTGGCTGGTTTGATTCGACGTGAAGATATAGATGAGGTTCGTTCCCGTACCGATATCCGCGAAATAGTTGAGGGTTATGTAACCCTCAAATCTGCAGGTATTGGTTCGTTCAAAGGGTTATGCCCTTTTCATGATGAGCGGAGCCCCTCCTTTCACGTACGCCCGCAGATGGGTACCTATCACTGCTTTGGCTGTGGTGAATCTGGTGACGTCATCTCTTTCGTTATGCAAATGGATCATACTTCCTTTACGGAGACAGTAGAGAAGCTGGCCGCCCGCATTAGCTACGAACTCCACTACGAGCAGGGCAGCGGCATCAGTAAGGAAGAAGTGGGGCGCCGCCAGCGCCTGTTAGACGCTCATAAAGTAGCAGCCGAATTCTTCCAAAAAAATCTTTACACCCCCGCCGCTCAAGAAGCCCAAAAATTTCTGGGTGGGAGAGGATTTGATCCGCGTTCAACTCAGCAGTTTGGCGTGGGCTATGCCCCGCGCGGCTGGGATAACCTCCTGAAATACATGCGCGCTAAAGGTTTCACCGAGGAAGAGCTCGAGGCCACCGGCATGTTCTCCCGGGGCAATCGAGGGCTTTATGATCGTTTCCGCGGTCGCCTCATGTGGCCCATTCGCGGTATCGCAGGGGAGACCATCGGCTTTGGCGCTCGCAAACTTTTTGAGGACGACCAAGGCCCAAAATATCTCAACACCCCAGAGACTCAGCTCTATAAGAAATCTCAGGTGCTGTACGGCCTCGATCTCGCAAAACGAAATATTGCTAAGAAACGCCAAATCGTGGTGGTCGAGGGGTATACCGACGTTATGGCTGCGCACCTTGCAGGTGTTGATACAGCTGTAGCAACTTGTGGAACCGCTTTTGGCAGCGGACATATCAAGGTAGTCCGCAGACTCATTAGCGACGACGGCACCGGCGGCGAAATTATCTTTACCTTTGACGGCGACGCCGCAGGGCAGAAAGCTGCCCTTTCGGCTTTTCAGGACGACCAGAAATTCGTTGCTCAAACCTTTGTGGCCGTTGCAAAAGACGGCATGGATCCCTGCGATTTACGCCTGAACCGTGGCGACGGCGCCGTGCGTTCGCTGATTGCCTCTCGCCGTCCGCTCTTTGAGTTCGCCCTTAAAGCTACCCTCAAAAACTACGACATGAACACGCTCGAAGGGCGGATTCGCGGTATGAGAGCGGTGGCTCCTATCCTTGCTGGGATTAAGGATCGTACGCTTCGCCCTGCCTATATCCGCGAGGTGTCGGGCTGGCTGGGCATCGAAACCGATGAAGTTCTACGCGCCGTTAACTATGCCCAGGAAAACCCTCAGCAGAGCCACCGGGATAAAGCTAAGGCAGAGCAGGAAGCGAAAGATGCCGTCGAGCAGGCTCGTGCAGAGCAAGAAGCTAACCCGTTTGAGATACCTGACATGCGCGATCCCGTAGCGCGGATGGAACGGGAAGCTCTCGAAGTGGTTGTCCAGGTGCCGCACTATCTTTCCAATGCCCAGTGGCAAGAACTTGCTAAGGTTCAATACCGCTACCGCATGCACTCGGGAATTGCTGAGGGCATTATTGGTGCAGCTGCAGAGGTTGTTCCTGCCCCCGGCACCCACTGGGTTAACAGCGTACGTTCGCAGGCCCCCGAACCGGTTCATGCTCTACTTGCCGAACTCACAGTCTCACCGATTCCTGCGCGAACCGAAGAACAGCTGGCGCGCTATGTGCACGACATCTTAAATAGGCTCTTTGAACAGCAAATCAATCGCCAAAAATCCAACCTGTTGATGAATCTCCAAAGATTAGACCCGACAGCCGACGCCGAAGAATTCCAAGATATCCAGCGCTCCCTCCTGGAATTAGAACTTCGACGGCGTAGCATCATGGAGGGGCAGGACTAATCTGGTGCAAGTGAGGGAGGTCACCCTCGCTCAATTTGCACGGTTCTATAAACCTGTGTAGAGTTATTACTCGTTGCGGCGAACAAAAGCCCTAACAAAATATTCCTCCGTAGCTCAATTGGCAGAGCATTCGACTGTTAATCGAAGGGTTACTGGTTCGAGTCCAGTCGGGGGAGCATTTATAAAAACCCACCAGTTCTTGCTGGTGGGTTTTTGATTTTAAACAATAAACTTGCCGAAACGAACTATTTTCAGGTAATGACCAGGCGCTACACCGTATAAACTAAAGGGCTGATACACTAAAACCAAAGTAAACTTAGTTTAGAGGTAGGGTATGACCGAGAAAATCGTAACAGTCAACCCCGACAGCGCACGCGCAGAAAGCGTCCGCGTTGAAGGTGTTCGCACTGATGCAGCAAAAGGCCCCCGTGTACGCACAGCCTTTGCAAATCTCAAGGAAAGCGCAAGCCGTTCTATCGATGCCACTAAGGTTATCGGTCGTCTAGCGCCCAAACAGATTAAAGACGAGATTCAGATTGCAAAATTTGAACTCAAAGATAAAGGCATTGG
Organism: Rothia amarae; assembly: GCF_042677725.1. Classification (NCBI taxonomy): domain Bacteria; kingdom Bacillati; phylum Actinomycetota; class Actinomycetes; order Micrococcales; family Micrococcaceae; genus Rothia; species Rothia amarae. The sequence continues at coordinate 41,414 of NZ_JBHUCN010000014.1, forward strand.
CGTAGGTAAGGGCGCAGCGGTTGCCGCTGTTGGTCTTTTCTTCGCTCTCTGCATGCTCATTGCATTGGTGAGCGCAGCTATTCTAGGCCTGGCAGAGATTATGCCCGGCTGGCTCGCAGCACTCATTCTCGCAGCAGTGTTCTTGATTCTCACCGCAATTTTTGTTCTCATCGGCATCGGCATGATCAAGAAGCAACTTCCGTTCAAGCCCGAATCCGCAATCTTCGGTGTTCTCTACGACTTGGGTGTTCTCAAAGATGGCTCCGCCATGAATTCCTCACGTTTGAAGCGTGAACAGGAAGAAAAGGCGAAGGCAAAGCAGGAAGAGAAGGAAGCCAAGAAGGCTGCTGAAAAGGAAGAAGCTGAGAAGGAAGGCGGGCAGGCTCCTGCCGCTAACGAAGACCAGCTCAAGCAGCGAACCAACCAGCGCCGTGAACACCTCAAGACTCTTCGCGATGACCTAGACCTACAGGTTAACAGCGTGAAGTCCGAAGGTACCAACCTGGTTGCTGGCTCCAAGGCTAATGTTCAGAACGCTCCCGGCGAGGCAAAAGTAAAGTTCGCATCTCACGGTCGTCAGTTCACCCAGAATGCAACTGACCCTGAAGCCCTCAAAGCCCGCTGGGGTTCATTCGCAGCTCTTGCAGCATCTGTCAGCGCGTTCTTTGTATTCCTCGGAAAACTTATCAAGCGCTAAAGACTCTAAGAGCACATAAAAGATGAACGTCTCGTACCGAAAGGTACGGGGCGTTTTTCTGTAACCGCACAGGTGTGCGCCGTCGTCCGGACGCCTATATTTTCCCCCTTAATACAGCATCCTCGTGGCAAGCTTCAATCTGAACATGGCACAATTGAAAAAGAGCTTTCAATCCTCAAGACGTGAATAGGTGCAAACACAGATGACCACTGGCCTCCTGACCATCATGATTGGCGCCGATACTTACCCACCAGATATTAACGGTGCTGCTCAATTCGGACATCGGTTGGCGGTAGCTATGAAGGATCGAGGGCATCAAGTTCATGTGGTAGCTGCTAACCCCGATGAGGCGAAGAGCGAGAAACGACTGGTAGACGGCATCACAGAGCATCGTCTAGTATCTCACCACGCACCTACCCACCCCTACATCCGTATTTGTACGCCCTGGGGTATATGGCGTGAAGTAGGTCAGATTCTCGACGACGTAAAGCCCGACGTCGTGCACGTTCAGTGCCACTATATTGTGGGGCGTGTTCTGGTGCTACAGGCTAAACGGCGAGGTATTCGCATTATTGCAACCAACCACTTTATGCCGGAGAACCTTGACCCATTTCTACCTTTTCCCCAGTGGTTCAATGATGCTTTTGCACGTTTCAGCTGGGGGGATATGCGCCGTATTTTGGAGCGTGCCCAGATCGTAACGACCCCGACTCCCATCGCGGCTAAAGCGATGAAAGAATCGGGACATTTCAAGAAACCAGTTATTCCAATTTCCAATGGGATTGAATTGGCTGATTACGAGCCAAATCCTGATGAAGTCATTTCTAAAAATCCAGAAGAAATGCGGATATTCTTCGCTGGACGCCTGGCGATTGAGAAAAACATCGATGTACTGATTGAAGCGTTTTCGCAGTTACCATCGCGTCTCAACCACGTGATGTTAGAAATCGCGGGCACTGGAGAAATCTTAGAAACTCTGCAGAAGAAGGCGCAGGAATGCGGAGTCGAAGACCGTGTTCGATTCTTGGGATACGTCAGCGATGAAGAGCTACGCGAAGGCTATCTGAGAGCAAATGTATTCTGTCAGCCAGGTACTGCTGAATTGCAATCTTTAGTGACGCTGGAGGCTATGAGTGCTTCGCGCCCGTTGGTGCTCGCTAATGCGCTCGCGCTACCTCACTTGGTAGAAGAGGGAAAAAACGGTTTTCTGTTTGAACCAGGTAATTCTTCCGATCTTGCTGAGAAACTAGGCTTTATTCTGGAACTCCCTCAAGCTGAACGGAAAGCGATGGGCGCTTATAGCCACGAAATGGTGAAAAAGCACGCGGCGAAGAAGACATGGGACATGTTCGAATCTCTTTATACGTCCAGCCAGAAGTACTATGAATTCGTAGCGAGCCAGCACAAAAACTAAAGGTAGTTCCACGAAGGCACGCAAACAATTTTAGAATTTTTGATTATCTCAGGTAATCTATAAGAGTTGTTTATAGAAACAGCGGGGGGCTTTAGCTCAGCTGGTTAGAGCAGGGGACTCATAATCCCTTGGTCGCGGGTTCAAGTCCCGCAGGCCCTACAGAGGTTAGCTCGTGGGAAGCTACCATGTGATAAGTCGTTCCGGTCGGTATGAATCCGACTGGGACGACTTTTTTCTTGCCCTAGTCATCTCCGCGGTGATAAGTGACTGACCGTCTACGCTCGTTTTGACCAGGTATATCTGGTCAAAACGAGCTACGCCGGTCACATCGCCCCTCTCAGCTTGCTACGCCGCAAAGTCTTCACCAATCGGTAGCAGGACGCTTGGATCTTCTACCCCTAAAAAGAGCAAAGGGTTGAGGTATTCGGCGGATTTGCCGGTGCCTTCTCGAACGCCCCAATGGATACATAGCTGGGAGCAGTGAGAAATCGCCGGATCTATCTCGGCGATTTTCTCTCCCGCCTTTACAGCTGTGCCCACTTTTAACGGTTGAGCGACGGGTTCGAAGCTTGAACGACGTCCGTCCTCATGTTCAATCGTTATCACTGTGCGGTCTACTACTTTGCCGGCAAACACGACTTTTCCCGCAGCGGGGGAGCGAACCGTTGCGTCGTCTGCCGCTAAATCCACCCCGCGATGCCCGGAGTTCCATTTTTGAGCAGGCTTGTCAAAGTTGCGCAGAACTTGCGCACCCTGATGGGTAGGCCATTGCCAGCGTGGATATTCGCTAGAAATCGCAGGAGATAGAGCAAGCGCATGTGTAAATAGCAGCACGACGAACCAGCAGATGAGTACCGTGCGTAGATGAAGAACTGCTCTGAAAGAGTTACATAACCGGGGCATTTGAAGTCCTTGAGAAATATGTTCGGTCGTCTCTTAGCTCATCAGAAAATCTCACCCCAAAATACGTTTTACAAAAATTGTGGATATCTTTGCCCTAAATACACCGATTTTTTGATTATCCACAAGCTTCAGTACGCAAAGTTAAGAACGAAGCGGTGATCTAACGCCGTGTAACCTACTTTTCGAGCCCGGTTTAAGCGGACGCAGTGACCTCCACAATCGGGACAAATACTGTATAGTTGAACATTGCAGTTTGCTCTGTGCGGGTTATCCGTGCTCGAAATCATTTCTGTGATCAGAGAAGAGTAAAAAATACCGATTACATACGGTATTTATCAGAGGGGAAACCATCTGATCTGACAACGCGAAATACAAAGCTAATCGAACTCGCTTGTGAGTGAAGAGAGAAGCGAAGGGACTTTCGGTCCGGCATCAGCCGGTGAAGGCCTGAGAGGATCTGCTGATAAGCAGAGAATCTGAGTATTTCCAGGACGAGCTAAAGCTCAACATGTAACCGATAACTACTATGCGCGTGTACGGCTAGCCTTGAATAAGGGGTCGGCACGGCTACAAAGGAGACGACATGCCCGTCGTAACTATGCGTCAGCTTCTTGATTCCGGTGTTCACTTTGGTCACCAGACCCGCCGCTGGAACCCCAAGATGAAGCGTTTCATTTTCACCGAGCGCAATGGTATCTACATCATTGACTTGCAGCAGTCATTGGCTTTCATTGACCAGGCATACGAAGCTGTAAAGTCAACCGTTGCTCACGGTGGCACCGTACTTTTCGTTGGTACCAAGAAGCAGGCTCAGGAAGCTATTGCTGAACAGGCTACCCGCGTTAACATGCCTTACGTTAACCACCGCTGGCTCGGTGGTATGCTCACTAACTTCGAGACCGTTTCCAAGCGAATCGATCGTATGAAGGAACTTGAGCAGATTGACTTTGACGACGTAGCAGGCTCACAGTTCACCAAGAAGGAACTGCTGCTTCTTCGCCGCGAGCACGAAAAGCTGGAGAAGACCCTCGGCGGTATCCGCGATCTGAAGAAGGCACCTTCATTGGTGTGGATCGTTGACACCAAGAAGGAACACCTTGCAGTTGACGAAGCTCAGAAGCTCAACATCCCCGTTGTCGCTATCCTCGACACCAACTGTGACCCCGATGAGGTTTCATTCCCCATCCCCGGTAACGACGACGCTATCCGCTCGGTCAACCTGCTGACCCGCGTTATCGCAGATGCTGTTGCAGAAGGTCTCTTGGAGCGCAACAACAAGAAGTCCGGTAAGGGCTCCGCTGAAGAGCCTATGGCTGAATGGGAGCGCGAGCTCCTCGAACAGCACGAATCAGCTAAGACTGAGAAATCAGCTCAGACCGAAGAAGCTGCTTCAACCGAAGCTTCAGCAGAATAATTATGCTGTGTAGGACGGTGCCCGCCCACTTAGGTGGGCGCCGTCTTCTTTTCACATTGTCCCGGGCGTAAAATACTGGGCAGATAAGAACTTTGAACTAAAACAATCAAGGAGTTCACTATGGCGAACTACACCGCAGCAGACATCAAGGCTCTGCGCGAAAAGACCGGTGCTGGCATGCTCGACGTTAAGAAGGCTCTTGACGAGGCTAACGGCGACCAGCAGAAGGCACAGGAAATCATTCGCGTGAAGGGCCTCAAGGGCATCACCAAGCGTGAAGGCCGTGCAGCAGCTGAGGGTCTTGTAGCAGCACGCGTTGAAAACGGCGTTGGCTACATGGTTGAGGTTAACTCAGAAACTGACTTCGTTGCTAAGTCTGACCCCTTCATCGAATTCGGTAACAACGTTCTTGAAGCAGCTATTGCGTCAGGCGCTTCCACCGTTGAAGAACTCAATGCAGCTTCTATCAACGGCAAGACCGTTGAAGAACTGACCACCGACGCTGGCGCACTGCTGGGCGAAAAGGTTGTTGTTCGTCGCGTTGCACGCGTTGAGGGCGAGACCGTAGCTGTTTACCTGCACAAGACCTCCAAGGATCTTCCTGCGCAGGTTGGCGTTTTGCTCGCTGTTGACGGCGAAGGCAAGGACGACGTTGCTCACGACGTAGCAGTTCACATTGCTGCAATGTCACCCAAGTACCTGAACTCTGAGGCTATTCCCGCAGCAGATGTCGATGCTGAAAAGCGTGTTGCTGAGGAAACCGCAGCAGCTGAGGGCAAGCCTGAGCAGATCATTCCTAAGATCGTTGAAGGCAAGCTGAAGGCTTTCTACAAGGAGAACACCCTTCTTGATCAGGACTTCGCTAAGGACTCCTCAAAGTCTGTAGCTAAGGTTCTGGAAGAGAGCGGTGCTACCGCAACCGCTTTCGAGCGTTTCCGCGTGGGTGCATAAGTTCTTTTTGAATCCTTAGGTGAGTCCTCAGGTTAGTTCGAACTAGCCTGAAAGTGCAGTGTGATTTGTGCACAGATTCGCCGATTACAAAGGAGAGTGCCGGTTCCGGTGCTCTCCTTTGTCGTATGCTGTTCTAGAGGGTGCCCTGGAGGCACAAAATAATACGAATATACCGATATGAGAGGTTCCTCGATGACTGATGCACCTACCCCCGCTATCCATCGCGATGATACAGGACGACGTCGCGTCCTCCTGAAGCTTTCGGGCGAGGTTTTTGGCGGTGGCCAAGTCGGTATTTCAACTGAGGTCATCCGCGGAGTAGCGGAACAGATTGCTGCAACCGTGGGCCAGGTTGAGACTTCTATTGTGATTGGTGGAGGTAACTTCTTCCGCGGTGCTGAGCTGTCCCAAGCTGGTATGGACCGTTCACGTGCTGACTACATGGGAATGCTGGGTACCGTGATGAACTCGTTGGCTCTGCAGGATTTCTTGGAGCAGGCGGGGATTGACACGCGTGTGCAGTCGGCAATTACTATGCCGCAGGTTGCTGAGACCTACATCCCCCGTCGCGCTATTCGCCATATGCAGAAAGACCGCGTGGTTATTTTCGGTGCAGGCGCAGGGCTACCCTATTTCTCCACTGATACTGTGGCAGCGCAGCGTGCGTTGGAAATTCAGGCAGATGAAGTTCTGGTAGCGAAGAATGGCGTAGACGGCATTTACACTGCGGATCCCAATAAGGATCCTGATGCGGAACGTCTTTACCACCTGACCTACGATGAGGCGTTGCAGCGCAATATCCGTGTTATGGATCAGACTGCGTTCTCCCTGTGCAAAGACAACAACGTGGCAATGCGTGTGTTTGGTATGCAGGGCGATGGTAACGTTACCCGCGCCATTTTGGGTGAAGAGATGGGCACGCTCGTCACCGCCTAAGTTGTGGCTCTCAATCTGGGTTCCTCGCTGCTGCAAAAAATATTTGTAGCGGAGGGACCCTTTTTGTTTTTGAGGAAAGGAAAAAATACTATGCGAAAAATTGCAAAGATTTATAAGACACAGTTGAACCCGACCAAAACGCACATAGTGAATCGGTTGATAGGTACCGGCGATCTCTACGCAAGTTGGAGGCTTCTTGATCGTGAGGGAGAAGTGGGGATTGAGAGCTTAGTATGCCTTGCTGCGGCGGGGGAGCTGTATCAGATTCCCTTGACCTACCGTGCTCGTAAAATTTCAGATGATACAACTCTTTTGACTCTGGAGCATGGCGTGCTAGGGTGCCGGTGGGTGAGCCCTATGACCAAAGACCGGGTTGCAATAGGAGAACTGCTCGATACTGTTCTGGGGCAAGAACAGGGTGCCCTGCCATCGCAACGGGAGGTTCACGTCCTTGATGTACGAGGCGAAGGCAATCATCGATTTGGGCAGTGGAATCTCAATACGGTTCAAATAAATGCATCCACCCTGTACACGTGTACCGGCAGCATAGAGATTGATGGCATCAGAAGAAACTTTGTAGTGGACTTTCCCGAAAAGTTGCAGGACGCCGCAACCTATGTGCCCGCCCCCGGAGAATTACTACTGGTGGGTGAGTGGGAAGAGAACCCTGCTCAAGAATATGTAGTAGCCACCGTACGGTTCCCATAATTTCTAGGAGTAACTGGATTTTTCCAATTCAGCACACATTCACTAAATCCACTAGACTGGAAAGAGCTATACGTTTAGCGTCTTGAGCGCTACATCTACTAAAGGAGATCACAGGTGATTGAAGAAACTCTCGCTGATGCAGGCACCAAGATGGACAAAGCCATTGTTGCGCTGCAGAACGAATACGCTAATGTACGCACGGGGCGAGCTAACCCCTCACTCTTTGCATCCATCACTGTAGAGTACTACGGCACTCCTACTCCTATGCAGCAGCTGGCTTCTTTCCAGACTCCCGAGGCTCGCACTATCTTGATTACTCCTTATGACAAGTCTGCGTTGAAGGATATTGAAGACGCACTGCGCAACTCTGACTTGGGCGCTAACCCTGCCAATGACGGTAACGTTATCCGCGTTGTCATGCCAGAGATGACCGAAGAGCGCCGTCGTGATTACATCAAGCTCGTCGGAAATAAGACTGAAGAAGCACGTGTATCCGTTCGTAACATCCGTCGTACTGCAAAGACCGCCATCGAAAAGGCTGTCAAGGACGGCGAAATTGGCGAAGACGAAGGTTCACGCGGTGAAAAGGAACTCGATGCGTTGACGAAGAAGCACGTTGATTCCATCGACGAGCTCTACAAGCGCAAGGAAGCTGAGCTTCTCGAGGTTTAATCGATGAGCCAGCTCACTGAAACGAAACCCGAACCTAAGAAGTCGCGGGCAGGGCGTAACCTGCCCGCTGCTATTGGGGTCGGTGTTGTGCTTGGCTCGCTGTTAATTATTGGCCTATTCTTTATTCCCTGGCTCTTGGTCAGCTTGGCTGCTGCGGCAGCAGGCGTGGGTACCTGGGAAATCGTGAACGGCATTAATCAGAAGCGCGGCATGGGGATTCCTCTAGTACCGGCTGTTGTGATTGCTCTGGTGCTACCTTTCATTGCTTATGTGGGGGGCGGTCAGTGGCTGATTTTCGCCGTCGTTGCCTCGATTCTTTGCCTGATTGCTTTCCGTCTTTTTGGTTCAAAAGACGGCATGATTATGTCGGTCATGGGGTCAATCTTTGCGATTGCATGGGTTCCTTTCATGCTGGCACTGGCTATGCTTCTTTTCCGAGAAGAAGGTGGCTCGGGCAAGATTTTTATGATTCTGATTATGGCAATCGGTAATGACACCTGGGGCTATATCGCAGGGGTTCTGTGGGGCAAGCATCCTATGGCTCCTAAGATTTCACCCAAGAAAACCTGGGAGGGATTCGCCGGTTCCATGGTGGGTTCCATCATCGTGGGCATCATTGCTTCGATGTTCATTGATGAGCCCTGGTGGTTCGGCGTAGTGCTAGCAGTATTTCTGGTGATTACGGCAACCACAGGAGACCTTGCTGAATCTATGGTGAAACGCGAAATCGGAATTAAAGATATGTCCAATATTTTGCCCGGTCATGGTGGGGTAATGGATCGCTTGGATTCCATTGTTTTTTGCCTCGCCATTGGCTATGTGTTGTTCGCTCTTTTTGCCCTGATTGCCTAATCGCTTCATTGAATTGTTCGGTCTTCGTGGCATGATGGGTGCGGTAGTTCTCTACCGCACCCATTTATTTTTAATACATTTGGAGGGCTAGTGAAGCACCGACAGACTTCAAGTATCGGCGAATTTATTGTGGTGGATGAACACCAGCAGGGGTATTCGCGCACTGAAGTTGATGCGTACTTCGCGGGGTTAGCGGATGACTTTGAGCTACTACGGAAGGGCATTCCAGATAGCCGTGTTCAAAGCTCCGCTGATATTCGCCAGCAGACCTTTGACTCTGAGCAGGGCGGGTATTCACCTTCCGACGTCGATCATGCGCTCGATCGAGTGGAAGATCGATTTGCCGAATTTGAGCGTCGTCTGTTTATCGAAAAACACGGACGAATCGCATGGGAGCATGCCGTTGAAGAAACGGCAGAGTTGGTGATGGGGCGCCTCAATCGAACAGAAGGGCATCGTTTCCGCCGTCCATCTCATAAGCTCACCAAAGGGTATTTTGTGAAGGACGTCGACGCATTGTGCAATCGGCTGCGTGACCATTTTCGTTCGGCAGAAGAACTCTCACCGGCTGTTATTCGCAATGCTGTGTTTTCTAGTGCAACGGGGGATATGTGCTATGAAGAAACTCAGGTGGACGCTTTCTTAGATAGGTGCATTTCTCTCATGCTCGATTTGCGCTAGTCGTTGTTTGATGATGCCCCTTTTCGCGGTTGTGTGAAAAGGGGCATCTTCATCAGATGTCAGTTATCCCAGAATGTTAAAACGATGCGTGACGACGTTGAAAATGAAGACTTTCCCTGTAACTCAGATTACTTACTAATTTGTCTGCATAACGCATGTTTTCCTGAAAAGTATGTGTATGCTAATACAGTTACATTAATAAGTAGGCGAACTAATAACGATGTTTGTCTCTGCAGAAAGGAAGAACATCTTGGGTATTCTTAGCTGGATTATTCTCGGTCTGATTGCTGGCGCGCTAGCAAAACTCATCATGCCCGGTAAGCAGGGTGGCGGTATTCTCGCGACTATGGTTCTCGGTATCATTGGTGCATTCCTTGGCGGTTTGATTGGTAACTTCATCCCCGGTCTGTCCAACGGCATCAACCACATCGGCATTGGAACTATCATCACCTCCATCATCGGTGCTTTAATCGTTCTCTTCATCTGGGGCAAGTTGGTTGCTAACAAGCGCTAAGCTTCCTCTCAGCTGAGAGATTCCCCTCACCTCTAAGGTGGGGGGAATTTTTTGTCTCTGCATTTACTTATCCAACTACACTCAAATCAAACGATTCACACTACTTTCACTGACGAGGGCACATCACTTGAGCAGTATTCTCCGCATTCTTCGAGCCACTAAAGAACTCACCCCCTTCTATGTCGGCATTATGCTGTGCGCCATCCTTACCTCAGCGAGCGCGCTGATTGCCCCCTTCGTAATCAAAGGGGCTACCGATACGGTGGTTGCTTATCACAATGGAGACCAGTCACGCGGTCTGAGCGTTATCGTATGGTTTGCCGTGGCTTATCTTGCCTCTCAGTTGCTCAACACTATTTTTAACAACGTGGGCGGCTATTTGGGTGATGTGATGAGCCAACGCATGCGTACCAGCTTGTCGGTGCGTTACTTCGACAAGTTGCTCTCGCTTCCTCTCTCATATTTCGATGAAGAACTTACCGGCACCATCATTTCGCGTTTGAACCGTACTATTACTGAGATTGCTCGGTTCATCCAAATGTTCTCCAATACGATGTCTTCCATGCTGATTACCACCGTGGCTGTGCTTGCCATCAGCGGCTGGTATTACTGGCCGCTTGCCGTCCTGCTGATTATTATCTTCCCCGTGTACCTATGGCTGACCAGCCGCACCAGTGTGAAGTGGCAGGTGTGGGAAACGGAAAAGAACCAGGATATTGACGCGGCGTCGGGCAGGTTCAACGAGGTCATTGGACAGATTCGCGTGGTGAAGTCATTTGGTCAGGAACGCCGCGAGCTTGGCCTGTTTAGCAAGCTGTTTCACCGCACCATTGGTACAACCCAGAAGCAGTCCCGCTACTGGCACCTGATGGATATTTATCGCCTGGCGTTCTTGAATATCATGTTCTTTGTGCTGTACCTGATTATTTTTGTTCGCACTATTCAGGGGTTTTTCTCCATTGGCGACATGGTTTTGCTGATTCAGCTGATGACCATGGCTGTGGCTCCTGTGACTTCTCTGAGTTGGATTGTGGATGCTACGCAGCGCGCCATCGCTGGTTCGCAGGATTACTTCAAGGTGATGGAACATCCGGCAGATCCGCGGTCCCTGGCTATTACTGCGGAAGGTAAACACTCTCAGGAGCCAGAGCCGGTCAAGGCGGCTCCTGGCGAAGAAATCATCCGTTTCCATAACGTCACCTTTGGTTATGAGGGAGAGGAAGATGTTCTGCATGATATCGATTTATCCATCAAGCGCGGAGAAAAGATTGCGTTTGTGAGCGAATCAGGCGGCGGCAAATCAACCCTGATGGCCTTGCTAGAAGGTCTATATGATCCTCGTACCGGTTCAGTAACCGTAGACGGAATGGACATCGTTGGCGGCGACCTTGAAAAGCTACGTTCGCAAATCGGCATGGTGTTCCAGGACGCTTCCTTATTCTCTGGCACTATCGCAGAGAACATTGCCTACGCACGTCCGGGCGCTACCGAAGATGAAATAGAACAAGCAGCCATCAAAGCTAACGCAGATAAATTTATTCGCGGGTTTAAAGATGGCTACCAGTCCGTAATTGGTGAGCGCGGTTTGAAACTCTCCGGAGGACAGAAGCAACGCATCGCCGTAGCGCGAGCTATTCTCAAGGACGCCCCCATCCTGATTCTGGACGAAGCTACCTCAGCACTGGATACCAAGGCAGAACGCGCCGTCCAAAAGGGTCTCGACGAGCTCATGGTAGGGCGAACCTCCCTCATCATTGCTCACCGCCTCTCCACTATCTCGGCAGTTGACCGAATCGTCACCTTGCGCAACGGCAAGATCGAAGAGATCGGCTCACCAACAGAACTAGCACAATCAGGCGGTATCTATTCCGAGCTGCTGAGCCTACAAAACTCATCGACAAAGCAGGACAAGAAACGCCTGCAAAGTTTCGACATCGTGGGCTAACTAGTTGTAGTTTCAACCTGACGAACAGCGTCACCGCTTTCCCGAAAGAGCGGTGGCGCTGTTCTTCTATGAGAAACTAAACGTATGAGATTTGGATCAACACAGCGCCTGAATTCATCCCGCCAAGAACTAACCGAACAGCTCAAAGAGTTTCTCTCCGGTTCGCGCACGGTAACCCTGCTGGGATCTACTGGCTCCATCGGTACACAAGGCCTTGAAGTAATAGAGCACCTCAACTCACTAGCTGGGGTTCCTTCCTTCGATGACGGCGCCCCATTGAGAGTCAAGGCTCTGGCTGCGGGAACATCCTCCTTAGACCTGCTAGCTCAGCAGGCTGTAGCGTTCCGCCCCGAGCTCATAGCAACGTCGGGAACTGCAGAACACGCAGCTCAGCTCAGAGAAGCAATCCAATCTCAAGCAGATTCCTCCTACCGCCCAGAAATCATCTGGGGACAAGACGCTGCAACACGCGCCGCACAAGCAGGCGCCGACGTCGTCCTCAACGGCATCACCGGTTCAATCGGACTGCAGCCCACCCTCGCTGCGCTCGAAGCGCACTCGCAGGTGGCGTTGGCAAATAAGGAATCCCTCATTGCAGGCGGGGCATTGGTCAAAGCAGCGGTAGACGCATCGCCGCTAGAGCAGCCGATGATTCCTGTCGACTCCGAGCACTCAGCTCTTGCCCAGGCGCTCGCTAGCGGGCACGATGCTGAAGTGGACCGGCTCATTTTGACTGCTTCTGGCGGCCCTTTCCGCGGTATGGGATACGAGCAACTTCGCGAGGTAACCCCCGAACAAGCTCTAGCTCACCCCACCTGGGACATGGGTCTAGTCGTCACCACCAATTCGGCGTCTATGGTCAATAAGGCTTTGGAAGTTCTTGAAGCCCACCATCTCTTTGGCGTTGACCTAGACCGGATTGATGTAACCGTTCACCGTCAGTCCGTAGTGCATTCGATGGTGCAATTTGTAGACGGCTCGACCATCGCCCAGGCAAGCCCGCCCACCATGCTGTTGCCCATCGCGCTGGGTCTTACCTGGCCGCACCGTATATCCGGGGTCGCGCAGCCGTGTGACTGGAGTAAAGCTTCCGAATGGACTTTTGAGCCCCTCGATCACGAGGCCTTTCCTGCGGTGAACATGATTAAAGACGCCGGACGTCGAGGCGGCACCTTCCCCGCCGTCTTTAACGCGGCGAATGAAGAAGCTGTAGCAGCATTTCATGCTGGGAAGATACGTTTTACCGACATCATTGAATCTGTGGGCAAAGTATTGGACGAACACGACCAATCTGAGGCCAAAACCGAAGAAAAAGATTTGACTTTGGACTCAGTTTTGCATGCAGAGCGCTGGGCTCGTATACGTGCGAACGAAATCCTGGCACAATAGAGGAGTATCAAAAACGTGTTGACCGTGGCCGCAGGAATTTTCCTGCGGCCACGGTCTTTTAAGTTGCTGACCCCTGTCAGGATCACTGCTGAGAAGAACAGCGAAACCACTGGATGAAGTTTAGAAAACGGTCAGACCACGCGCACGGAATTGCTCACGCACTCGTTCGGTCTCCTCTTTGGTAGGAGGGGAGACATCTTCGAGTTTGTAATCCAACCCCAAAGACTTCCACTTGTCGGTACCCATCTGGTGGAAGGGCAGAACCTCTACGCGTGAAACAGCGGTGCGCCATCTGCTGACGATATCGGCGACCTTCTCCACGTTCTCTACCGAGTCGGTGTATCCGGGGACCACAACGAACCGAATCCAGATTTCTTTGCCGAGCGCGGTGAGACGATCACCAAAATCGATGGTAGGTTGCAACGCTCTGCCGGTGAGGGCACGGTAGATTTTTTCATCTCCCGATTTGACGTCGAGCAACACCAAATCAACAGACTCTAAAAAGTCATCTGTTGCCGCAGCCCCCAAAAAACCGGAGGTATCGATACAGGTATGAATGCCCATCGACTTAGCACTCATGAGCAAGTTCCACGCAAAAGCGCGTTGCATGAGTACTTCACCACCGGAGATAGTCAGACCGCCGCCGGTAGAGCGGAAAACCTTTTTATACCTCTTGAGCTTCTTGATGAGTTCGGAAGCTTCAATGGGTTGCCCGTCTTTCATATTGAAAGTATCGGGGTTGTGGCAGTAGAGGCAGCGTAAGGGGCATCCGTTCATGAACACCGTCATACGTGTTCCGGGGCCATCTACCGCCGTCACCAGTTCCCAGGAGTGCACAGAACCCAGCTTGCCCGCGCGCATCAGAGCGAGTTGCTGGCTACGTTCAAATTCTGTTTGCTCTCCCAGACCCCAGGTTCCTGCCCCTGCATGGCGAGACGCCGGGGGAGCAAAATCTTGCTCTCCCAGCGTCGACCCGGTTTCTAATGTAACCGTTGTTGAAGACATAAAGTCCTATCCCAAAGATGTGAAAGTTCTATGCGCCTGCGTGGAAAGTACGGGAGAGAACGTCCATCTGCTGCTCGCGGGTCAGGCGCACAAAGTTTACTGCGTAGCCTGAAACGCGAACGGTGAGGTTGGGGTAGTTCTCGGGGTTTTCCATTGCATCTTCTAGAGTTTCACGATTCAAAACATTGATGTTCGCGTGGTACAGGCCCTTCTGGCCTGCAGGCTTTGCCTCGCGGTTAGCCTTCATTGATGCAAGACGCTCTTCAAAAGTTTTTACTGCCATGATGTTCTCCTTGATGAATTGTGTTGAAAGGGTGGTGGTAGGACGCGCGCGGTTCGGCGTCCTACCGGGGTTGATTAGTCTTCTTCGGGCAAGAATCCAGCGTCGAGAATACCGACGAGGTTCTTGACCTGATCGTCTTTGGTGCGACCCAGCGCGGTAGGCGTGATGGTGTTGGTTAGCGAGATGCCATCGAGGGCGTCCTGGTAATCCAGTTTGCCGACGGAAAGCATTGAGGCAACCATCCCGTGGGTGTCCATGCCGTTCTCGGGGTTTGCACCGGGGGAGAAGGGCGTGCCTGCGCGGTGACCGGAGGGGAAGTTACCCGTTGCCTTGCCATAAACCACGTTGGAAGTAATGGTAAGTACGGACTGGGTCGGGATTGCATCGCGGTACATGGGGATCGCTTTGATCTTGCTCATGACCGTGTGAACGATGGTCGCAGCAATATCGTCTGCGCGATCGTCGTCGTTACCGTAGGCGGGGAAGTCACCTTCAGTTTTGTAATCCACAATCAGACCGGTCTCATCGCGAATCGGGGTGACCTTGGCGTACTTGATAGCTGCCAGGGAGTCCGCAACGATGGAGAGACCTGCAATGCCGCAGCCCATGGCGCGAATAATATCTGAATCGTGCAGAGCCATTTCAATAGCTTCGTAGGCGTACTTGTCGTGGCTGTAGTGAATGATGTTCAAAGCCTCAACGTAGGTACCGATTACCCAGTCGAGCATCTCTTCATATTTCTGCCAGACCTCATCGAAATCGAGGGGGCCGTCACCGGAAATAGGATCATGACCTTCAACGATTTGCTTGCCGCTCACTTCGTCGCGGCCACCGTTGATGGCGTACAGCAAAGCCTTCGCAGCGTTGACGCGCGCACCGAAGAACTGCATCTGCTTGCCGACCTTCATCGGAGAAACGCAGCAGGCAATAGCGGCATCGTCGCCCCACTGGTCACGAATCTGCGGATCAGATTCATACTGAATGGATGAGGTCTCAATAGAAATTGATGAGCAGAATTCTTTGTAACCTTCGGGCAACCGCTCGTCCCAGAAAATGGTGATGTTGGGCTCTGGAGCAGGGCCAAGGTTACGCAAGGTCTGCAACAGGCGGAAGGAGGTCTTGGTGACCAGAGTACGACCATCGTCGCTGAACCCACCGTCTGACCAGGTTGCCCAGTAGGGATCGCCGGAGAAGATTTGATCGTAATCAATAGTGCGCAGGAAGCGGGTGATGCGCAGCTTGATAACCAGCGCATCAATGATTTCCTGAGCCTCAGATTCAGTAATCAGACCGGCTTTGAGATCGCGCTCAAAGTAGGCGTCCAAGAAACCCGAGAGGCGACCAATAGACATAGCTGCGCCGTCCTGGGATTTCACGGAGGCGAGGTAACCGAAGTAAGTCCACTGCACAGCTTCTTTGGCGGTCTTTGCAGGACCAGAAATATCAAAGCCGTACTTGGCAGCCATCTTCTTCAAGCGTTTCAGAGCCTTAATCTGCTCTGAGTGCTCTTCACGGTAGCGCGCCCAGTGCTCGGAGAAACCCTGATCGGCTACGCGATCCTTGTCAATTTCCTTTTCAGAAATCAGGAAGTCGACACCATAGAGGGCTACACGGCGGTAGTCTCCGATAATGCGACCGCGACCGTATGCATCGGGCAAACCGGTGATGATGTGAGAGGAACGAGCCGCACGAATGCGAGGAGTGTAGATATCGAACACTGCCTCATTATGGGTCTTGCGGTACTCGGTGAAGATCTTTTTGACATCTTCGTTGGGTTCTTTACCGGCTTCACGGATTGCAGTTTCAACCATGCGCCAGCCGCCGTTAGGCATCATGGCGCGCTTGAGAGGAACATCGGTTTGCAAGCCAACGACGACGTCGTCGTCTTCGCTAATGTAGCCAGCGCCGAAAGCGTCAATCTCAGCGGGAGTTTCGGTATCAACATCGTAGACGCGGCGTTCGCGTTCAACTGAGAGGTACTTCTTCTCTAGAGTGTCCCATACACGCAGGGTCTTGTCGGTGGGACCTGCAAGGAAATCAGCGTTACCTTCAAAGGGAGTGTAGTTGCGCATGATGAAATCGCGGACATCTACATGCTCCTGCCAGGGACCACCAACAAACCCAGCCCAAGCTTCAGTTTTTGGATCGTTCTGATCGGGCTGGATGGTATCTGGACGGTCTACTGTTACGGTCATCTGTTGTGCTCCTATAGAGGTGCTTTTATTCAATAAAATATTGAATGTTCGAATACTCTTACTCTATAAAATTGCTGCGTGAAGGTCAGCCCCGCACCAAGAATGTTAAGAGTCATTTTGAGTAGAAGTAGGGTCAAAAACCGCAGAATATCAGGCTTATGAGAAATGTTATGCAGGATAACTCTTCAATAGAATTTCCAAACTATTCTCTATATTTTCATTTGTGAAGTTTATGTAAATTGAACCTTATTCTTAGTGTAAAAATGACCTTTTGGGTTATCCACAGGTTTTCGTGATTGGATAGCTAGCATCCCGTGAGTAATCGCTACGGGGAGCTCCGTGTGTATGCTTCACGGAGGCACGATTGTTCAACGAATGACGGTTCAGGAGAATTTAGTGGGAGTTGCACTCTTTATCAGTGGTGTGGTGGTGATGGTCATTGCTATTGCCGCTTCGATTGCCCTCCATGAAATCGGGCATTTAGTTCCTGCGAAAATTTTCCGTGTGAGAGTACCTCAGTACATGATTGGGTTCGGTAAAACGCTGTTTTCGGTGAAAAGAGGCGAGACAGAGTACGGGCTCAAAGCTATACCGCTGGGCGGGTATATCGCTATGGTGGGCATGTATCCTCCGGGGGCGACGCGCGACCCCCAGAAAAAACCTGGACCGCTAGCAGATATATATGATGAAGCCCGACGCGCGGACGCCAAACGGATTCTTGCCACCGATAAGGGGCGACTTTTCTATCAGTTACCTGTCTGGAAGAAAATCATTATCATGCTGGGCGGGCCCACCATGAATTTACTCATCGGTGTACTTTGCCTTGCTGTATTAATTTTGGGCTTTGGTCAGCAGCAACCTACCACCACGATTTCATCAGTTTCTCAGTGCGTTCAAAAGGTCTCAGCCACGAACGTCGATAACGCTGCCTCGGATGGTTGCGGAAACGATGCGCCTCAATCTCCTGCGGCTGAGGCGGGTATCGAACCGGGGGATAAGATTCTGTCGTTTGCAGGAACTGAGGTCAGTTCCTGGGATCAGCTGAGCGAACTTATTCGCTCCCACGCTAATCAGAGTGTGCCTGTTACGGTGCAGCGCGATGGCACGCGCACCGAACTTACTATTGAGCCGATGCTCACCGCGCGCCCTGTGCTCAATGAGCTAACGGGCCAGTATGAGAAGAATGCCGATGGCACCTATCAAACTGTGGAGGTCGGTTTCATCGGAGTTGGTCCGACGAGTGAACTGACTCCCGGCACTGTGAGCGATGTACTACCTACCGTGGGGCAGAATTTGCAGCAGATTGGTTCTACCCTCATTAAACTTCCTGTCCGCGTTTGGGGTGTGGCGCAGACATTACTGACCAACGGTGAGCGAGCAGCAGATTCACCGGTTTCTGTAGTGGGCGTGGGGCGAATCGCCGGTGAAGTAGCGGCAACGGACAAAATCGATCTGCACTCCAAGGTTGCTTCGTTGGTTTCGCTTATCGGCTCGATGAACCTGATGCTCTTTGTCTTCAACCTGATTCCCTTACTACCGCTGGACGGTGGCCACGTGCTGGGTGCTCTCTGGGAGGGGATTCGTAAAATATGGGCAAAGCTGAGAGGAAAGTCTTCGCCGGGGGCTTTCGACCCCGTCAAGCTCCTACCACTGACCTGGATAGTTGCCGGGGCGTTCTTGGCGATGTCCGGCATCCTGATTCTTGCCGATATTTTCAAGCCAGTCAGTATTTTCTAAGGTCTAGGGGCGGTTAATACGGAGTAGTTTAGCCAGCTGTTCATGGTGGTGCGATGGCAGGCACTGTGCTTCATAGACCTGGCGCGCAAGCTCCTTATCGCCCATTTTCGCCCGAAACGCCATACCCATAGTGATTCCATGCTCTGGCGCGGGTAGAAATTCCAGGGTATCACCGGGAGAAATCACGCCGGGTTCAAGCACTCTGAAGTAGCAGCCAGAATCCCCGTGCTGGGTAAAAGACTTGACCCAGCCCTTTTGGTCTAACCAGGAGGCGAACGTGCGACAGGGCTGGCGAGGCACGCTCACCTGCAACAGAGCTGACCCAACGCGTACCTTTTGATTAATGACTGCGGTGCTCCAATCGACGCCCTCCGTCGTCAGGTTCTCCCCGAAAGCGCCCGACTCATAGGTGCTGCTATTTTCTTTAGACCACCACTGTAATTCTTCTAAAGCAAAAGCATAGACTGCCTTATCGGCGCCTCCATGATGTTTGCAGTCTCCAATAGCATCACCTTTTACTCCTGAGCCGTCACCATAATTCGGCCCCGGAGCAAATACCGAGATGAATTTCTGGGGCAGTTTGTTGATCCCCGAAATCTTATCTTCCCCGGTAGGGCAGGGGATTGGTCGGGCAACGTTGGTTGAAACAACGACGCCGTGTGTGCCTCCGGCAGCGGGAATTTTCAAAAGTGAAGAAGCCATGTCTCCATCATATTCAAACGCACTCTGATCGCCCTGAACAACGTGGGCAAATGTACTTTGCTCCTATATCGCTCCTGAGGGAATGAAGTGGCAGAATAGGATGATGATGTGATGCGTGGTTTTCACGTATCTAGGCAAAAACTTTGGAGGATTTATCTTGGCTTCGGTCAATCTAGGAATGCCAGCGGCACCAGCGCCCACACTCGCCCCCCGCCGCAAAACCCGCCAGTTCAACGTCGGTTCGGTGGGCGTAGGCTCAGATTCTCCTATTTCTGTGCAGTCGATGACTACGACCAAGACACACGATATCGGCTCGACCCTACAGCAAATCGCTGAACTGACTGCAGCAGGCTGCGATATCGTTCGTGTTGCATGCCCCACCGATAAGGACGCCGAGGCGCTTCCAATCATCGCCAAGCAGTCACAGATTCCCGTGATTGCTGACATTCATTTTCAGCCCAAGTACGTTTTCCAGGCGATTGAAGCCGGTTGCGGCGCGGTTCGTGTGAACCCTGGTAATATCCGCAAATTTGATAACCAAGTTAAAGAGATTGCTCAGGCAGCGCAGGAGCACGGTACTTCTATCCGTATCGGCGTCAACGCTGGTTCTCTGGACCCGCGCCTGCTGGAGAAATACGGCAAGGCAACCCCTGAAGCCCTGGTGGAATCGGCAGTTTGGGAAGCCTCATTGTTTGAAGAGCACGGCTTCCGCGACTTCAAGATTTCAGTGAAACATAATGACCCCGTAGTGATGGTTGAGGCTTACCGCCAGCTCGCAGCAGCGGGCGACTGGCCCTTGCACCTGGGCGTGACTGAAGCTGGTCCTGCATTCCAGGGAACTATTAAGTCCGCAACTGCTTTCGGCGCTCTGCTCTCTGAAGGTATCGGCGATACGATTCGTGTGTCTCTCTCAGCTCCTCCTGTTGAAGAGGTAAAGGTCGGTTCTCAGATTCTTGAATCACTGAACCTGCGCCCTCGTAAACTCGATATTGTTTCTTGCCCCTCCTGCGGTCGCGCCCAGGTGAATGTATGGGAACTTGCAGAAAGCGTCTCAGCCGGTCTCGAAGGTATGAAGGTTCCCCTGCGCGTTGCCGTCATGGGTTGTGTCGTCAACGGACCCGGCGAAGCTCGCGAAGCCGATTTGGGCGTTGCTTCCGGTAATGGAAAGGGCCAGATTTTTGTGAAGGGTGAAGTCATCAAGACTGTACCCGAATCAGAAATCGTTCCTACCCTCATCGAAGAAGCAAACCGTATTGCTTCTGAGATGGAAGCACGCGGTGAATTCGTGCCAGATGATGCCGCGCCCGAGGTCACCGTCAAATAGCCAGCCGTAGGTTCTCTTCGATGAATCTCCTACGAGAAAGCCACCGGAAACGTGTTTTCATTTCTTCAGCGTTCATCGCGTGATGCGCTGATTCGCCCCCTCACCATGGAGGATCGGGCTGATTTAGAAGCAATGATTAACACGGATCCGGTAGCTTTTCTCTATGCAGCGGAGCACCTTGATCTGTTTGGGTTGCCAGCGTCGTCAGCTATGCCGGCGTTGCGAACGTCTGCCGGGTTCATGGGTATTTTTGAACCGACCAGCGACGAGACGACGGCGCCCGTAGCTAACGCCGGGTTAGAGCCTGAACAGCACCGGCGGCAGAGCGGTCTTAGTTTGAGCCCCCGTATCAAACAAATTGCCGATATATTTCTTTCCCCCATCTCCCAAGCTCGTCCATCATCCTCAGAGCTAGAAGACGATGGAGAAGAGCCACTGCGTAGTGCAGCGCCGATTTCCCACGTCCTCGTAGGTGCGTTTTGGCTGGGATCAAACTGCGTACCTCTGGTGATTCCTGATGCCTACCGCGCTCAGGTGGCAACCGTTATTGCTCGCTCGTCTCGGACAGTAGCTTCCATTTTTGGAGCGCAACAGGACGTCCTTGGCCTCTGGGAGTTACTTGCCCCTAAAATGGGCAAAGCATTGTCGATCCGAGAGAACCAACCACTTCTGTATCTACCTCTGGATGTTTCGCTTGAACGCCTGGCTGCGCAGTCGTTATACCGCCCAGATTTAGAAGCACCTCAGGTCGTTGCCGGTGGCGCTCGTTGGGCGAGGACCTCAGACCGCCAATCTTTGCTCAAGGCATCGGTTGCTATGTTTACCGAAGAAGTCGGCTACGATCCTATGTCTAGGGATCCTGTAGGCTATGCCCGCAGAGTCGACGAATTCATTAGAACCGGGCGGTCTGTGGTGGCAACGAACGACGACGGCGTGGTGGTTTTTAAGGCGGATTTGGGGTTGGCGCATGCCGATGTTTGCCAGATTCAAGGGGTGTGGCTACACCCTGCTTACAGAGGGTTTGGGCTCTCTGAGCCGTTGCTTGCTCAGGCGTTCCAGCTCATCAGGCCGCGTTTTCCGCACATCAGCTTGTATGTGAATGATTTCAATACCCGGGCGCGTAAACTCTATGCAGCATTGGGTATGAGTGAAGAAAACACGTTTGCCACTATCCTCTTCTGAGTATGAAAAGTTCCCCTGATCAGCGTCTTGAGTTCGTAATAAACTTTTTAGTCTTTAACTCGCTGTGCGCAGTAAAAATGACACTCACTCAGTAATCTGTCGTTTAAATATCTATCTTTTGATTTGAAGGAAACACCAAAAATGTTTAAATCCCCTTGTCAGGGAGGGGATGCGAGTTGTGGGTCAAACGGGGTTAGCATAATTTCCCCTAGTCACAGGTATTTTTGCGCCTTAGCCCACAGTTATAGGGACAAATTTTCAAAACTCTGAGTAATATCTGAGTGAGAGCTTTATTTTCCGTAATTCTTTTAAGAGTCGGCTGACAGGCATTTTTACCTGCTTTAGCCGCGTCTTTCGCACATCCCTACATACATATATGCACTTTTAGAGGAGATTACTCATGGGTAAAAAACAACGCACACTGAGCGCTACCCTTCTTTCGGCTACTTTCTTGATGAGCTTGGCTCCAGGCGCAGCACAGGCGGCCGATGCTTCAGCCATTTATATGAATCCCCAAGCTGGGATTACAAAGCTGTGGAAGACCGACCCAGCTAAGTATGGTAATCCTGTTTCACCAGAGAAATGCGTTAAAGGAAAAGGTTGTGAACAGGTTTTTGAGAAGTCTGTTATCACCTGGAATTCCCGCAACGGTGTCAAGGCGCTGACCGGTGCAGAGCGTGCTCAGGCGTTTGAGAAGGCTGGCGGCATTGGTACGGTTGGTGCTCTAGAGGGCGACGCCTGGAATAACGCTTTCTGTGGCCCTTCAGTTACTACATTTGACGGTAAAACCCGCCACCTCGTCGTCGTGGGTGGAGATAAAGCAACTATTGGTTCTTCTATCGATTTGAACTCGGTCGAAGGCAAACAGTGGATTAAGGATCGCGCTACATCCAAGAAGTGCTTTACCTCGGTAGTTACTCCTCCTGCTCCCGGTGAAAACAACCAAATCCCCACAAATATTGACTGGTCCAAAGCAAGCCATGAGTGGAACGGTGACCGCCTCACCTTCCGCACAGACACCACCTCATACGTCGTCGCAGCAGATGCCAACTTGAAACCAAAAGCTGGTGCAACTGTTTATGAGGTACCCCTGTTCGCCAAGACCAATATCTATTGGAATAACTGGGAGCGGGCGTACCAAAATACTGCGTTTGATCCAGTAGCTGCTCTCGGTATGCCTGTTGCCCAGCCTGCCTGGCAGGACAAAGCGTACACCCAGCAGTTTGAGGGTGGCACCGTGACGTATAACCCCGCTACCGGAGAACACTCGATTCATATTTCCCTAGAGGGTGCCAAAGCCTACTCCAAGATCATTGGACAACGCCTTGATATTCCTGCAGACGGTTACACAGGAAATCTTGTACCAATCGGTAATCACCTCTACGCAGAAAAAGGTGAAGCCTTTGCCTTTATCTATGACTCCCAATCAGGAGAGTTTGGAGTGATGGACAACCGCGTCTACGACGAATTTCTGCAGAACCCTAGCCATTTTGGTACTTGGGATGGAACCGAAGTATACGGCGATGGACGTGGAGGTCCCCTCTATAACGGGGCAGTCTCCCTTTTCACTACCGCCGATGGTAAATCTGCCTGGGCTGGGGGAGAAAAGACTCAGTCGGTGTATTACACCGTTGAGAATGCAGATGGGACTAGAGTCACAGAGCATATCGACCGTGAACCTGTTTGGATTCCCACCGATCCCGCCAAGGTCGACTGGAGCAAGGCACACTATTACGAGTTGCCGGGTCTTCCCAACGAGGCAGGTGGAGCGCTCTTCTATCAAGACGGTCCAGCATCATCCATTATTATCAAAGCAAATGCAGATGGGACTCCCAAAGCGGGGGCAGCCGCATACCGTTCTGATTGGTTAGGTTACTTCTATCCCTTTGACGGACGCTTTACCTACAATGATTTCTCCGCCTGGTCTAACCCCACCCCTTCAGGAGATACCGCTCCTCACGCTTTCCTAGGTGTTCCTCTTGAGGATGGTAAAACCGTTGTAGAAAACGGCGTTACCTACCAGATCCAGAAGTTTGAACACGGTTCCATTAAATGGGAAGTGCCAGTAGGGGATGCTGCGGCTAAGGATGCTGTTGTCACTTTGGACGCTGAAACACAAAAAATTTATGACGAGCGTCTTGGCTAATAATCCGGGAAGCTCTCGGGCTATTCCTATAAGAAGTGCAATGGGAAGAAGGATTCCTGTTGCACTTCCCCTAAAACTCAACGAAGAGGAAAAATGATGAAATTTTCATCCAACAAATGGGGCGTCTCGCTTCTTTCTGCGACTGCTCTCGTCGCGCTACTACCCAGTGTGGCTCAGGCGGCCCCTACTCCGAGTGTCTACATGAACCCCAACGCTGGTATCACCAAACTCTGGAAAACAGACCCTGCCAAATACGGCCAGCCATTATCGCCGGAGAAATGCGTTAAGGGTAAAGGCTGCGAGCAGATTTTTGAAAAGTCTGTTATTACCTGGGGTTCATCCACCGGCGTCAAAGCTATTACCGGTGCCGATCGTGCTCAGGCATATGAAAAAGCAGGCGGTATCGGTGTGGTTGGCGCCCTCGAAGGTGACGCCTGGAATAACACTTATTGTGGTCCATCGGTAACAACTTTTGACGGCAAGACCCGCCACCTCGTCGTCGTCGGTGGCACCAAGGCGACTGCGGGTTCATCCATTGATTTGAACTCAGTCGAAGGTAAGAAATGGTTGCAAACGCGAGGCACAGCCAAGGCATGCTTTGATGCCAAGCCAGCAGCAGACAACGAAGCTGCAACCAAAGCCAAAGTTCTTGATATGGTGCATAAATCCTTTGACTCTACCGTTACGGCTGAAGACATTATCGTCACTGACGGTCGTTACTACGCAGTAGCTGTAGGATATAAAGGACGCGTTTTCCTTTACGACCAGCAGATCGGAAACAGCGGAATACTTGAAGGACCGGTTTATACCGAATACATCAAGAACCCTTCGTATTATGGCGGGCTTATCATCTCATTTTCCCCTGACGGCGGCGACAGCGATATGGGCTATGTCAGCATCTTCGGTGAGTCAGCAGTCAATGAGTTCGCACTTCAAGCCTATGGCGAGCGCTCCGTCAGCGTGCAGCACTCCCAGTATGTTGTCAATGCAGATGGAACAAAGACCTGGCAGCCTGTTGAGGACTACGTGATTGACCACGAAGTTCCTTATACCCCGCTTGATATTAATTCCATCGACTGGTCCAAGGCTTCCTACTCAGATATGCCAGGGCTACCCGGTGAAGAGGGTGGTGCCCTTTTCGTCACAGATGCCCGTGCCATGTACATCATCAAAGCTAACGCAGATCACACTCCTGTAACAGGAGCTAAAGCCTATCGCTCGGAATGGCTGGGATATCAAGAATCCATAGTGGGTCGTGGATCTTGGACGCAAGCTCAGCAGTGGTACCAAGGCGATTGGAATCTTGAGCCTAGTAAGGTGAGCGCTTTGGGCGTGCCTGTTGCTGAGGCAAAAATTGTGGAAGAAGGCGGCCTCAAATACCAAACGCAGCAATTTGAGCATGGATCTATCAAATGGCTCATGCCAGATAGTAAGCTCGTCAATCCAACCTATGAGGCAGAAATTACGTTAAATCCTGAAGCTCAGGCGTTCTTCAACTGGTAGGGGATTATCTCTCGACGTCTGATGTGCTGATTTAGCTTAATGGTCGCGTCTTAGAGCGGTGTGCATCCTTTCTAGAGGGTGCGCACCGCTCTTTTTTACTTTTTCTGTTGTGCATGCCGTGAGACAGTAGAATAAAACAAAATGCCTCTAGCCTGCGTGCTGGGGGAGAACCCCAAGAGAAACGGATGATTCAGGTGGCAACTACTCGCCTTTCACAACTCTTTTTGCGTACTCTGCGCGATGATCCGGTAGATGCCGAGGTCGCCAGCCACAAACTGCTGGTTCGCGCCGGGTACATTCGTCGTGCTGCCCCCGGCATTTATACCTGGTTGCCGCTGGGCCTTAAGGTGCTCAACAAAGTTGAGAACATTGTGCGCGAAGAAATGAACGCGATTGGTGCACAGGAAGTTCATTTTCCGGCTCTTTTGCCCCGTGAACCCTATGAGGCGACCAACCGCTGGACCGAGTACGGCGATAACCTTTTCCGACTGCAGGATCGCCGCGGCACTGACATGCTTTTGGCTCCTACCCATGAAGAGATGTTCACCCTTTTGGTGAAGGACCTTTATAGCTCCTACAAAGATTTGCCGGTCTATCTCTACCAGATTCAGACCAAGTACCGCGACGAAGCGCGTCCTCGTGCCGGACTGCTCCGCGGTCGTGAATTCATTATGAAGGACTCCTACTCCTTCAACATTGACGACGCCGGTTTGGAAGAAGCGTATTTCGCTCACCGTGGGGCTTACCAGCGTATATTTGAGCGCCTTGGCTTAGAAATCGCCATCGTGAAGGCACAATCTGGTGCTATGGGTGGCTCCCGCTCGGAAGAGTTCTTGCACCCCACGCCTGTCGGCGAAGATACTTTTGTGCGGTCGGAAGGTGGATACGCGGCAAACGTTGAAGCAGTCACAACCGTAGTGCCTGAACCTATCGATGCCAGCAACACCCCCGCGGCGTCCATCGAGGTAACTCCAGACTCACCCACTATCGAGACTCTGGTAGAACAGTCCAATGCGCTTCACCCCAAATCAGAGGGGCAATGGACCGCTGCAGATACCCTGAAAAACGTTGTTATCGCAGTCATTCACCCCGATGGCACCCGTCAGCTTGTTGCCATTGGCGTGCCTGGCGACCGCGCGGTCGACATGGGCCGCGTCGAAGTGAACGTGGGCGTATTGCTCGGTATTGGCGGCGAAGTTGAGGTAGAAGCAGCCACCGAGGAAGACTTCAAAAAATTCCCCCAGCTGGTCAAGGGGTATATTGGCCCCGGTCTCTCTCTCGATGCAAAACTGCTTGGCACCGAATCAGAGACCGAAATCCCATACTTTGTTGACCCCCGTGTAGTCTCCGGTTCGACATGGATTACCGGTGCTAACGAAGCTGAGAAGCATGTGTACAACCTCGTCTTCGAACGCGATTTTGAGGCCGACGGCGTGATTGAGGCCTGTGAAGTTCGAGAAGGTGATCCCGCTCCCGACGGTTCGGGACCTCTCATTGCAGCCCGCGGCATCGAAATGGGGCACATCTTCCAGCTGGGCCGCAAATATGCAGAAGCTCTGGGGCTCAAGGTTCTAGACCAAAACGGCAAGTTGCAGACTGTCACCATGGGGTCTTACGGTGTGGGTGTTACCCGTGCGCTCGCAGCGATTGCTGAAGGAAACCATGACGATAAGGGCCTAATCTGGCCTCGAAATCTAGCCCCTGCAGACGTTCATGTGGTAGCTACCGGCAAGGGCGCAGACATTACCGAATACGCTGAAAAGCTAGTGGAAGAATTATCTGCAGCCGGTCTTGACGTAATGTTCGATGATCGCCCCAAGGCATCTCCCGGCGTGAAGTTTGGCGATGCCGAATTGCTGGGCGTTCCTACCATCGTTGTGGTAGGACGTGGTTTCAAGGACGGCAAGCTAGAGCTGAAAGATCGCCGTTCTGGCGAGGCTCGGGATATTGCCGTCGAGTCCGCTGCAGAAGAAATTGTGCGAGAAGTAAATAAATAAAAGAAGTATCTCCGCGACCTGAAAAAGGGAACTGAAAATGAGGGCGCGGAGAACTTTTGCTTCGTGGGCTAGTGAAGGAGCCCCCTCATGTTTGAATCAATGGATCCAATGACCTTGATTTTAATGGTGTGCGCGGGTTTCTCTGCTGGCTGGGTCGACGCGGTAGTTGGCGGTGGAGGTTTGGTTCAGCTACCGGCGCTGATGCTTGTACCTGGACTCACTCCCTACCAGGCGTTAGCGGTCAATAAACTGGGCTCAGTTTTTGGAACAGCTGCCAGCGCCACCACCTATTACCGGCGGACTTCCAACGATCTCAAAACTTCGCTACCTACCGCCGTCGTGGCATTTTTTGCGAGTATGGGAGGGGCAATAGTTGCAACCCATATCCCTACAACCCTTTTCAAACCCATTATTGTCTGCGCACTGGTGGGGGTTCTGCTGTTTACTGTTTTCAAACCGAATCTGGGGGAGTTACAGCAGCTCAAACATACGGGGGCTCGGCATATTCTCACAGCTTTGGGTATCGGCGTGGTGATTGGGTTCTACGACGGGCTACTCGGACCGGGCACCGGCTCATTTTTGATGATTGCCTTGAATAGTCTTCTGGGATACAACTTTTTGCTGGCAACTGCTCAAACAAAAATTATCAATCTTGCGACTAACCTTGGAGCGTTGATTTTCTTTGCGCTTGCCGGGTACCAGATTTGGTCATTGGGACTTCTGCTGGGATTGGCAAATCTTTGCGGTGGCTACCTGGGTGCACGAACAGCCATAGCGCGGGGGAATAAGTTCATTCGAGTGATGATGATGGGGGTAGTTTCTGCATTGATTCTTACAATGGCGTGGGATCTTTGGAGCAGAGCACTTTTCTTCTAGGAACTACTCTCCAAACGAAAGTTTCACCGACTCCCCGAAGATGGGCGAGTCAGTAGTTACAGCGGAATCAGCCCAAACCGCCTGAGCGTTCGTTTTTACATTGTTCTGAAGAGATTTCAAAGAATCTGCAGCGTGCGCTTCATCGAAGTCATAAGCAGGTTGCTGGGCGGGAACCTGAAAATTACAAGAAGTTGCTTCCGAAAGATTTTGCTCCCACTTTTCGGCTTGAGCAAGCGCATCGGATATGCGTTTTTCATCGACGTTGTCCTCTGGCTCAGGGGAACGGGCGTCAATAACTTGTGCTGCATAAAGATAGGCGTGGGCAGATGCCAAGGTATCCTGCACACTGTCCGGGGCAGATTCAGCATGATTCGGAGAATCACAGCTGATGTGCACAGTTCCGACAAACTCTGGTGAGCCTTTAACTAATTTCTCTGCACTACCCGCAAGCCAGAGCTGCTGGGCGAAAGTGAGTGCTTGAGCGCGGTCTGCGGCGTCCGTCGAATCATCGACGGCGATATTCCAGAGCTCATCAACTCCGGACGTGAGGGAAAAGTCCGGTACTTCTGATGTTTCAGTGGAACTCAGTTCATGGGCGCTTTCAGGCACCTGCTCCAATTGCTTCTCTATCAGTTGATCGATGGATGCCTGCGCAGAGTTATCTTGAATAGATTGTAGAGTCTGCACCATACGAACCTGGGGAGCAAGCTGTTTTTCCACACTGTCAGTCTGCTGAGCCGAGCTATACCCCCAAGTACCCAAACCAAGGATCCCTACCGCTGCAAGCATGGATATACCCGTCGATGTTTTCATCATGCACCTCTTCTCAACCAACAGAACCCTCTCTATCTTCGCACAGGTTCGCAGCAGCCCCCGAGCACGCTTCCAGAGAAAAAACAATGCACAACCGCAGCTCATTCGCTACCGTTAAGCACGAAGAATATACAACTATCAACTACTTCCCTAGAGAAAGTAATTCATGGCAAAGAAAACAGAGCTGAATTCCCGTGAACGACGCGCGGCTGAACGCGCAGCGGCAGGTATCCAAACCAGCACACCCCGCAAGCCCTTTATCAACACCGAAGAAATCCGCACCGCAATTGTTCCCGTCATCGAAGAGTTCGGATGCGTACTAGAGTCGCTGAACGCTAAAGGTTCCGGCAAGAACCGCACCTTAGAAATCGTGATTGACTACACCGAAGAACGCACCGACTTCCTCTCCCTCGACACCATTGCCGAAGTTTCCCAGGGCATTTCAGCAGTACTCGATCAAGCTAATGACGGTGAAGAACCCTACCTATTAGAGGTCTCTTCACCTGGCGCTACGCGCGCCCTGACCGAGCGTCGGCATTGGAAACGATCCCTAAACCGCCTGCTCAATATTGAACTGACCGACGGTGAGCCCTTCCTCGCTCGCTTAGACGAAGTCCTAGAGGAAGGCGTCAAAATCCGCCGCAAAAAGCAGACGAAAAAGGGGCAACCGGAGTCTTATAAAGACCAAGAAACCTTGCCTTGGGATTCAATTTCTAGCGCAAATGTAGAGATTGAGTTCAACCACTAGGTCTAAGTTCGCTAGACTTACTCCAAGACGTATTAATCGACAAGATGTTTTGTGCGGGAAAGCTCGCGTGAATTGAACACATCGACGGAGCCGGGACACCGCAAGTGTCCCGGCCCTGTTCTACACGGAAAGGCCGGCTATGGATATCGATCTGAGCAACCTGCGACTGCTGGAAA
Organism: Rothia amarae; assembly: GCF_042677725.1. Taxonomy (NCBI): domain Bacteria; kingdom Bacillati; phylum Actinomycetota; class Actinomycetes; order Micrococcales; family Micrococcaceae; genus Rothia; species Rothia amarae. Next base: position 71,177 of record NZ_JBHUCN010000014.1, read on the forward strand.
AAGAGCGAGACATTTCAATTGAGGAACTCATTCCGATGATTGAGAGCGCTCTGTTGCTGGCGTACCAGAAACAGCCCGGCGCGATTAGAGAATCACGTGCTGAGATTGACCGTAAGACTGGCGCGGTCACTATTTGGGCTCCTGAGCTCGATGATGATGATGAGCAGATAGGCGAATTCGACGACACCCCCAATAACTTTGGGCGTATCGCCGCATCGACCGCTCGTCAGGTCATCTACCAGCGCCTGCGCGACGCAGAAGATTCACATTTGTTGGGTGAATACAAGGATCGCGAAGGTCAACTAGTAACCGGTGTGGTTCAGCAGGGTCCGAATCCCCGTATGGTTCACGTTGATTTAGGCACGGTGGAGGCTGTTCTGCCGTCTTCTGAGCAGGTTCCCGGTGAACGTTACCCGCACGGTTCGCGCGTGCGTGCCTATCTTTTGGAGGCTCGTCGCGGACCTAAAGGTCCTTCAGTGCAACTTTCCCGAACCCACCCCAACTTGGTTCGCCGTCTTTTCGAACACGAAGTACCTGAAATCCAAGATGGTTCGGTAGAGATCATGTCCATTGCTCGTGAAGCGGGCCATCGTACCAAGATTTCGGTCATGGCAACTAAGCCCGGCATCAACCCTAAGGGCTCATGCATTGGTGAAATGGGTTCGCGTGTACGCGCAGTCATGAGCGAATTGAACAACGAGAAAATCGATATTGTCGATTACTCGGATGACCCCACTGAGTTCATTGCTGCGGCTCTTTCTCCTTCAAAGGTTAAGAGCGTGACGGTCACGGATCAGCGTTCATACTCTGCTCGTGCTGTGGTTCCCGACGATCAGCTGTCTCTTGCTATTGGCAAAGAAGGTCAGAACGCTCGTCTGGCAGCAAAACTCACCGGTTGGCGCATCGATATTCTCTCTGAATCCCGCTTTAACCAGGCAATGGAAGAGGCAGGTCGGATGACGGAACCCTCCGAGGATAATGCGAACTAACTCACTTAGTTGCGCTCAACCCCTCCTTCGGGGCTAAACTGGAACATAGTCTAGTTCGACTTTTCAGTCTGAGATGGACGTTTCGCGCTTTTGTGCGCCCTTCGTCCAGTTACGCCTAAGGAGGGTACCATGCTTGATTCCCTCCGTACGTGTATCGGATGCAGAGTCAAAGACTCACCCCATCAACTTGTTCGCATCGTCTGCGAAAAGCGCGCAGGGGAATCTCTTCCTTTTGCAGTGTTTGATGATGAAAAGAACAAACCCGGGCGTGGAGCTTGGATTCATCCCGACTCCGAATGTCTGAGCAAAGCTCACCGCAAGGGAGCTTTTCACAGGGCGTTCCGTTCCCGAGTACAGCCTCAGGAACTGGTGATGACAGCATAGTGCTGTATAACCGGTTCTAGCCTGAGCGGTCACATGCCAAACAGGTCAAGGCGAACCAATATGTAAGTCAACTAGTTTGACGACTTCTTATGCGAAAGCGAGTCAGAAAACTGATGGAAACTCTATGAGTGCCGCACGATGAGTACTTTGTTGTGCTCTCACACAGGCAAAAAAGTAGCTAGCTTCAATCCTCGAAGCCGGTTTACTCTCTTCAAGTATTAAAGGTTCGCGCCGTCCTGGTGCGAACCAGGACAGGAGAAATGTGGCTAAGCCCCGCGTTCACCAACTCGCAAAAGAGTTGGGAATTACTTCTAAAGAAGCTATCGGTAAGCTTCAGGAACTTGGCGAATTCGTCAAAGGTCCATCATCTACCGTGGAACCGCCCGTAGAAAAGAAACTACGTTCAGCGTTCCCTCAAGCTGCAGGGGAAAAGCCTGCAGAAAACCAGGCAAAGGCAGCAGAGCCCAAGGGCTCCGCACCTAAGCCTTCTGGCGCACCTAAGCCAGGCGCCGCAACTCCTAAACCAGGCGCAGCAGCACCTAAGCCTTCTGGCACACCCAAGCCCGGCAACGCACCGAAGCCCGGTGCCAAACCAACTGCGAAGCCTGCAACCCAGCAGGCAGAAACTAAGCCGGCTCAGAAAGCTAGTGGACCTCGTCCCGGTAACAACCCCTTCTCTACGCAGCAGGGCATGAACCGGAACGAATCTTCTGCTCCTTCCGCACCTAAGCCAGGCGCCGCAGCTCCTAAACCAGGCGCAGCAGCACCTAAGCCTTCTGGCGCACCCAAGCCTGGCGCTAAACCAGGTCCTCGCCCCGGAAATAATCCTTTTTCATCCCAGCAGGGTATGGGCAAGCGTAATGAGCGCGGCGAACGAGGTCAGGGCGGACCCCGTCCTGCCGGTCGTAATCAGCGCGGTGGCGGCCCTCGTCCCGCAGGCGGTCAGGGTGGCCCTCGTCCCGCAGGTGGCGGTCAGGGCGGTTCTCGTCCCGCAGGTGGCAACGGTGGCCCTCGTCCCGCAGGTGGCGGTCGTAACCAGCGTCCTGCTAACGCAGGTCAGGGCGGACCCCGTCCCGCAGGTAACAACGCACCTCGTCCTGCAAATGCAGGGGGCGGCGGAAACCGTCCTTCACCTAACATGATGCCTACCAAGATGGCAGCTCCTGCAGCCGGTGCACCCGGTCGCGGTGGCAACGCTGGCGGCGGCAATGGTCCTCGCCGCGGAGGCGGGGGCGGATTCAACCGTGGCCCTGGTCGCGGTGGCCCCGGCGGCGGTCGCGGTAACGCTCAGGGCGCTTTCGGTCGCGGCGGTGGACGTCGAGGCAAGAAGAAGAAGCAGAACCGTAGGGATCAAGATCAGATCCAGGCACCCACAGTAGGTGGCGTAGTAGTTCCTCGCGGTGACGGAGAAACTCTTATTCGCTTGCGTCGCGGTGCTTCGATTATGGATTTTGCTGAGAAGATTAATGCAAACCCCGCATCGTTGATTACCGTGCTGTTCCACCTCGGTGAAATGGCAACTCAGACTCAGTCACTGGATGAGGAAACTTTCGAGCTCCTCGGTGCTGAACTGGGCTACAAAGTTCAGGTTGTTTCACCTGAGGACGAAGAGCGCGAACTCTTCGAATCCTTCGACATCAACTTGGATGCTGAAGCTGAAGCAGAAGATGACGATGTCCTAGAGATTCGTCCTCCTGTTGTAACCGTTATGGGTCACGTTGACCACGGTAAGACTCGTTTGCTGGACGCTATCCGTAACACCAACGTTATTGAAGGCGAAGCCGGCGGTATTACCCAGCACATCGGTGCTTACCAAATCCGTACCGAGGTAGAAGGCGAAGAGCGCGCTCTAACCTTCATTGATACTCCCGGTCACGAGGCGTTTACCGCTATGCGTGCCCGCGGTGCCAAGGTCACTGACATCGCTGTTCTGGTTGTTGCAGCGGACGATGGCGTTATGCCACAGACCGTTGAAGCACTGAACCACGCCAAGGCCGCTGAGGTTCCGATTGTTGTCGCAGTCAACAAGATTGATAAGGAAGGCGCTAGCCCCGATAAGATTCGTGGTCAGCTCACCGAATACGGTCTAATTCCTGAAGAATACGGTGGCGACACCATGTTCGTGGACGTCTCTGCACGCCAGGGTTTGAACATTGACGAGCTTCTTGAAGCTATCTGCCTCACCGCAGACGGTGCTCTAGAGCTCACCGCTAACCCCAACAAGGAAGCTCGTGGCGTTGCCATTGAAGCTAACTTGGATAAGGGTCGCGGCGCGGTTTCCACCGTCTTGGTTCAGTCCGGTACCTTGCATATTGGTGACGCTATCGTGGCCGGTGTGGCACACGGTCGTGTTCGTGCGATGTTCGATGAAAACGGGAACGCTGTACAAGAAGCTGGTCCTTCACGCCCCGTGCAGGTTCTGGGTCTTTCTACCGTTCCTCGTGCAGGCGATACCTTTATCTCGACCGAAGAAGAGCGTACCGCCCGTCAAATCGCTGAAAAGCGTGAGGCTGCCGATCGTAATGCTATGTTGGCTAAGCGCCGCAAGCGCGTTACCCTCGAATCCTTCGACGCTGCTGTGGCTGAGGGCAACATGGATACCCTCAACCTCATCATCAAGGGTGACGTTTCCGGTGCTGTTGAAGCTCTGGAAGAGTCCATCATGAAGATTGATGCTGGCGGGGACGAGGTTCAGGTTCGCGTTATCCACCGTGGTGTGGGTGCGATTACCCAGAACGACGTCAACCTTGCAACCGTTGATAATGCGGTCATCATCGGCTTCAACGTTCGTCCGGCGGAGCGAGTTACCGAACTTGCTGACCGTGAAGGCGTAGAACTGAAGTTCTACACGGTCATCTACCGCGCACTTGAAGAGATTGAAGCAGCCGTCAAGGGTATGCTCAAGCCTGAGTACGAAGAAGTTGAGCTTGGCTCAGCGGAGATCCGCGAAGTATTCCGCTCCTCCAAGTGGGGTAATATCGCAGGTTCGATTGTCAAGTCAGGCATCATTAAGCGCAACTCCAAGGCACGCCTGGTACGCGATGGCAACGTGGTTCAGGACAACCTGACCATCGAGTCCTTGCGCCGCTTCAAGGACGACGCCACTGAGGTTCGCGAAGGTTACGAGTGTGGTATTGGACTCGGCTCCTTCAACGACATCAAGGACGGCGACGTCATTGAGACTTGGGAGCTTCAGGAGAAGCCCCGCGTCTAAGATGTGTCTATCATCTAACACTCGTTGAGTGAGAGGGCGGGGTGTCCGGCTATGTTGCTGGGCGCCCCGCCTCATTTTTCTGCAAATAGTGCAGAACCCCGATAAACTTTTAGAAGATAAAATCTCATCGTTAAGGAGCAAAATTATGGCAGATGCAGCACGCGCAGCCCGCCTTGCGGATCGCATCAAGGTTATTGTTGCCAAAGCATTGGAACGCCGCATTAAAGACCCACGTCTGGGTTTTGTAACTATTACCGATGCGCGAGTAACCAATGACTTGCAGCACGCTACCGTGTACTACACGGTGTATGGCACCGCTGAAGAACAGGCTTCTACTCAGGCGGCTTTGGAATCTGCCAAAGGTGTTTTGCGCTCTGAGGTAGGTAAGAATATTACTGCCCGTTTGACTCCTACGCTGACTTTTGTGCCTGATGAAGTTCCGGTGAATGCGTCGCATATTGAGGACTTGCTACGTAAAGCGCGCTCTCGCGATGAGGAACTCGCTGAGGCGTCTTCGAGCGCTACCTATGCGGGTGAAGCCGATCCGTACAAGAAGCCTGATGAAGAAGAATCCGAAGAGGCATAAACCAGGTGGCTAAAAAACAGCATCAGGGGCCGTCCGGGCTGATTGTCGTTGATAAGCCTGCGGGCATGACGAGCCATGACGTGGTTTCGCGTGTGCGCAGGCTTGCCCAGACGCGCAAAGTGGGGCACGCCGGCACTCTTGATCCGATGGCGACCGGAGTGCTGATTTTGGGCATTGGGAAAGCTACTAAGTTACTCACGTGGATTGTGGAGGAGTCAAAGACGTATACCGCTACTATCCGCTTGGGCATTTCAACCGTCACCGACGACGTCGAGGGCGAAACTCTTGAGGTCGCTGAACCCAAAGCGATTGCATCTATCGATGATGCGCGGATACAGGCGGAAGTGGGAAAGCTCACCGGCGATATCATGCAGGTTCCCGCGTCGGTTTCGGCTATCAAAGTGGACGGCGTTCGTTCTTATTCTCGCGTTCGTGAGGGGCAAGACGTACAACTGGACGCTCGTCCGGTGACCATTAGTGAGTTCGCCGTACATTCTATTGACCGGACCTCAATTACTACGGTGGACGCTGAAGGTGCTTCGGTTGATGCTCAGGTGATTGACCTGAATATCACGGTTTCCTGTTCTTCTGGCACCTATATCCGCTCCCTTGCCCGAGATTTAGGGAATACCTTGGGGGTAGGTGGGCATCTGACCTCCTTGCGCCGTACTCGCATTGGCGAAATCCAAGTAGCCGAGGCTCACACGTTGGATGCTCTGGCAGAGCTGAGGGAACAGGAACAGCCTCTGCCGTTGTTTCCTTTAGAAGACGCCGCAGCCCATCTGTTTGGCGTCAGAGAGTTGAGTGCTCAAGATGCCACGGATATTTCTTTCGGACGCCGCATTGAGCCCTCTACTTCTGCACACCAGCGGGCGACGAACGGGGGAGCGACAGATGGCATTACAGCCGCTTATGCTCCCAACCAGACTCTCGTCGGGCTTATAGAAAATAAGACCTTCCGCGGACAACCCGTTGCCGCACCGTTACTGGTTTTTGAAGCAAGCCATACGTTTGAGGAGAACCCCGCATGATCGCCGGTTACGATATCTGGTTCTGGATTACCTGTCTGCTGGGAACCGTTGCTTTTCTGATTTGTCTGGTTCAATTTTTACGAGGTAAAGCGCCGGACGACTGGTCCCAGGGCTCCGCCATCGTACTGCAGGGCTGGCTATTCATCTATTTTGTGGGCTCCATCATCATGCAGTTTATGACTGATGGACCCAGCGGCGACTGGCTAGAATATTACGGGTATTTGCTGACCGCAATGGTGATTCCTGCTGGTGCTTTTACCTGGTCGATGAGTGAGAGAACGCGCTGGGCTACTCTGGTTCTGGCTATCGTTGGGCCGGTGCTTATTGTGATGGTTCAGCGTATGAATATGCTCTGGTACTACTACTAAAATTCAGGAATCCTGATTTCCCCTACCGTTACGAGACTAAGAATTACATGATGAACCAATCACCCACCGCCAAAAATAGTGGATTTGGCCGCCTGCTGATCGTTATCTACTGGATTTTTTCCCTGTCTGCAGGTGCTCGTGCGCTCTACCAGATTTTGCGTAAGTTCGATCAAGCCCCGCTGTCGATTTCGCTCTCACTGGTTTCTGCGATTATTTATCTAGTAGCGACAATCTTCTTGGCAAAGAAGGACGCGGTGTCCTGGAACATTGCAGTGGGTGCCTTGAGCATTGAACTATTGGGTGTGCTGGGAGTGGGCAGCTTCTCTTATATGCGCCCCGATCTTTTCCCCCTTGCGTCGGTGTGGTCCCATTTCGGAGCCGGCTACGGGTACGTTCCGCTAGTTCTCCCAATCATTGGCCTGTGGTGGCTCTTCCATACTCGTCAGGCTTCAACCTCTCGCGCTGTGAGTAAATAGCATGAAGTTTGCTTCTGCTCGATTCGGCAGCGGCAGGTTTTGATGCGTAATATGGAACCGTTCAAGTAGGGAAGAGGAAGACGTGGATTTGTACCGCACTATCAGCTCGATTCCGGCTGATTTCGGGCCGTCTGTGGTTACTATTGGTAATTTTGACGGCATTCATACAGGTCATGCAGCCGTCCTGGGCACCGTGGTAAACCTTGCCCGCGAACAGGGGCTCACTCCCACAGCGGTTTCGTTTGACCCTCACCCTGCGGTGGTTCATCGCCCGAACGAGCCCCTGCATGAGATTATGGGTCAGCCCGAGCGCCAGCAGTACCTGGCTGAACTAGGGATTGATGCCTATATCCTGTTGCATTACACCCTAGAATTTTCTCGGCAGTCGCCCGAAGAATTTGTGAAGAATACGTTTGTTGATGCGCTGCACGCTCGATACGTAGTAATTGGTGAAGATGTCCGATTTGGTCATAATAATGCCGGTGACCTTCAGACCATGCGCGAACTAGGTCAAACCTTTGGTTTTGAGGTTGTGACTATTGACGAGCTGATGGCAGACGAGACGCACCGTACTTCTTCTACACGTATCCGGCAGCTACTAGCTGAGGGAAAGGTGGAGGAAGCGCGTCAGCTTTTAGGACGCCCGCACCGTATGGTGGGTGAAATTGTCCACGGCGCCGCCCGCGGTCGAGAACTGGGTTTTCCCACAGCTAATCTTTCGCAGCAGTCCCGGGGATTTATCCCTGCCGACGGCGTCTACGCGGGATGGCTGGTTGACGAGCAGGGTAAGCGTCATCCGGTTGCAACCTCTATCGGTACCAATCCCACTTTTGAAGGAATTACCCAGCGCCAGGTTGAGGCTCACGTCATTAACCGCCCCGATGAACCCATCGAAAGCTTTAATCTTTACGGGCAAGAAGTCACCGTAGAATTTTTGCATTATCTGCGTCCGACGGTGGCTTACACCGGTGCCGAAGCTTTGATTGAGCAAATAGCCCAGGATGTTTTAGATACCGAGGAAAAGCTGGCTGAAAATTAAATATAGAGGTTTAACCATCAGGGAGAAAATCTCCAGTCCGACACAGCGTGAGGCAAGCAATCCTTCTCGCCTGCTTCGCTAGCGCTCAGAAAGGCGATTCATGCCAGACCCAGCCAGCTTGCCTCACGCTGTGCCGGGACTGTTGGTGATACTTCGGATTAAGCATCGCCAACCCATGGGGTATCATTCGATACTAATATTTGTTATAGAACAAGAGTTACTTCATGGAACAAATGATTTACATTTCTGGCGGAGATGTTTTACTCAAAGATGCTCGACGTAAAAGCGAGCGGACAGTTTCACTAGAGCCCTTTGAAATCAGCGATACCCCAGTGAGCGTCGAACAGTTCAAACTGGGTTATGTGGAAAACAATTCAGCTGAAACCAAACCAGTTCCTGCAAGAAATATTCGTTGGCTGGATACTATCCAATGGTGTAATCAATCTTCAATACAAGCGGGGCTTGAACCACCTTATCGAATTGAGGATACAGAAGTTATCTGGGATCCATTAGCGAACGGCTATCGCCTTCCCACAGAAGCTGAGTGGGTTTATGCAAGTCAAGCAGGTACTTTGGGTCCACGATATGGAAATCTTATGGATATTGCATGGACTGAAATCGATGAGGTTAATGAACCGCAACCAATGGGGTTAAAGAACCCTAATGCGTATGGGCTATATGACACCCTCGGTAATGTTTGGGAATGGTGCTGGGATCGTCTAGATACTGCTCGATATGGTAACTACCGTCTTTTGAAAGGCGGAGGCTGGTCTGATCCTGAGTGGTCCGTACGAGTAGGCGTTCGCCGTGGAGATGCTCCTGATGCAATATTGGAGGATGTTGGGTTCAGAGTTGCGCGTGGGGTTGTACTAAATTCAGATAGCTACCAAGGGTGGTCAGAATTTGTTGACCGTGAGCGTGCATCAACGAGGCAAGCCCTCCCAGTAGGTTGGACTCCTCTGAGATTCTAGGATGCTTACATTCAGAAGAGTGAGGAAAAGACGGACCCTCGAAATCATTCGCTTTATTATGAAATTTTGGCGAGGTAAACCCTGAACGTTAATGCAAAGGACGGTTTGTACCACGCTTTTGGTGGTACAAACCGTCCTTTCTGATACAAACTCGGTGGAACGCTTACATTTCCTCGTGAGTCGCGGGGTCAAAATTGAACCCCGAGATACCCGCATGGAGCAGATTGATTTCCTTCATCTGTTCGTCGGACAATTCCCAGCTGAAGACCGCAAAGTTCTCTTCGAGTCTTTCCTCTTTGAGGGTGCGGGGGATGGGAAGAAGCTGGCTCTGCACATGCCACCGAAGAATAACCTGGGCAGGAGTCTTTTGTACTTCTTCTGCGATTTTGGCGATGACGCTATGGCCCAGCAAATCGGTGTGATTACCCAAAGGCGCCCAAGAAATAGTAAGAATCGCGTGGTCATCGTTGTACTGATGCAGCGACTCTTGCTGATAATAGGGGTTCAGTTCAATCTCGTTGGCTGCCGGGTACTCGCCGGTTTCTTCGACCAGTTGATTGATATGTTCGGGCAAGAAATTGGAAACACCAATAGACTTGACCAAACCTTCGTCGCGCGCTGCCATCAAACCGCGCCAGGTATCAACGAATTTACCTTGGGACGGATTAGGCCAGTGAATGAGCACCATGTCCAGATAATCCAAACCCATGCGTTCAAGCGAACCGCGAATCGATGCCTTAGCTTCTTCATAACCGTGGTCGCGGCCTGGAATCTTAGAAATCACAAAGATTTCTTCCCGATCTACACCTGAACGAAGTACACCCTTACCCACGCCGCTTTCATTCTCGTAATTCTTGGCGGTGTCGATGAGGCGGTAACCTCGGCGAATCGCTTCAGACACAAGAAGTTCTGCGGACGTATCGTCCATTCCATAGGTACCTAAACCGATGGGCGGGATAGTCTTTCCATCACGCATTTTATGGTTTTGCATTAGTGCCCTCCTGCGGCAATAACGTGGTCAATAACAGCAAGAGCTGCCTGGGCGGACACCGGCGCTACCAAATCAACTTCTAGGTGGAACACCTGATCCGCTGTGGGGCCGCAGAGATCCGAAATTGCTCGGACAGCAATGAAAGGTACATCTTCGTTGTGGCATACCTGCGCGATGGCGGTGGTTTCCATATCGGTGGAGATCGCATCGGGAAAAACCACCCGCGTATCAGCCACATTATGAGCGGTCACGAAGGAACCACCAGCGAGCATAGGACCACGATGAATGGTGCCGGTGAACTCGACCGGTGCTAATTCGCTCTGGGGGAGCGCACCCAGGGATTCAACCAAAGATGGTGCTGCGTCGAACTTTTCGGGCATGCCCGGCACCTGACCGCGCGCGTAGCCAAATGCGGTGGCGTCGGCGTCGGTGTAGGTAAATTCTGTGCCGATGACGAGGTCACCGACATTAGTGGAGGTATGTAATCCTCCGGCGGTACCAGCAGAGACAACTAGCGGCGTCGACGGTACAAGGCGTAGCGCGGTAGTGATAGCCGTGGCAGCATTGACTAACCCGATGCGCGAGCGCACTAGCAGAACCTTTTCTTCGCGCTGGTCTGAGCGGACGACGCGCGGGAAGAACTCCGCGATGCCGTAGCTGAAAGAATCGCCTGCGGGCTCGGTGAGTTCAAAGAAGGGTGCTGCTTCTTCATCCATTGCCACCTGGACGATGGCGGCGTCTTGAAAATCTTGTGGGAGAGAAGAAATGGGGTGGGCCACTATGCCATCACCGTTTCCCACTCGGAGCGGTGGTCGAGGAACTGACTAACTGCCTCTTGCGCGTCCTTCAGCGAATGGTTGGCACCCCAGCCGCACTGTACTTCGTTTGCTGCTGGAACCTCGGTTGCCTGAAGAATGTCTTTGAAGCTGGCTTCGAGGATGGGCAAGAAATCTTGTGGTTCTAGACCGAGGGTGAGCGCGTAGAAACCGGTCTGGCAGCCCATGGGGCCAAAGTCGATGAGCTTATCGGTGTGGTTGCGCATGAGTTCGGCGGTGAGGTGTTCGATGGAGTGGATTGCTTTCATCTCCAGGTGATCGGTGTTGGGCTGGGTAAAGCGCACATCGTATTTGATGAGGACATCACCTGCGGGCAGTTCTTTGCGATCTGCAATGCGCACATAGGGCGCGGCAACTTTAGTGTGATCCAAATTGAAGGATTCTACGTTCATTTTTTCCATGAGTTTTCCTCTTTCTTTCGAACTTGCGGAGGTTTTCTCCCTATTATTCCCCACCTACAGGAAGCCATCCAAACGTTTTGACTTATCAGATGTGAGAAACTGTGGGGCGAGTTAGCAGTTTGTGGGCAAATCTTCAGATTGGGTTATTAAAGTAGAAGAGATAACACCAATCAACGGAGGTTTCATCATGAACGTTCTTATTCCTACTGCCGCAAGTGCTGCCGGTTTGGTGGGCGGTTATAAAGTTGCTCGGGCGACGGGCGTGCGTCCGCTGGGCGGGGTAGCTCTTGCCGCAGGCGGTGTGGCTGCATTTAAGGGATGGCAGAAAAATGCCGGTACAGCGCGAGCTGCAGCTTTGACCACTCTCTATCTGGGTAGCTTTGGTTACTCCCATGCTTTGCACAAAAAGATTGGTCCGTGGCCCGCTGTTCTCGCGGTCACCGGCGCAACCGCTGTGGGTTCTCTAGCGTTTGGGCGTGAGCGCTCCTAACCTTCCCCCCCAGCTATACATAAGGGTGTTTCCAAAGATTTGGGAACACCCTTATCTGTGCAGGGCATCTTAGAAAGAGAGAAAAATGAATACCCACTTAAGAATTTATATAAATTAGCTTCTATGTATAAAAACAAGTGGGTATTCTTGAACCACATACTTTGCTCATTATCATTTAGCTCAACAATCGAGGTATCTCCCGATGAACAACACGCAGGGGTCCCACGCGTCCAACCAGCTCGCTGAGAATCAATCTTCTCAGCTTCACCGTGGGTTGTCTCTGCGACATATCCTCTTCATCGCCCTGGGGTCAGCTATTGGCACCGGACTTTTTTACGGCTCGGCAAGTGCAATTTCTCTCGCTGGTCCTTCTGTTTTGCTTGCATATGTGATTGGTGGCGCTGCCGTCTTCATGGTGATGCGTGCTATGGGGGAGATGGCGCTGGCCCACCCAGTTGCCGGTGCCTTTTCCGAATACGCAACCCAGTACCTGGGGCGGTGGGCTGGTTTTGTGACCGGTTGGAGCTATGCCTTCGAAATGGCGTTGGTGGCAGTTGCTGACGTCACCGCGTTCTCCGTTTATATGAAGTTCTGGTTTCCCCACTCGCCCTCTTGGGTATGGATTGCTATTGTCCTACTGCTTATTCTTTCCATCAATCTCGTGCAGGTGAAAGCCTTTGGCGAGAGTGAATTTTGGTTTACCCTCATCAAGGTTGCAGCAATTATTGCCATGATTGTGGGCGGTATTCTGCTGATGATCTTCGGCGTCAACGCTCATGCTGGGGAGCCCTCGTCCATCACCAACCTGTGGAATCACGGCGGGTTTTTCCCCAACGGTCTGGGTGGTTTTATCGCTTGCTTTACCGTGGTGATGTTTGCTTTTGGCGGTATTGAAACCATCGGTATTGCCGCTGGTGAAGCAGAAAATCCCAAGGTCTCGATCCCCAAAGCCGTGAACACCACCCCCGTGCGTATTTTGCTGTTTTACGTGCTGGCGTTGGCAGTTATCATGACGCTGATGCCCTGGAACTCAATTGACGGGGAGACCTCGCCTTTCGTTCAAATCTTCAGCTCTCTGGGCATTCCTGCAGCCGCTCACGTGCTGAACTTTGTTGTGCTCACCGCGGCTATTTCTGCCATCAACGCAGATGTCTACGGCGCCGGACGTATGCTTTATGGTTTGGCAACGCGCCGTCTGGCACCCAAATCCTTTGCCAAGACCGACCGTCGAGGAGCGCCCTTCATGACAGTGGTGTGCATGGGGCTGGTTCTGGTCATCGGCGTGGTTGTGAATTTCCTGTTTGAAGACGCTTTCCTTGTGATTGCCTCTTTGGCTACATTCGCCACCATCTTGGTGTGGGTAATGATTTTGGTATCCCACATTGCATTCAAACGACAGCTGACGCGGGAGGGCGCAACGAGCGATTTCCCCACTCCCGGTTGGCCCTGGGCGTCTTATATTGCCCTGGCGTTCATGTTGGCAATTGTGGTTCAGTTCGCTTTCTTTGAGGACACCCGACTTGCGCTGCTCGTGGGTGCGGCGTGGTGCGTTCTGCTGGCGATTATCTACAAATTTATGCCCCATGACGACGCCGCTGCCCCCAACGGTGCCGTCGCACGGCCCCTGAATAAATAGGGTAGAAAAGTAGCAAATAAGCGAAAAGAGGGGCAGTGGTGCGTAATGCATCACTGCCCCTCTTGTGCCGCTATTCTTTTCAGGACTTATCCCCATGCGCTAGAATAGACAATGTATGACTGTAGTCCGTGGTGGTCATGCGTCAGGCGAAAGAGAAATCTTCTCTTTCACCTTCCCGGTAACAAAAATGTTATTCGGGCCGACACGGCACTAACTCTAGGAGTTATTCAGTGGCACTGGATCCCGCAGTAAAGCAGGAAATTATCAAGGAATACGCAACTCACGAAGGTGACACCGGTTCACCCGAGGTGCAGATTGCAGTTTTGACTCGTCGTATCACCGACCTGACTGAACACCTCAAGTTCCACAAGCACGATCACCACACCCGCCGCGGTCTGATGATCCTTGTTGGTCGCCGTCGCAACATGCTCGGTTACCTCAAGAGCACCGATATCGAACGTTACCGTGCACTCATCGAGCGCCTCGGTATCCGCCGATAAATAGAGCTTGAGAGGGCGGTATCTGCACGAATTTCTTTGTCTTTCAAATAATTCGTAGATACCGCCCTCTTCTCTCACCTTAGTAAAATCGGTGATTTCTTTGAAAATCACCACCAATAATGGTTCTGGCGGCTGCGTATCAGCTCACGGTCCTCGGTTGCATTTAGCGCAGCACAAAAAGTTTGTTGCGATGGGTTCAACTGATGATCGATGGTGAACGTCAACCGCCCACGAACCATCAACACAGAAATGGAGGAACCTTGGAAGGTCCCGAAATTAAATTTGCAGAAGCAATCATTGACAATGGAAAGTTCGGTCAGCGCACCGTTCGTTTCGAAACAGGACGCCTCGCACAGCAGGCTGCAGGTTCAGCTCTCGTTACCATTGACGATGAAACCACCTTGCTCTCCGCTACCGCAGTGGGCAAGAATCCCCGTGAAGGCTTTGACTTCTTCCCCCTGACCGTCGACGTTGAAGAACGTATGTACGCAGCGGGTAAGATTCCTGGCTCTTTCTTCCGCCGTGAAGGTCGCCCCTCCACCGAAGCTGTTCTCGCTGCGCGTCTGATTGACCGTCCCTTGCGTCCTGCTTTCAAAAAGGGCATCCGCAATGAGGTTCAGGTTGTCGTCACCGTTCTCACCATTGAACCCGATGAAATCTACAACACCGTAGCAATTAACGCAGCATCTTGCTCCACCGCTCTTTCAGGCCTGCCCTTTGCCGGTCCTGTAGGCGGCGTTCGCATCGCACTGATTGACGGTCAGTGGGTCTGCTTCCCCAAGTTCTCCCAGCTTGCTGAGGCAACTTTCGATATGGCTGTTGCCGGTCGCATCGTGACCAAGGCAGACGGCACTGAAGACGTTGCCATCATGATGGTCGAAGCTGAAGCTACCGATAACTCATGGAAGCTCATCAAGGAACAGGGCAAGCAGGCTCCCACCGAAGAAATCGTCTCTGAAGGTCTTGAAGCTGCTAAGCCATTCATCAAGGCACTGTGCGAAGCACAGCTTGCTCTCAAGGCTGAAGCTGGCAAAGAACCTATGGTTCTGCCTACTTTCGGCTCCCACGGCGACGACGTCGACGCCGCAGTGCGCGAATTTGCCAGCGAAAAGATTGCAGATGTTTACTCCATCGCGGGTAAGCAGGAACGTGAAGAAGCATCGGGGATGCTTCAGCAGGAAGTTCTTGCAGCTCTTGGTAGCGAAGGAAAAGAATTTGAAGGTCGCGAAGATGAAATCAACGCAGCTTTCAACGCTCTAACCAAGCACACCGTTCGCCAGCGTATCCTCACCGAGCAGGTTCGTATTGACGGTCGCGGTCTGACCGACATCCGGCAGCTCACCGCTGAAGTTGAGGTTCTGCCCCGCGTTCACGGTTCGGCTATCTTCGAGCGCGGTGAAACCCAAATTATGGGTGTTACCACCTTGAACATGCTCAAGCTGGAACAGCAGTTGGATTCGCTGTACCCCGTCAAGTCCAAGCGCTACATCCACCACTACAACTTCCCTCCCTACTCAGTAGGCGAGCCCGGTCGTGTTGGTTCACCTAAGCGCCGCGAAATCGGTCACGGTGCACTAGCTGAGCGTGCGTTGGTTCCCGTTCTTCCTTCACGCGAAGAATTCCCCTACGCCATCCGTCAGGTATCTGAGGCACTGGGCTCTAACGGCTCAACCTCCATGGGCTCGGTATGCGCGTCGACTCTTTCTATGCTCAATGCCGGTGTTCCTTTGCGTGCACCCGTTGCAGGTATCGCTATGGGGCTGGTCTCTGATGAAGTTGACGGCGAAACCCGTTACGCAGCTCTTACCGATATTCTCGGTGCAGAAGATGCTTTGGGAGATATGGATTTCAAGGTCGCAGGTACCTCTGAGTTCGTTACCGCAATCCAGCTTGATACTAAGCTCGACGGCATCCCCGCATCTGTTCTGGCAGCTGCACTGACTCAGGCACGTGAAGCTCGCCTTCACATTCTTGAGGTTCTTAACGCAGCAATTGACGCTCCCGATGAGATGAGCAACTTTGCTCCTCGCGTGATTTCAGTGAACGTTCCTGTTTCCAAGATTGGTGAGGTCATTGGTCCTAAGGGCAAGATGATTAACCAGATTCAGGAAGACACTGGAACCGATATCTCCATCGAAGATGACGGCACCGTTTACATCGGCGCGGTCGACGGTCCCTCCGCTGATGCAGCACGTGCAGCAATCAACGCTATTGCTAACCCTCAGGTTCCTGAGGTCGGCGAGCGTTACCTGGGTACCGTCGTCAAGACCACAACCTTCGGCGCATTCGTTTCCTTGACTCCTGGCAAGGACGGGCTACTTCACGTCATCGAGTTGCGTAAGCTCAATGACGGCAAGCGAGTCAACGACGTCGACGACGTCGTTTCGATCGGTCAGAAGGTTCAGGTTGAGATCACCAAGATTGATGATCGTGGCAAGCTCTCGCTATCACCTGTTGTAGCTGAATCTGAAGAATCAGAAGAAGACTCGGAAGCGTAATCGCTTCTAGTTGAGTAACCGGCGGCTCTTTCACACCTGAGGTGTGGGGGAGCCGCTGTGTTTTAACCGGTAGAATTGAGAGAAAAATTCACTGATATCTGGAATGTACAAGGAAGTTTATGCCTATTATTTTGCCCACTGATCGCGCGAGCATTACCGA
The DNA here is from genome assembly GCF_042677725.1 of Rothia amarae. Classification (NCBI taxonomy): domain Bacteria; kingdom Bacillati; phylum Actinomycetota; class Actinomycetes; order Micrococcales; family Micrococcaceae; genus Rothia; species Rothia amarae. Next base: position 87,747 of record NZ_JBHUCN010000014.1, read on the forward strand.
AGAACTTAACTATGAAGTGGGCCGTGTTATCGAACAGGGCGAAGGCGGAAACGAGGTTCGTCGTTCTATTTTGCCCGGCGGTATCCGCGTGATTACGGAGAAGATGCCGTCTCTACGAAGTGTGTCTATAGGCTTCTGGGTAGGGGTGGGTTCTCGGGATGAGCAACCGGGTATGCTCGGCTCAACTCACTTTTTAGAACACCTGTTATTCAAAGGTACTCACACCCGCTCAGCGTTAGATATTGCTCAGGCCTTTGACGAGGTAGGTGGAGAATCCAATGCTCTGACCGCTAAAGAACATACCTGCTACTACGCAAGGGTGTTGGGTGAAGACGTGGCGATGGCTGTAGATGTTCTTGCGGATATGGTCTCTGACGCCGTCCTGGATGCCGAACTGCTGGAGCAGGAACGCGGAGTGATTCTCGAAGAGCTGGCGATGGATCAAGATGATCCCACCGATGTTGCTTTTGAGAATTTTGTGGAGCAGCTGATGGGGGAGAATCCCCTGGGGCGCCCTATCGGCGGTACTCCTGAGGAGATTCGTTCGGTACCTCGTACCTCGGTGTGGGAGCATTACCGAAAGTTCTATACTCCTGATCGCTTAGTTATTTCCGCGGCAGGCGGGCTAGAACATGCAGAGATTGTTCGCCTGGTCTTGGACTCGCTGACCAAGCATGGCTGGTCTTTACCGGAAGGGGTTGCTCCTTCGCAGCGTCGTGTACGTCAGCGTGTGGATATTACTCCGGGAGCTCTCGAACGAGAGGTCAATAAAGGATTTGAGCAGACGAACATAGTGATGGGTTGCCCCTCTATCATTGCCGGGGACGAACGTAGATTCGCCATGTCCGTATTGAACTCTGCTTTGGGCGGAGGCATGTCTTCACGTTTGTTCCAGGAAATTCGTGAGAAGCGCGGACTTGCCTATTCAACATTCTCGTTCTCGGGCTCATATTCTGATGCCGGTTACTTTGGTATGTATGCCGGTTGCCTGCCCGCAAAGGTGGAGCAGGTTCAAGAGCTGTTGACCGAGGAGTTTGCCAAGGTAGCTTCGGAAGGGCTGACCGAGGAAGAACTGACTAAGGTAGTAGGTCAGCTGGGTGGCGCTACCATTATGGGTTCTGAAGATTCAGGTTCGCGTATGAGCCGCCTGGGTAGAGCGGAGCTTGATTCTGGTAAATACACCAGCTTGGACGAGCTACTTGAGCGCATTCGTGCGGTAACGCTCGATGAAGTACGTGAGCTTGCCGCCTGGCTATCGAGGCAGCAGATGGTCACGACCATCGTGCGCTAGACGGTCGTTGTCTTCTACCATGCCTTGGCTGTGGCAGCCGAGGGGGCGGGGGTAGGATCTGCCGATGGAGACTCAGACGCCTGTTTGAGGTCTTCTTCGCTGAGCTTTCCCTCGTCCTTGAGCTGTTTTTGGGCTTTTGCCACGGCGTCGGCAATAGTTTGCGCGTACACCTGCTGACCTTGCCCCTGCGGGTGGACACCGTCAGAGACTAGATAATCGCTGTGTCCGGCAGCAGCTTGTGCCCAGTCGGCTACCAGTACCGTATCCGGGTATTTCTGTGCTGCCTGGTGCATCAAATCATTAGAGCCGGCTACCCAGGTGAGATTGGACGGCGCCGCACCGGTGACCAAAACAATCTTGCGTTCTTGGTGCGGTGCCAGAGCCTGCACCAGCTCATCAATCTGGGACTGTGCCAACGTTGAATTGGTGGCGAGCGAAACAACCACTACCTGTCCTAGCTGATGGTTGGCAGCGTCTTCTTTAATCTGAGGAAGAACTGCGACTAAAGTGCGGCTGACTTCGCCGTCGATGCTCGCCTGAGGAAGTTTTGATTGGAGGGCATCTGCTGAGGCAACGGTAACTGAGTCGCCGATAATTCTGACAGAACCGGCCACCACGCCGTCCTTCGCTGAAGCGCTCGCCGAAGGCTGGGGCTGGGGAGCCACGGGGGTTTGGGCGTGATCTTCACCAGATGCCACCACCGCTTCCGCCTCGGTCATGGCGGGGGCATTCACTATCGCAAATCCGGTACCCACTGCACCCAAGAGAAATAGGGCCAGGGAGACGATGGGCAAAGCTTTAGCCGGTCCGACCAGTGCGCGACCGAAGGCGCGGAACGCCCCTCCAAAGCCAAGGCGACGAATAGGGTCTTCGACGAACATATAGGAAAGTCCCGCCACAATAAATGAGGCGAAGAGGACGACCCACGACGTCCAAAACCTATTCTCCGGACCAAAAACGTAGTGGGCGATAACCGCCAAAGGCCAATGCCAGAGATAGATCCCGTAGGAGCGTTGGCCAATCCAAACCAGAGGCGGTAGCGAAAGTACATTTCGCAAGAGAGATGCCACCGGTGCGCGAGAATCTGCCAGCAGAGCCTGGATAACTCCAACGGCAAGGACAGAAGCAAGAAGAAGATCCCACGGCATAAAAAATGCGTCGTGATCACCCCACCTGCGCGCCAGCGGAAAAATAGCAATCAGGCAAACCCATCCCACAAGACCCCGCAAAATGCCCCAGATGCCTTCCCCATAACCCACCACAGGGTAGAGGCGGCTATCGGCTGGCGGGTACATGCTCCAGGGAATGAGCAGTGCCAGGCTGACCCCGAGCATGATTCCAAAGAGATGGGTATCAGTTCCGTAGTAAATGCGGGATGCAGATGCTCCAACAGCGGTGAGCACCGCACTCAATACCACGGAAAGTAGTGCGAGAACTAGCGGAATGGCAAGGCGCTTTCTCCAACTAGCTACCCACATAAAAATAAAGACCAGGGCTATGGGCCAGAAAATATAGAACTGTTCCTCTACCGCTAAAGACCAAAAGTTGGTGAGCAGTTCGGGGGAAGTCTGAGCAAAATAATCATTGTCCGAGGCGATGTACAGCCAGTTGGACGAAAAGGTAAAAGCTCCTAGAACCTGTCTGCCCAAGCCAACCTGTATGTCCCCACCGATGATGAAAACTAATCCACCTACCACCGCAACCAGCACGATAATCGCAGGAATGAGGCGACGCAAACGGCGTACCCAAAACTGGACGATATTCATCTTGCCGGTTAAAGCACCTTCTTTGAGCAGCAGCGCAGTAATGAGATACCCAGAAATAACGAAGAAAATATCTACGCCCATCATGCCGCCGGGTAGCACCGTCGGCCACAAATGGTAAACCAACACCGAGCACACGGCGATAGCACGTAGTCCATCTAAACCGCGTAGTCGAAAAGAACGCTGGGCTTCTGCCGGATCAACATTGGAATAGAACACGTGATCTTCGAGCGCAGCGTTTTTGGTCCCGGCTATTTTGTTCACAGATACCTCGTCAACAATTTCAAAAAGGAATGTTGCCTGGGGGATATGGCAACTGTTTAAGTTTAGTACGCATTTGACTGCAAGATATTCGCGCTGTGCAAGGGAATCACATTATGACGAGTGAAGACGGTTTATCCGACGGCGTATCCCTGGAGACGATAGAGTGGAGCAGATATAAAATGTACACGGTAACGATTCACTCGATACCTGATAAAAGTGGGAGGCGCAGATGACTAAAATGTGGAAAGTTGCAGTTGCCGGATCTAATGGACGCATGGGATCAGAAGCCGTGAAAGCGGTTGAAAACGCAACAGATATGGAGCTGGTAGCGACTATCTCTAGCGCAGCGGAACTGAAGAAACTGGTGGAAACTGGCGTAGAAGTGCTCATCGATTTGACGGTTCCAGCTGCGACCGAACAGAATGTCCGCTTTGCCGTAGAAAATGGTATCCATGCGGTAGTGGGTACAACAGGTTGGGACGAACATAAGCTTCACAACCTGCGAACCCTGCTCACTCAGCATCCAGAGGTTGGAGTTCTTATTGCCCCCAACTTCGCTATCGGTGCGATTCTAGCCACCGAATTTGCGGCAAAAGCAGCCCAGTACTTCGAATCCGTAGAAGTCATCGAAATGCATCATCCGCAGAAAGTGGATGCGCCTTCAGGAACCGCAGCACACACGGCACAGAAAATTGCCGATGCCCGCGCTGCTGCCGGGGTAGCTCCTTCACCGGATGCCACTGAAACAGACGAGGGTGGCTCGCGCGGTGCCGACATCGACGGCGTCAAAGTACATGCGGTTCGCTTGCGTGGGCTGACCGCCAGCCAGGAAATCTTACTGGGAGATGAAGGTCAGCAACTTGTCATCCGCCACGATTCCTTTGACCGCAAATCTTTCATGCCCGGCGTTCTGCTGGGAGTGCGAGAAGTAGCGGCGCACCCCGGGCTCACTCACGGTCTCGACGGCTACCTCAATCTTCGTTAGATCTCTCTTTTGATGAAGTCTTTGAAAATATTTGTTGCCTGCGCCGTTCTGGTCGGTTTATTGACCGTTCTGATATTGCCTCTGCCCACCGCCAGCAAAATGTTTGTCTTGGTGGCACTGGCATTTTCAGCGGTTTTCGTGTTCGTTGATTCGACGGGTAAAGGTAAGACTTTTGCTGCTATCACCATAGCGGCGTTGGTTCTCTATCTCTTCGTAACCTTTCAACGAGGTGTGCTTCTGCTTCAAGAGGGCAGCCTCTTGGCAACGTTGTTGGGGATAGGGCTCCTGGTCCTTCCTCTGATAGGTGCCTGGGCAATGGTTCGGGAAATCATCTTCGGAACGCGCATCCAACGCATGGCCGATGAACTCATGGCGAACGGGGAACTGCCCGAAGACCGGCTACCCCGCACTGCTTCAGGAAAAATTGACCGAGCTGCAGCGGATCAAGAATTCGCAAAATTTAGTCAGACGGTAGAGCAGGACCCCATGAACTGGAAACACTGGTTTAACCTATCGACTCTCTACGGAGCCGCAGGGGACCGGAAGCGAGCCCGTCAAGCAATGCGCACCGCCATCGCACTCAAATCGGGCAAAACATCGGTTAATCTATCCATCTAGGCGCTGATCAGCCTCATTCTTTCGGTCTTCAACCTGAGGAAATGCTGAGTGAACCGCGCTTGAAGAGCCAAAACATCCCAAACACCGCGAAAAGAAGGTAATCTAGCACTATGCCTGAGACTACAACCCCACCCCAAGGAACATTCGCTGAGCCAATTTTTGGGCGGTTGCTGACCGCTATGGTTACTCCGTTCAAGGAGGACGGATCAGTTGATGAATCTCGCACCGCCGAACTAGCTCAATCGCTGGTGGACGACGGTCACGATGGTTTGGTTGTATGTGGCACCACTGGTGAGTACTCCACCATGACCGATGAGGAAAATGAAAAAGTTTTCCGCATCGTCAAAGAAGCGGTGGGTGAGCAGTGCAAGGTTGTTGCAGGCGTAGGCTCAAACGATACAGCGCATACTCTGCACCTAGCATCGTTGGCTGAAGGCATTGGGGTAGATGGTCTTTTGGTTGTCACCCCCTACTACAACAAACCTACTCAGGCAGGCGTAGCGGCTCACTTCACCACCGTGGCAAATGCAGTAAAAACGCCTGTGATGCTCTACGACATCCCCGGGCGTGCAGGTATCCCAATTCTTCCGGCTACTTTTGAAAAGCTAGCAACACATGAGAATATTGTTGCAGTTAAAGATGCCAAAGCTGACTTTGCTGCTGCGACCGAGGTCATGGCAGCAACTGATCTTCAGTACTATTCTGGAGACGATGGTTTAACCCTCCCCTGGATGGCGATGGGAGCAGTTGGGCTAGTGGGCGTGACCACCCACATTGCACCGGCGCTCTTCCGTCAACTGATTGATGCGGTAGTGGCACAAGACCTTTCCACCGCACAGAAACTTCACCTTGAGATCGCACCCATCGTTTCGGCAACGATGACTCGCGTTCCCGGTTGCGTAGCAGCCAAACAGATTCTTTCCTGGCAGGGCAAGCTGGATTCAGCCACCGTGCGCCTGCCTCATGTGGATCCCACTGATGAAGAAATCGCGCTCATGCGAGCAGATTTAGAGAAATCGTCGGTAGCTTCCACGCTTATTCGCTAGAGAACTAACCGATGGTGAAGCGGGCTCACGAACTTGACGTTCAAGTTCGTGAGCTCGTTTTTCACCGTAAACAGTAAGGATATATATTGCCATTTATTAATACAGAATTACGCCAGCCTAAGAAGCTGAAAAACGGTACCCTGCGCGTCGTTCCCTTGGGCGGCTTGGGCGAAGTGGGCCGCAACATGACCGTTTACGAAATCAACGGCAAATTGCTGGTGGTTGACTGCGGCGTGCTCTTCCCCGAAGAATCCCAGCCCGGTGTGGACTTGATTCTGCCCGATTTGCACTACATTGAGAACCGCCTGCAAGACATCGTGGCAGTTGTTCTGACCCACGGACACGAAGACCACATTGGTGCGGTTCCCTATCTGCTCAAACGCCGCCCCGATATCCCTTTGGTAGGCTCCCAGCTCACCTTGGCTTTGGTTGAAGCAAAACTTGCTGAGCACCGGATTAAGCCTTTCACCTTGACCGTGAAAGAGGGCATGGTTGAGTCCTTCGGTCCCTTCGAATGTGAATTTGTAGCGGTAAACCACTCGATTCCCGATGCCTTAGCTGTATTTATCCGCACCACTGCAGGCAACGTACTGCATACCGGTGACTTCAAGATGGATCAGCTACCCCTGGACGGTCGTATCACCGACCTGCGTCACTTTGCACGCCTAGGCGAAGAAGGCGTAGACCTCTTCCTGCCTGACTCCACCAACGCTGAAGTTCCCGGATTTACACCCACCGAAAAGAACATCGGCAAAGTGCTTTCTAATGTCTTCCGCGATGCAAACCAGCGCATCATCGTGGCGTCGTTCTCCTCGCACGTCCACCGTGTGCAGCAGGTATTGGACGCCGCTCACGAGCGCGGGCGCAAGGTAGTTCTCGTCGGTCGTTCGATGGTTCGAAACATGACCATCGCTGAAAAATTGGGTTACCTCAACGTCCCCGATAACACCCTGGTTGATTTGAAAAAGATTGACAACTATCGCCCCGAAGAGCTGGTTCTGATGTGCACCGGTTCGCAGGGCGAGCCGATGGCCGCCCTTTCTCGTATGGCTAATGGCGACCACAAGGTGCAGGTAGAACCCGGCGATACCATCGTTCTGGCATCATCTCTGATTCCCGGTAACGAAACCTCAGTGTTCCGTGTCATCAACGGTCTACTTGCTTTGGGCGCAGAGGTAATCCACAAGGGTAACGCTAAGGTGCACGTTTCCGGCCACGCTGCTGCAGGCGAGTTGCTGTACTGCTATAACATCCTCAAGCCCAAGAACGTGATGCCCGTGCACGGCGAAGTTCGTCACCTCATTGCCAACGGTGAGCTCGCTCAAGAAACAGGCATTCCTGAAGAGAATATTATCTTGGGAACCGGTGGCACGGTCGTTGACCTGTACGAGAGCAAAGCAGAAATCGTAGGTCAGGTACGTTGCGATTACGTTTACGTGGACGGACGCTCAGTAGGCCAAGTTTCTGAAGACGACTTGAAAGACCGCCTGGTTCTGAGCGAAGAAGGCTTCATCTCCGTGGTGACTGTAGTGGATCGTCAGACGAAGCGCGTTGTCTCCGGTCCCGATATTCACGCCCGCGGCGTTGCTGAAAACGACTCGGTCTTCGAAGATATCGCTCCCAAGATTGTGACCGCGCTGGAGGATGCACTGCATCAAGGTCCCTCTAAGACCCATACCAATCATCAACTACAGCAAATTGTTCGCCGTACGATTGGTTCATGGGTTGCACGCCGACTGCGCCGCAAGCCTATGATTATCCCGGTAGTGATTGATACCCCTACCAAAAACCGGGATTAATCCTGTAAGTTAAACGTAAAGTTGAAACTTATTTTCTAAAGATTGAAGCGGAAAGCTTTCAAGGTTAACTTGAAGGCTTTCCGCTCTCGCTAACTAATGTTTAGGACGTATGGCACCGAGAACCTCATCTGGTCGGTCTTCCCAGGCTGGAAAGAAAAAGACACGTTCCTCTAGCACCCGAGCAAAGGGCGGCTCAAACCGCGCTCGCTCTGGTGCTCAGTCTGCATCTGAGTCACCTAACTGGTTGCTACGGAGCATCTTGGCAGTGTGGACTTCCCTGGCACACACGGTCGGCGCCGCCGTCCGTCGTATGGGAACTCTGCGCACTGATATGCACCCTGACGAGCGGCGCGATGGGGGAGCATTACTGATTCTCACCATCGGGTTGGTAACTGCCGGAGTGGAATGGTGGGCATGGCGCACCATCGATACGTACTCTTGGATTGAATGGCCCCTTCACGCTTGGCATGTGATGGTGGGCGGTCTCTTTGGCTTTGGAACTCTGCTCATTCCAATTTTCTGCATGGTGTTCGCCTGGAGAATCTTCCGCCATCCTGTGGAGGTTCACGCTAACAACCGCATAGCCCTGGGCATGTTGCTCATGGTAATAGCCACCTCCATGCTCGGTGCCAAGCTGGCAGGTTATCCCACCCTCGCTCAAGGATTTGAAGGCGTGTGGTCTGGTGGCGGAATTATTGGACTAATTCTCTCAGCCCCTGCCATGCGTTTAGTGGGCGGTATTAGTTTCTTTGAGTGGCTTCTCATCGGGCTTGTTTTCTTGATCGGTCTGCTCATTGCTACCAAAACTCCTCTTCGCCAAGTTGTTCCCAAAATCGTTCATTTGATGGGGGTCATGTTGGGGGAGGCGCCCGCGCGTCCTGAACCAGCTACTACCCAATTAGACGCCAAAGAGCATGACCGCAGCTATCTCTACGAGGACGAACCCACTCCTGCTAGCCCTCCTCGGAAGGGGCTCTTGGCATGGCTGGGCTTTGGAAGTGGGCATGAAAATGATCGGCGTCTGGATCGCTATGACGGTGATGAAGCGTTTGATACCGCCCTGCTTTCTGACGATTACGAATATGTTGATCCACCCACCCAGCCCCAGAAGAAGACAGTTTCTTCAAAGCGTGCCCAGAAACGCCAGACGAAGGCGTTTGATGTCATGGCACAGGAAGAAGAACCTGTTTCTGCTAAGGCACAAAGCGAGCTTTTTGATGTTAGCCAGTATGCCGATTCAGATGCTCCAGCTCAGCGCCTTGCCCAGGCACAGCAGGCAGCGGTAAATCACGGACGGGTCGAACCAGAAGATTCTCGTCCCCGAGAAACAGAATCGAATCGAGATCAAGAGCCTTCTGGCTCAGCTAACGCCTCAGCGTCGGTAGCAGCAGGTCAGTCTCAGGCAACAACGTCCCGTGCAATGGCTCCCCAGCGACCGGCAGCTTCGAGTCCAGCCCCGGCGCCCTCAAATACGCCACAGGCTGCCCCTGTTTCGGCTAGCCGATCGGTACAGAACAACACGATCTCAGCGCCGGTGGAGTCACCACGGCCGGCACAGGTAGTTGAATCCTCTTCGGGTAACTATGAACTTCCCGAGGAATCCTTGCTGATTGCAGGCCCACCTGCCAAAGAGTCGTCCGAGGTCAATGAGCAAGTCGTTGAGTCATTAACTAACGTGCTCCAGCAGTTCAACGTGGACGCCGAGGTTACCGGATTCTCCCGTGGCCCCACCGTCACCCGCTACGAAATTGAGTTGGGTGCCGGCACGAAAGTTGAGCGAGTTACTGCGCTTTCTAAAAATATTGCATATGCTGTGGCATCTGCTGACGTGCGCATCCTTTCGCCTATTCCCGGTAAATCCGCTATTGGTATTGAGATTCCAAATACCGACCGCGAGACCGTAGCGTTGGGCGACGTCCTGCGCTCTCCACAAGCTCATCAGGTGCACCATCCCATGATTATGGGCGTGGGCAAAGATGTCGAAGGTGGATTTGTTCTCGCCAACTTGGCAAAGATGCCCCATATGCTGGTTGCCGGTGCAACGGGTGCAGGTAAATCGTCGTTCGTGAACTCGATGATTACCTCTATTCTGATGCGCTCTACTCCCGATCAGGTTCGCCTAGTGATGGTTGATCCGAAGCGCGTGGAACTGACCGCTTACGAAGGTATCCCTCACCTTATTACTCCCATTATCACCAGCCCGAAAAAGGCTGCTGAAGCTTTGCAATGGGTAGTACGAGAAATGGATGCCCGCTACGACGACCTGGCTCATTACGGATATAAGCACATTGATGATTTCAATAAAGCGGTCAAGGCGGGCAAGATTCAACCCGAGCCGGGCTCTCAGCGGACCATCAAGGAATATCCCTACCTTTTGGTGATTGTGGACGAGCTTGCCGACCTCATGTTGGTTGCCCCACGCGACGTCGAAGAGTCCATCGTGCGTATCACCCAGCTGGCTCGTGCTGCGGGTATCCACCTGGTGTTGGCTACCCAGCGCCCGTCGGTCGACGTCGTCACCGGTTTGATTAAGGCGAACGTACCTTCGCGTCTGGCTTTTGCGACTTCATCGGTTACCGATTCCCGTGTGGTTCTCGACCAACCCGGTGCAGAAAAGCTCATCGGACAGGGTGACGCGCTCTTCTTGCCGATGGGTGCATCTAAGCCTATTCGAGTGCAGGGTGCGTGGGTCGGTGAATCTGAGATTCATGACATCGTGGAGCACGTCAAAACCCAGATGCCGGTACGCTATCGTGACGATGTCATCCAGGCAGCTCCGAAGAAGCAGATTGATGATGATATTGGAGATGACCTCGATGTTCTCTTGCAGGCAGCTGAACTCGTAGTGACTACCCAATTTGGCTCAACTTCCATGTTGCAGCGCAAGCTACGCGTCGGTTTCGCTAAAGCAGGCCGTCTGATGGATTTGCTGGAATCACGCGAAATCGTTGGACCGTCAGAAGGGTCGAAAGCACGCGATGTGCTGGTAGCTCCCGATGATCTTCCGGTAGTTTTGGCGAAACTACGGGGCGAAGATCCACCCGAGCCCGAACCGGCTACAGTTCCCGCTGAGAGCGGTTTAGGCGAGCACTATGGAACCGATGCCGTGGCTAGTTCCCTCGGCGAACCAGCCCCAGACTATTTTGACTCAGCTGATGAACCAGGCGACGAAGACGCCTGGAATCTCACCGGCAGATAATCCAGAAAGAGAGATCGTCATGAGCGAAACCCAACAGGCTTCCAACTGGAACCTGCCCAATGTACTAACTACTTTGCGCATCATTATGGTTCCGCTGTTTGTGTGGCTCATGGCGGGGGGCGGCACCTTTGGGGAGGATTCGCTGAGCGCACGCTGGTGGGCACTGGCGGTGTTTATTCTGGCGATGATTACTGACTGGCTGGATGGCTCCATCGCTCGTTCGCGCAACTTGATTACCAGCTTTGGCAAAATCGCAGACCCTATTGCCGATAAGTTGCTTACCGGTGCAGCATTTGTCATGCTTTCCATTCTTGGCGAGCTGTGGTGGTGGGTCACCATCGTGATTTTGGTGCGCGAGTGGGGGATTACCATCATGCGTTTCTTCGTGATTCGCTATGGCGTGATGGCTGCAGGCAAAGGTGGCAAGCTTAAGACCGTTTTGCAGACCGTTGCGCTGGTACTCTTAGTTGCTCCTTTGGGGCAGCTGGGTACCTGGGCTCTCATTCCCGGTTATATCGTGATGGCGGTTGTGGTTGTTATTACCGTGGTGACGGGTCTCGACTACGTGAAGAAAGCAATCGAACTCCGCCGTGACTATCTAGCAAAGAACCCCTCCTAATATGATGGCCGAATTGGAAGAGCTTGCTCGAGAGGTTATTGAAGCTGCAACTGCGAGAGGGGTTCACCTTGCCACTGCTGAATCTTTGACCGGGGGCATGCTGGGTAATTTTCTCTGTACAGTACCTGGTGCCTCCGCTACTTATTACGGCGGCGTCATTTCTTATGCCAATGAGGTCAAGCAAACGGTGCTTGGTGTTGAAGAAGAGTTGCTTGCAGAACAAGGTTCGGTGGACCCTCTGGTAGCGGAGCAGATGGCGCAGGGCGCCGCTAGAGTATGCGGTGCAGAATTTGCTATTTCGACGACGGGCGTGGCTGGGCCAGCACCGCATGACGGTAAACCCGTGGGCAGGGTCTATTTAGGTATTCTTACTCCCGAAGGTTCCCGAAGCGTGGAGCAACAATATTCGGGTAATCGCCGAGAGATTCGACTTCAAGCTGCAGGAGATGCTCTTCATCTACTACTGGGCGCACTGATATCTTCCAGCCCAGCGTCCCCATAAGGCCTTCTCTCAGGAAATACCCAGAGAATTTTTTGAATTTAGGGGAATGAAAACACAGGTACGTGCTGTTGTATTAAATGCAAGGCTTCAGTGAATGGAAAAGATTTCTGAAGAATAAAATAATCTTGCTTATTATCTGAAATCAGTTAGGCTATTAGAAGCGCTCAGACATCTGAGCATGAATACCAGGAGTTAGGTATAAAAATGACTAAGCAACCCGTATCCGTAAACGGTGTCGTCCGTTGGAAGGATGTGGGTCAGTCCGCAAATACTGCACCCACCTCGCGCGAGCCCAAGGTAATCCTGTTGCGTCACGCTATTGGTGAAGTGCTTCGTGATGTTCGTCAGCGCCAGAATCGTACGTTGCGCGAAGTCTCTCATTCGGCTCGAGTTTCATTGGGCTATCTCAGTGAAGTGGAACGCGGTCAGAAAGAAGCCTCTTCTGAACTGCTCGCTTCTATCTGTCAGGCACTGGAGATTCCTCTCTCTCAGATGCTTGCAGAGGTTTCAGAGCGTATGGCTGTTGAAGAAGGCTTCAATGTTCCCGATACGGTTCCCGCTGAGTTCTCTGAACAGTTCAAGCGTGAATACGGTGTTTCCGCTACTTCTTCCAAGGATATTCCTTCAGGCGAGCCTACTTTGAGCCCCACTCGATAATTGTGGGGATGCTTGAAGGTGGTTCTCGCCGCCTCAATCTTCTAGACTGCACGTTCATGAATCATGGGCGTGCAGTTTTTATGACAAAGCATGGTTGAGAAGTACCTAAAAGGGAAGGGGTGCTGTGAAACTCAGTGAATTTTGGTCTCTGATGGATTATGAATTTACACCCTCATATTCGAGAGTACTGGCACGAGACCTCGTGCTTCCCGAATTCAATAACGTTACTGTTCAAGAAGCGCTTAACCGCGGAGAAGACGTGCGGGCGGTATGGCTTGCTGTATGCACCATGCAGGAGATACCACCGGAGCGTAGGTGGGGTCCAGATATTCCCCCCAAGCCTTAGATTGGTTATTTTGTTCTAATTAAGTTCGAATACTAGAAAATATGTTCGAAAACCGGTAAAGTTTTCCACAGATAGAAAAAATTCAATTTTTAGGTCGGATTTATCCACAGATTTCGAAAAAGGCCTTAAATTGTCAGTCGTTGCGCTTACTGTGGTGTCAGAAGCAAAACTTCCATCACAGAAACCAAGTGAGGTTATACATAATGGCAGCTAAATCCCGCACAACCCAGCAGGTCAGCCGAGTTTCAGAAGAGGGGCGTGAAAAAGCTCTTGAAGCCGTCATGGCTCAAATCGATAAGAATTATGGCAAGGGCGCAGTCATGCGTCTGGGCGATAAAGAAGCCGTGAAAGTTGAAACTATCTCCACTGGCGCACTGTCTCTGGATGCCGCATTGGGAATTGGGGGGTTGCCTCGTGGTCGCGTCGTAGAAATTTATGGTCCTGAATCTTCAGGTAAGACCACTGTAGCTTTGCACGCCGTTGCTAGCGTTCAGAAAGAAGGCGGTATTGCTGCCTTTATCGACGCCGAGCACGCGCTCGATCCTATTTACGCTGCTAAGTTGGGCGTTGATACAGACGCATTGTTGGTGTCTCAGCCTGATACCGGTGAGCAAGCTTTGGAAATCATGGACATGTTGGTGGGTTCAGGCTCTGTTGACATCATCGTGGTTGACTCAGTTGCAGCTTTGGTTCCTCGCGCAGAAATTGAAGGCGAAATGGGCGATTCCCACGTGGGCCTCCAGGCACGATTGATGTCGCAGGCTTTGCGTAAGATCACCGGCCGTTTGGCGCAGACCGGTACCACCGCCATCTTCATTAACCAGTTGCGTGAAAAAATTGGTGTTTTCTTCGGTTCTCCCGAAACCACTACTGGTGGTAAAGCCTTGAAGTTCTACGCGTCGGTTCGTATTGATATCCGTCGTATCGAAACTTTGAAAGATGGTGCTAACCCCATCGGTAACCGCACCCGTGCCAAGATTGTGAAGAACAAGATGGCTCCGCCCTTCAAGCAGGCTGAATTCGATATTCTCTATGGCGAAGGTATTTCCATTGAGGGCGGCATTATTGACATGGGCGTTGAAAACAACATCGTCAAGAAGTCCGGTGCTTGGTTTACCTATGAAGGCGATCAGCTGGGTCAAGGTAAAGAAAATGTCCGTCGTTTCTTGAAGGATAATCCTGAGCTTGCCGAGGAAATCAAGTACAAAACTCTGGTGAAGCTTGGCATTATTGAGTCTGATGAAGAAGAAGAGAGCGCTGACGTCGCGGATGAGTTCTCTGAGGATATTGATCCATTGGATGCAGTGAGCGAGAACTTCTAAAGTAACGCTTGAGGGTATGGTTTTGCCCGAATAAGTTGAATAAAGCTTCTCAACGGTGAGGCAGGGGAGCGCCCCTGCCTCACCGTTTTGAATACGCTGGATTTTAAGAAAGTGGGGGAGGAAAGTATGGCTGAAACGAATGACTTTCCTGCATGGCACCCTGCCGCCCTCGGCGAACATGAAGATTTACCGGGGCGAGGAAATATCTCAGGAGCACCGAGCGACTCGGTAGGAACTCCCTATACGGGGAAAGCAACCCCATCTGCAGCGCCTTCAGAGAAAGAAAACTCTCAGAAGAAACTCCTAACGGCTTATTCCGCTTCTCAGAAACTCTCGGGAGCTCGACCCCGCAAGAGGTATAGGGAGGGGCATAAGAAAGGTTTTAGGAAACCGAAGACTAATCCCAAATCGCCGTTTGCTCCGGCATTTGGGGCGGAACCTCCAGAGAAGATTCCACAGAAGAAACGCACCTCATCAAGCGTTCAATTTCGTGCAGATAGCCGGCTAGCCGAAACCGAATCCCCTCTAATTCAAGGAAACACCAGCAGGGGGCAACGACGGGGGCGCAGCAGAGAACCCGAATCCGAATTTACGCAGGCGAAAAACATCGTTCTTAATCAGCTAGCGGCGTCAGCAAAATCGCGGGCGCAACTGGAAAAGAAACTTAAAGATAAAGAAATCAGCGAGGACACCGCTCAAGATGTTTTAGACCGTTTTGAAGCTGTCAAACTGATCAACGATGAAGAATTCGCTCACATGTATGTGCGGACGCGAGCGAACGTCAAGAAACTTTCTAAGACGGCAATTCGCCGGGAACTCCGCGAAAAAGGTGTTAACGGTGAATTAGCTGAGGTCGCTCTGGAACAACGAACCGAGGAAGACGAGCGAGCCGACGCTCATGAGCTGGTCCGTAAGAAAATGCGCCCGTCCATGGATTTTTCTGACCGTAAAGAAAAAGACAAGATTATGCGCCGGTTGGTCAGCATGTTGGCACGTAAGGGATACCCCTCTTCTATGGCATTTAGCGTAGTCAAAGAAGAAATTGACCGCTTCATCGAAGATAATGGTATCGAATCAGCTGATACAGATGATTATTTTTTCTAAGGACCATTGCAATGACTCTTTTGCCAGAACATGAGCTGCAAGCGCGCCGTCTGATTGCTCAAGGGCTGGCGGGTTCGAATGCAAGACCTGCGTTGAAGAATCCTGTGTACGTAATTCGCCACCTGCTGGCTCTTCAGGGGCAAACATATAAAGCGGGTATCCGCGCTATCGCACTGCGCGTTGAAAACGGTGAGGCGTCAGGGCAGGATATCGAGGCTACAGATGCTCTGGTACATGAAGCAGTAGCAAATCATGAGATTGTGCGTGCTTGGCCCATGCGGGGTACTTTACATTTTCTCGATGCCCAAGATGCTCGCTGGCTAATGCACCTGTGTTCCCCGCGCATCGAAGCCGCAGCAGCTAAGCGTCGGCATGGTCTCGGATTTGTTGAAGGAGATTTCGAACGAGCTCGTGAAGCGCTTTATGCGCATCTGCTGAATTTGAAGACGGGTGAAGTATTAGAACGCCGGGACGCCTATCGAGTTTTTGAAGACGCCGGAGTGAGTACCGCTGATGGGCGCGGTCCTCATCTTCTTAGAGCCTTCGGTGGACTAGGCGATGTGGTGCAGGGGAGCCTCGCCGGGTACCGGGAGACTTTTCAACACATCGATCGTTTACGCGTTAATCAGCGACATCTCCCTGCAGGACAGGCTCTCGCAGAACTGGGAACGCGTTATGTCAATGGACACGGCCCCGTGACGGTCAGCGACTTGGCGTGGTGGTCAGGCTTGACCAAACGGGAGTCCATCACCGCCCTGAAGTCAGCGGAGAACTGCGTCCCTATGGTCATAGGGGATGTCGAATATTTTGCGCCCTCCTGGCAGCTGAATATTACTGCAGAAGAACTAGAGCAGGCGCTAGAAAGAACTTTTTATTTACCCGCATTTGACGAATATTTGCTGGGGTATAGCGACAAATCTTTTACTATGGCATCTGAAATCCGTCACGAGGTTCTCACCATGAACGGGATAAGTTGGAACTTTACGGTGAAAAACGGAACCGTTATAGGTCGAACGGCGTAGTAAGAGCTGTTACTGTTTGCGGTACCGAGATGTTTTGCCCCTGTTCAGCTAAGACACACTGAACGGTGAGGATGGTTGCCCCTAAAAGCGGGTCGGTGAGCATTTGAGAACCAGGATAGCCAAAAGCTCTTTCATACAACGTGCGAGCGCTATCAAGCCACCAGGTGGACGACACAAAACGCGAGTAACGGCCAGAATCGTCGGCAGATGGAAACCCTAAGAGCATTTCTGCCAGCGGTAGATATCGGTGGTGGATAGCAGAACCTTCGGCGTCGATTCCCCGACTACCCATGTTGGAGCCGGAGGGGTTCTCTAAATCTGTGATGAGAATGTTATGCGGTGAGAAATCTCCCGACGATAGAATCGTAAGCTCAGAACGAGGTGGAAAAACTATGCTTTTTAACTGCTGTTGCAGCTGATCCAGCTCGATTGGTGTGAGAGATTCACCGACCCTGCCGGGGATTTTCCGCTGCTCGACGAGCTTAATCAACCCTTTCAAGGCCATCTGCGGGGATGCAATCATACCGGGGGTCGACGCCGCCGGATCAGCTTGAGCGAGACGATGGGCAAAATCAAATATGGCACCTTTTGTTTGCGGGGAATTTTGCTGAGCGAACGGCGTCCAAAAATCAATCCAGGAGGAAAGAGCTGCCTGAGCCTGAGCGGAATCGAGAAAGTAGTCAGCGAGGGAACGCCCCGGTACATATTCAATACCTAAGACCCGCTGGGAGTCCTCGGCAAAAAGTAGTCGCGAAAAAGAACCTGGCACCGTGTCATTGAGGCATATCAAACCGTGCTTTTCACGTAAATACCCAAAACCACCGGAATTAACAGCAGAGTCTTTTCGCCGAAAATATTTGAGAATCGCAGACTGCCTCTCGAAATCTCCCCTGACCACCACGGAGCGCATTCCAGCGGAGAGAATCTCCATATTTTCTAATGCACCTGCCTCCAAGCGCGTAGCTCCCAAAGTGACCATCATTTGAAGAAGCGCACGAAATTTAGGAGTCATTACCGGCGAATCACCGGGTTGAAGCTCATAGAGTGCGCAGGATTTCTCGCAAAGTGAGGAAAAACCATCGGTGAGTGACTCGTGGACCATAGAGCCATTATCGCCTATCTAGTAACCTTGAACGGTGACTTTGAATCTTTCTGAATCAACCAATCCTGAATCCGCCGAAAAAATCCGTACCTATGAGGTGCGCACTTTCGGTTGTCAGATGAACGTGCACGACTCCGAACGCATGAGTGGGTTGCTCGAATCCAGCGGCTATGTCCCGGTGCAAGAGGGGGAAACTCCCGATCTGGTGGTTTTCAATACCTGTGCCGTGCGTGAGAATGCCGACAACAAACTGTATGGCAACCTTGGCATGCTTGCTCCTGCAAAGCGTGAAAATGAGGACATGCAGATTGCCGTGGGGGGTTGTCTAGCGCAGAAAGACCAGGACACTATTCTCAAGCGCGCGCCGTGGGTCGACGTCGTGTTTGGCACCCACAATATTGGCTCGCTACCTACTCTGCTGGAACGCGCTCGCCATAATCACGAGGCGCAGGCCGAATTGCTGGAGTCTTTGGAAGTCTTTCCCTCTACTTTGCCGACTAAGCGTGATCACGTCTATTCGGGCTGGGTTTCCATTTCTGTAGGTTGCAATAACACCTGCACTTTCTGCATCGTTCCTTCGCTGCGAGGCAAAGAAAAAGACCGTCGCCCCGGCGATATTTTGGCTGAAGTCCAGGCTTTGGTGGACGACGGCGCGGTGGAAGTAACGCTGCTTGGTCAGAACGTGAATTCCTATGGTGTGGAGTTTGGGGACCGACAGGCGTTCTCTAAGTTGTTGCGGGCTTGCGGAAATATTGAGGGGCTTGAACGAGTTCGTTTTACCTCCCCCCACCCGGCGATGTTTACCGATGACGTCATTGACGCTATGGCAGAAACTCCTAACGTGATGCCTGTGCTTCATATGCCCCTTCAATCTGGCTCAGATAAGGTGCTTAAAGATATGAAGCGCTCCTATCGGTCCAAGAAGTTCCTGGGTATTTTGGAACGAGTACGCGCCAAGATGCCAGAGGCTGCCATCACCACGGATATCATCGTTGGGTTCCCTGGTGAAACCGAAGAAGATTTCCAGGAAACTATGCGCGTGGTGGAAGAATCCCGTTTCTCTTCCGCGTTCACTTTCCAGTATTCGATTCGCCCCGGCACTCCCGCTGCTACCATGGAAAACCAGGTTCCCAAGGACGTCGTACAAGAACGCTACGAACGACTGACCGCTTTGCAGGATCGCATCGCGGGTGAAGAGAACAAGAAGCAGCTGGGTAAGACGGTGGAACTGATGGTTACAGCCGAGAAGGGGCGTAAGGCTGATGAAACTCACCGTCTGGCAGGCCGCACCCCAGATATGCGTCTGGTGCATTTTTCGGTTCCTGAAGGCGCCGAGATTCCCCGACCCGGTGACTTTGTGACCGTGCCTGTCACTGAGGCAGGCTCCTTCCACCTGATTTCTGATCCCACCGCAGAACAGTATTCGGTGCGCCGTTCCCGTGCTGGTGATGCTTGGGATCGTTCACAAGCAGATTCCTGTGGAACCGGAACCACCCAGGTTTCTGGTGGCGCCGTCAACCTGGGCTTCCCCACCTTCCGCCAATAATGTCCAGCGAATTTTCTTCGAGTCAATTTCCCGTGGTGTCAATCGTGGGCCCAACGGCCAGCGGTAAATCAGATTTGGCGGTCGAAATCGCACGGGAGTTGGATGGGGAGTGTATTAATGCTGATTCCATGCAGTTTTACCGGGGCATGGATATTGGAACCGCAAAAATATCTGCCGAGGAGATGAAGGGCGTGCCCCATCATTTTCTGGATATTTTGGACGTGCGAGAAGAAGCTTCTGTCGCGGTTTTTCAACAGCGGTGCAGAGAACTGATGGCAGATATTCAAGGTCGGGGAAAGCTACCGATTTTGGTGGGTGGCTCTGGTCTCTATGTGCGGGCTGCGCTGGATCACTTAGAATTTCCCGAGACAGACCCTGCAGTCCGTAAAGCATTAGAGCAAGAACTGGAGCAAAAAGGCAGGGGTGTACTTCATGATCGTCTGCAGGAGATTGACCCGGAATCAGCGGCGCGGGTAAAAGATGATCGCCGCCTCATTCGTGCTTTGGAAGTGTGGGAAGTGACCGGTCGGACTTTCACTTCCTTTATGCCCCAGCGTCAGTACGTTCAGCCGGCTGTGCAAATCGGTCTCAACGGTGACCGGGCTGAGCTTCATCAGCGTATTCACCGCAGAGTGGAGATGATGGCGCAGCAAGGGCTGCTTCACGAGGTCGAAAAGCTAGAAGCCCAGGGTCTGCGCGAGGGAAAGACTGCCTCTAGGGCAATAGGCTATCGCGAATTCTTACGGGTTCTTGAAAGCCAGCGCTCGCAAGAGGATATATACACGGTGGAAGACGCCATCGAAGACACGGCAGTGGCAACCCGTCAGTTCGCCCGTCGTCAAATTACATGGTTCAATGCAGATCCTAGAGTGAATTGGTTGGACTGGAATGACAGCCAAAAGACGTCTAAAGCCTTAGAAATCATCCGTTCTCAGACATACGCGCGAAAGAACGAAACCCCGTAGAATACTAAAAAAGACAGCGCTATCGAAAGGACTATCCGTGGGAACACACCAGAAAAAGTGGGGAGATCTCACTAGCGTACCTCTGACGAAGGGGCACGGTACCGGTAACGATTTTATTTTTGTTACCGATCCTGAGGGCGTTCTCAATATAGATGCGGATGTGGTGGCGCAGGTATGCGATCGCCATTTCGGAATCGGTGCCGATGGTTTGATTCGCGCCACGATGGCTACAACTTTTGACGCCGATGCACCTTCTGAGCAGTGGTTTATGGACTATCGCAATTCGGATGGTTCAATCTCTGAGATGTGTGGAAACGGGGTACGAGCATTCGTTGAGTATCTGCGGACGGAGAACCTGATTTCCCTGGAAGTCGGTGAACGAATCCAGATTGGTACCCGAGCCGGTGTCAAGTCGGTTGGTCGAACTGATTCGGGTTACGCCATCGACATGGGTCCCTGGGGATTTATCGACGGCGACGCCGCTCGTGATACTGGTGCCGACTGCATGGTGAGCGCGCGCGGACTGAAAACCAACCGTCCCGGTGTTTCCATCAGCATGGGTAATCCTCATACTGTTGTTGCGCTGGGTTCTGACGGCAAACTTGAGGGCCTCGGCTTGGATGTTGCTCCCACCGTATCTCCGATTCCGCCTAACGGCACTAACGTCGA
Source organism: Rothia amarae (assembly GCF_042677725.1). Classification (NCBI taxonomy): domain Bacteria; kingdom Bacillati; phylum Actinomycetota; class Actinomycetes; order Micrococcales; family Micrococcaceae; genus Rothia; species Rothia amarae. Next base: position 108,566 of record NZ_JBHUCN010000014.1, read on the forward strand.
GTTTGTTGTTCCCGAAGAAATTGAGGACACCGAAGCGGAAACCGGTCAGGCGAATGTTGGTGCCATTAGAATGCGTGTTCACGAACGTGGAGTGGGCGAAACCCTTTCCTGCGGAACCGGGGCGTGTGCTGCTGCTGCAGCGACTCGGTTCTGGGGTGGAGAAGACGCCCCCGACGAGTGGTTGGTTCATGTCCCAGGCGGCACATTGGCGATTACTTTTGTGCTCGGTCCTGATGAACTTGAGCATGTGGTGCTAGCTGGTCCTGCAGAAATGACCGGCAAAATAACACTCTAATTTTCAGCGGGGAAGAGCACCAAAAAATAGCTCTTTCCCGTTGTTCCTCTCTAAGCGCTCCTTACGACTTCGAGGATGCGGAATCCTTTGGCAGTAGCGTAGCGGGAGACCTTAAACGTGCCTGCGTCCACCGAATCTAGCTCCTTAGCAATCCATTTTTGCAGAGAGTCTGCCCCCAAGTTCTTCTGTACCACCAGATAAGCACACCCCTGGGGCGCAAGGCGGGGGAGCCACGTCCGTAAAATATCGTGGAGCACATCTTTGCCCACACGGATGGGCGGGTTCGACCAAATAGTGTCAAATTGAAGATCTCCAGGCACGTCTGAAGGCGCGAATACCTCAATATTGCTCAACCCTAGCCGCTCAGCATTCATTCTCGTTAGTTCAGCAGATCGTTGGTTGACTTCCACTCCGATGACTCTCGCCTGAGGAAGTTTTTTCGCCAAGGTAAGTGAAATAGGGCCCCAGCCGGTACCAATATCGAGGACGGTAGAACCGGAAGGCTCAGGAGCTTCCGCCAACAAAATGGCGGTGCCTTTATCAATGCCCGCAGGGCTAAAAATCCCCGAGGCAGTCACCACAGAAACACGCTCTCCGGCAAGCTCCACACTCACCTGTTTTGGCGTGAAATCTCCCTGGGGATCAGAAGAAAAATAATGCTCAACAGACATAAAAAATACTTTACGGGAAAGTATCTTCTCATCTGAAACTTTGTCCCCTCGCTGTGAGAAAACACGCGACCCAAAACCACCGCTTAGAGACTAAAATGGAAAGAACACCTGACGAAAGGAACTATGAGCAACCACGATTCGTTATCCAAAACCACCAACGTTCCCAGTGACGAACTGCTGCGTGAAACCGTTGACCGCGTTTTGGGTCGCTCACCACAAAATTTTCAGGAAAGCTCGGTGCTCGATGAACGCGCACGCGAACTATCCTCCAACCAGCCAGAACATTCCTCATTCGATGGCGATCAGGAAGAACTTGAAGAGCGTCGGGCTCTTCGCCGAGTAGCTGGTCTATCTACTGAACTCGAAGACGTCACCGAAGTCGAGTACCGCCAGCTTCGCCTGGAACGCGTAGTCCTGGCAGGGCTTTGGACCGAAGGTACCGTTACCGACGCCGAGAATTCCTTGCGTGAGCTTGCCGCACTCGCTGAAACTGCCGGTTCGGAAGTACTTGACGGCATCGTTCAGCGACGCATGAAACCGGATCCGGGCACATTCCTGGGCTCGGGCAAAGCACTGGAGTTGCGAGATATCGTTCAGAGCACCGGTGCTGACACGGTCATCGTTGACTCAGAACTTGCCCCCTCTCAGCGTCGTGCCCTAGAAGATATTGTGAAGGTCAAAGTTATTGACCGTACCGCGCTGATTTTAGATATTTTTGCTCAGCATGCTAAATCTCGTGAAGGTAAAGCCCAGGTTGAGCTGGCTCAGCTAGAGTACATGCTGCCTCGCTTGCGCGGCTGGGGTGCTTCTCTGTCCCGTCAGGCTGGCGGTCGTGCAGCAGGTGGCGAAGGTATCGGCTCCCGTGGCCCCGGTGAAACAAAGATTGAAATGGATCGCCGTCGTCTGCGTGCTCGCATGGCAAAATTGCGCCGTGAGATTGCCGCGATGGAACCTGCCCGTGAAACCAAGCGTCTTAACCGGCGCCGTAACCGTGTGCCCTCAGTTGCTATTGCTGGATACACCAACGCCGGTAAATCCTCCCTTTTGAACCGCCTGACGGACGCCGGGGTACTGGTTGAGAACGCCTTGTTTGCTACCCTGGATCCCACTGTCCGCAAGGCAGAGACCCCCGATGGAGTGGGCTATACGCTCTCCGATACCGTGGGTTTCGTTCGCTCTCTTCCTACGCAATTGGTGGAAGCTTTCCGCTCTACTCTGGAAGAGGTAGCGGAGTCAGACGTCATTGTTCACGTGGTCGATGCATCTCACCCTGACCCTGAGGGGCAGATTAAAGCTGTTCGTGAGGTTATGGCAGAGGTCGATGCCCAGGATATTCCTGAAATCATCGCGCTCAATAAGGCTGATGCTGCTGATCCATTTGTGATTGAACGAGTACGCCAGCGAGAATCCAACACTGTTGTAGTCTCGGCGCGTACTGGCGAGGGCATAGAAGAGCTTAAGCAGCTCATTGCAGATACTATTCCGCGTCCCTCTATCGAACTCAATATGCTGATTCCCTATGCACACGGTGAGATTGTTTCCCGCTTGCACGAATGGGACGCTGAGATTCTTCAGACTGCTTTCGTCTCCGATGGTACGTTCGTCCGTGCTCTCGTGCGAGAGGAAGTTGCCTCTGAACTGCAGGAATACAATCTAGAGGAAGACCTTCTAGAGGTTCTGCAACCCGAGATTGAAGCAGCACAGCAGGCTGGAGCGGTGGAGACTCATCGCGCATGAGCGAATCTGAATCCTTGGCAAACCAGAGAGAAGGCGACGTGCGCGCGCCCACCGGGTTAGAGCCAGAAACTCTGCCCGGGGCGCAGCCTGTGCTCGAACTCTTGGATAGTGCTGTGGCATCCAGCGGCGGGCAAAACCGCCCGGGACAGCGTACTATGGCAGCCCATGTTGCGCAGGCTTTAGAGATGGATCGGCACTTGCTGGTGCAAGCAGGAACGGGCACCGGTAAATCCTTAGGATATTTGGTGCCTGCGCTTCATTATGCGCAAACGAGCGATAAACCCATCATCGTGGCAACTGCAACGCTCGCGCTGCAATCACAAATTGTTAACCGTGATATTCCTCGACTCTTAGAGTCAGTGGAGGGGCAACCGGAAAGCGAAACAGAAGTTGCTATTCTCAAGGGGCGTAATAATTATGCCTGCTTGCACAAGGTAGAAGGTGGATATCCCGAAGATGAGGGAGAAACCCTTTTTGACATGGATACTTCCACGGGTTCTACGGGAAAACTCGGCGAAGAAATTTTACGTTTGCGGAAATGGGTGGACACTACAGATACCGGTGACCGCGATGAGTTGATGCCTGGTGTATCGGATCGCGCGTGGCGGCAGGTTTCTGTCTCTTCTGCAGAATGCTTAGGTAAGCGGTGTCCTTTGGTGGATTCTTGCTTTAGCGAGTTAGCTCGTGCCCGGGCATCTGAATCCGACATTGTGATTACCAATCATGCCTTACTAGCCATTAACGCTTTTGAAGGTATCGGCGTTTTGCCCGAGCATGAAGTCGTGATTATTGATGAGGCCCATGAGCTTGCTGATCGGGTGACCGGCGCGGTGACAGGTGCACTCTCTCCACTGATGATTTCTTCAGCAGCGAGGTCTATTCGCAAGCATACCAAGGCTAGCCATGAACCTCTTGAACAAGCCGGACGGGCATTGGACCAGGCTCTCGATGGTGTGCCTGCCGAATTGCTGCCCAAGGGGTTACCGCCGCGAGTTGCATCAGCACTACAGGCAGTACGAGATTCTGCTCGCGCGGCCCTTTCTGACACCAAGTCAGATTCTAAAGATACGGACGCTGGCAGACAGATGGCACGCGCCAAAGTCACTGAGGTGCTAGAACTTGCCGAACGAATGCTGGGTGTCAATGATGAACACGAGGTGGTATGGGTATCCCGCCAGGGGTCCTGGGAACCAGGACGGGGATACATAGCTGCCGATGATTCTGATCCTGCGACCTTGAACGTAGCACCGCTTTCAGTAGCGGGGCGCTTACGCGAAGGATTATTTGACGGTAGAACTGCGGTTCTTACCTCGGCAACTCTCACCGTAGGTGAGTCATTCGATGCTGCTGCAGGCGCCCTCGGGTTGCAGGGCCAGGGCGCACCGCGCTGGGAGGGTATCGACGTGGGGTCTCCCTTTGATTACCCCAAACAGGGAGTTCTATATCTAGCCTCCGACTTGCCCAAACCTGGGCGTGGTATTTCCGAAGAACAGCTCCAGCGAGTAGTGGAGTTAGTAGAAGCATCCCGCGGCGGCGCGCTCGGTTTATTTTCGTCCAAACGAGCAGCCGAATTAGCTGCAGAGTACGTGCGCGAACATACCGATTTGAATATTTTGGTGCAGGGGGAGTCCTCTCTGCGCGCTTTGGTGAAAGAATTTTCAGAGGATGTTAATTCCTGTCTCTTTGGCACCATGAGCCTCTGGCAAGGCGTTGATGTACCCGGTGATTCGTGTCGACTAGTGATGATGGATCGCATTCCGTTTCCTCGGCCCGACGATCCGCTGTCTGCCGCACGCACCCGTGCCGTTGCACAGAATGGCGGAAACGGTTTTATGGCTGTTTCTGCTTATCATGCGGCTATCCGCATGGCTCAGGGGGCCGGACGATTGATTCGTTCGGTGGGGGACCGCGGCGTCGTCGCTGTTCTGGATTCACGCATAGCAACCCAACGCTACGGTTCGTATATTGTGCGAGCGCTACCGCCGTTTTGGACGACGCAACGTACTGAAATTGTCATCGGTGCTTTGGAACGATTAGCAGCATCGGTGAATAAAGAATAGTCTCTGGAATGAACGGGGAAGTCCGTTGATTTAACCTCAAAGCGGGGCGCGAATACTCAATTCGCGCCCCGCATTGTGCGGTTGAAAAATATATTAGAGGCTTCTGAGAACCGAAACTACCTTGCCCATGATTGTTGCTTGATCTCCAAGAATGGGCTCATATTGAGTGTTCTGTGGCAACAACCAGGTATGCCCATCTCGCTGGCGAAACGTCTTTACCGTTGCCTCATCGTCCAAGAGCGCAGCCACGATGTCGCCATTGTTGGCGGTATTTTGGGTGCGGACTACTACCCAGTCACCATCGCAGATCGCGGCATCTACCATTGAATCTCCCTTGACGCGCAACATGAAGAGTTCTCCATTACCTACAATTTGGCGGGGGAGAGTCATGACATCTTCAATGGACTGCTCGGCAGTGATGGGGCCACCAGCGGCGATTCGACCTACCAAAGGAACGGTCGCTGTCTCGGCAGATGACTGGTCAAACTGAGGTAATTGAATGAGCTGAGCGAACGATTCAGTGGGAGCAGTTTTTCCTTCGGTAGCTTCCTCGTTAAGAATTTCAAGAGCGCGAGGTCGTTTGGGATCACGTCTGATGTACCCCAACTCTTCCAGACGGTTGAGCTGGTGCGTCACCGAGGACAGCGAAGCCAGCCCGACGATGTCTCCGATTTCTCGCATAGAAGGAGGGTATCCGCGCGTTTCGATTTCCTCCGAGATAGCCGTGAGGATTTTCTGTTGACGCGCAGTGAGCGGACGGCGCGCTGCGGGGCTTGCGCTCGGGTCAGCGTGGTTCTTGATGTCGCTCACAGTGTTTCTCCTTGATGCTTATCTTGTCAGACCCCCTCAGCAGAATATGTAGAGAACTTGCATGTTCGAGAAAGAGGGTGTGCTTTCCCTCAACTTTAATGCAAATCCCATCGAAAACCAAACATTTGTTCTAATAAATCTCGACTATGTTCGAATTATCTGATAGAACATATATACGACCTTCGAACAGATATTCGAATCAAATGTTCGAAGGGCCTCACACATCACTCAAAAGGAGAGTTCACATGAGCGCATATTCGCTTTCGCCTCATGCGGCACCCAAACGATTGACTTCTACCCGCCGCTCCACCCCAATTCGTCCGCAACAAAAGGTTTCTTCTAAGCCTTCACCGCGCTGGAAACTTACGCGCCGAGGAAAGCTTCTCTTCAGGGGATTGCCGTTGATCACATTAGCTGCGCTTATAGTGCTGGGAGCCATCGCACTTATTAACCCTTCAGAAGCTCATGCAGGGAAAGAGGGAGCCTCCAGCGTGGTTACGCAGGAAATTACCGTCCAGGGTGGGCAAACTCTATGGGATATTGCGTTAGAAGTTGAAACTTCTGCTGATACTCGCGACGTCGTACAACAGATCATCGAAATTAATGATTTGAAGGGGAGTTCTATCGATGCGGGGCAACGGTTAGAAATTCCTCTATACGCTGAGAAATAAGAGCATCGATGGGTCAAGCTCGTTAGACTTTAGCTGTGACTGAAGCTATGGAAAATCTTGAAAATTTACCTCTCCGAGAAGACCTGCGAGGGCGTTCTCCCTATGGTGCTCCTATGTTGGACGTGCCGGTCACCCTGAATGTCAACGAGAATACGCACCCTATGCCGGTTGAGGTTGTAGAAGCTATTACTCGAGAAGTGGCTGAAACAGCGAAGACACTCAATCGTTATCCAAATCGAGAATTCACAACCTTGAGGAAGGAGCTGGCTTCCTATCTAGGGCACGGATTGACAGAAAATCAGCTGTGGGCTGCCAATGGTTCCAACGAAATTCTGCAGCAGCTTTTCCAGGTATTTGGTGGACCCGGTAGAAGCGTCATGAGTTTCGTTCCCACCTATTCTATGTATCCCCTACTTGCGGATGGCACCAATACCACTTTTATTGCTGGTTCCCGGGCGGATGATTTTACCTTGACTGCTGCATCTGCCGTAGAGCAGATTCGACATCATAAGCCCAACCTCGTAGTCTTATGTTCGCCTAACAATCCCACCGGGACCGGGTTAGACTTGTCGACTATCGAGGCAGTATATGAGGCTATGAGCGAGCATGATGGTATCACCATCGTGGACGAAGCCTACGCCGAATTTGCCCAAGATCCCTCTCAGACAGCCCTAACGCTGTTGGAAGACCGACCTCTTCTCGTCGTTTCTCGCACAATGAGTAAAGCCTTTGCCCTGGCAGGCGCAAGAATTGGGTACTTCGCAGCATCTTCGGCTATGTGCGATGCCGTTCGACTGGTTCGACTTCCATATCACCTCTCAGCAGTTACTCAAGCAACTGCACTCGCGGCACTGCGCCATCGTACCCAGCTGTTAGAAAATGTAGAAGATATCCGCTCTCAACGTGATCGAATCGTTCGTAAACTCAGGGAGTTCGGATTAGAACCAGCAGATTCCGATTCAAACTTCGTGTTTTTTGGCGGACTCAAAGATGAAAAAGCAGCCTGGCAGTATCTGCTCAAAGACGGTGTGCTAGTTCGCGATAACGGCATCGCCCACCATCTACGGGTGACCGCAGGCACCGAATCCGAGACTTCTGCCTTTCTGGAAAGCCTAGAAACATACCTTCGTAACACCGGAGAACTCTCCTAGGTACAGAGATAAACAGCACTTCAGATGCTGGTGCGATAACCTAGTCCTATCCCTATACTCTCCAGAAAAAGAGAACAATGGCAGAATCAACGACCGGCTTGGGTCCACGCATTGCTTCACAAGAGCGGCACACCAGTGAATCGTCCGTCTCTGTTTCTATCAATCTTGATGGAACGGGAAAAGCTGACATAGACACCAGCGTGCCTTTTTACGACCATATGCTGACGGCTCTATCCAAGCACTCGCTCATCGATATGACCATTAAATGCACAGGTGATACCCATATCGATGTTCACCATACGGTGGAAGACACTGCCATCGTGCTCGGAGAAGTTCTGCGTGAAGCACTGGGAAATAAAGCCGGCATCCGCCGTTTTGGAATGGCTACTATTCCATTGGATGAAGCTCTTGCTCAGTGCGTTGTCGATATTTCTGGAAGACCTTATCTGGTGCATCAGGGTGAACCTGCAGGCTTTGAGTTTCATCTGATTGGCGGGCATTTCACCGGTTCTATGGTTCGCCATTGCTTAGAAGCAATCGCTTGCCATGCTGGTATTTGCCTGCACATGACCGTTCTGGGCGGGCGCGATCCGCACCACATCGCGGAGGCAGAGTTTAAAGCACTGGCACGTGCTCTGCGCGAAGCGATCGAATCGGATCCGCGTCATCACGATATTCCATCGACCAAGGGAGCACTCTAGATGGTAGCTACAGAAAGCATCTCCAAAGCCCCGCTGAATCGTCCTACCGTCGTTGTGCTTGATTATGGCGCAGGGAATGTTCATTCTGCAGTGCGAGCACTAGAGGAAGCTGGAGCTTATGTCATCCTGTCCAAAGACGAAGCGGACGTGCTCGGAGCAGATGGTCTGGTAGTTCCAGGCGTGGGGGCGTTTGACGCTGTGATGAAAGCACTTCAACAAGTGCAGGCGCCTCGTATGATTGGTCGCAGAATTGCCGGGGGTCGTCCCGTTTTAGGTATATGTGTAGGACTACAAATTTTTTTTGATAAAGGGGTAGAACACGGGATAGAAACTGCGGGAATGGGGGAATGGCCTGGAACCGTCGAAAAACTGAAGGCGGACGTAATCCCCCATATGGGCTGGAATACCGTAGAGCCGGCCGAAGGCTCGACTCTCTTTCAGGGAATCGAAAATGAGCGCTTCTATTTTGTGCATTCTTATGGAGTGCAGAATTGGGAATTCGAACAGAATTCTGAGACCATGAACCCGCCTCAAGTCACCTGGGCAGAACACGGTACGCGATTTATCGCGGCTGTAGAAAACGGTCCGTTGTGCGCCACTCAATTTCATCCCGAAAAGTCTTCAGAAGCTGGTATTGCTCTGTTGCGAAACTGGATTTCAACTTTAAAAGTTACTGGCCGGTTATCGCAGGAGGATTCTAAGGCATGAGTACTTCACTTTCTGGACTGTTGCTCATGGCGTTTGGTGCATTCTTTATTGGCGGAGCTTGGTCTTTCCGTTCGCAAAAACTTCCCCTCATCGTGCAACTCATTATGGCGATTGTGGGTATCGCGCTGACAGTCTATGGTGGATTTATTCTTTTTACCTATAACTAATGAAAGTGGGAGCAAGACTATGAGTACCCAACGGCTTGAATTGCTGCCCGCAGTTGATGTGGCAGATGGGCAGGCTGTGCGGCTTGTTCAAGGTGAAGCAGGCTCTGAAACGGGTTATGGAGATCCTGTGGAAGCAGCTTTAGCTTGGCAGAATGCAGGCGCAGAGTGGCTTCATCTGGTGGACTTGGACGCTGCCTTTGGTAGAGGGAACAACATCGAGGTTCTCACCGAAGTGGCTCGAAAAGTTAATCTCAAGGTGGAGATGTCCGGTGGTATTCGGGACGACGAATCCTTGGAGCGGGCGCTCTCTCTCAATCCTGCTCGAGTAAATCTGGGTACAGCTGCCCTGGAAAATCCTTCCTGGACTTCGCGCGTCATTCGCCAGTATGGGGGAAAAATAGCTGTAGGCCTGGATGTCCGGGGAACTACTCTGGCAGCTCGCGGCTGGACAGAAGACGGCGGGGATCTCTGGGATGTCTTGGATCGTTTAGAAGCTGATGGTTGTGCGCGCTATGTGGTAACGGATGTGACCAAAGATGGCACCTTGAAGGGTCCTAACTTAGAACTTCTGAAGCAGGTTGCAGAGCGTACCGATAAGCCCGTTGTCGCCTCGGGTGGAATCTCTAGCTTGGACGATATCGGAGCCCTTCGAAGCCTTGTTGGTTCGGGAGTTGAAGGTGCCATCATGGGTAAAGCGCTCTATGCCGGTAAATTCACTCTGGAACAAGCGCTCGAAGTCGCCGGATAATCACCTCTGCTCACGCCGCACATATCGTTTTCTACTCAAAGGTCATTATGTCTTTTCCTCAAACTACGGGGTCCGCATCAGGCGATTCGCAGAAGCAACCGCGTGAACTTCCCGCCCACATTGTGGCTCAGCTAGCGAGTGCGGGCCGGTCGACCGATACTGCCGGTCAGCCCTGGGGCGGGCGCAATCTGGGAGAGGGAACGAGTCATACGCATCAGTACCCTTCTGATACAGGACGCACAGAGTCTACTGTTCAGCAGGCTTTCGCTGCTTTTGTTGCGGGAGATATTGTTGAAGAAAACGTGGTAGATGCTCTACGGGGAGCTCGTGTTTTTGCTCCAGTGGTGGCTGAAGTTTCGCATTCTGTGATTACTGATGAAGGTCTCATCTCCGATAAGGAGGCAGATATGGCTTTGATTAGTATTGAAGCTCCCGACGGGCGCAAGGCGCTACCCATCTTCACGAGCGTAGATGCGTTAACAGCCTGGCATGACAAAGCGCGACCGGTAGCTGCGGATATGCGTAAGACAGCGTTATCTGCAGTAGAGGATCAGAATCAGATGCTGGTCATCAACCCCGGTAGTGATATGACGTTTGTGGTTCGACGTCCGGCGCTGTGGGCCATTGCTAAGGGGGAGTCGTGGGTTCCCTCCTATAAGAGCCCAGAAGTTTTGAAGCAGCTGAAGGATATTACCTCTGATTTAGCAGTGGTTACTGATGTTCGGATTACTGCCGGCCACGGTGTTGCAAGTTTGTCCGCAGAAGGAAAGCAGCTTGCCGGTGGCGGCCCGGGTCCTGAACTCAACATCACTTTGGTGTTAGTACCCGGTCTGAACCAAGAACAACTCAACACAGCAATCCAGGTTTTCCAGCAACGACTGGCATCTCATAGGGAACTGTCCGAAGCAATAGATTCTGTGCAACTTTCGTTGACTTCCCAGTAACCTGGTTTAGCGAGAGTTCAGGGAAAGCGTCTCAAAATAAGACGCTTTCCCTGAACTATTTTGTGGGAGGCTCGGGTCTCTAGAAAACTGGACCGGTGAATTTCTCTCCGGGGCCCTGCCCGGGTGCATCGGGTTCAAAGGAAGCTTCACGGAAGGCGAGCTGCAGGGTGCGCAGCCCATCACGCAGGGGACCAGCATGCTGTGAGCCAATTTCCGGTGCTGCCGCGGTGACGAACCCAGCCAATGCGGTAATGAGCTTGCGTGCTTCATCTAGGTCTTTGAGTTCGGCTGCATTTTCTTCAGCTGCCAAACCACATTTAACGGCTGCCGCGCTCATGAGGTGCACGGCTGCGGTGGTGATGATTTCTACCGCTGGCACATCTGCGATATCTCGCATTTGTGCGTTGACGGCGTCAATCTGTCCCTGGGAAATCTCATGGTCAGGTGCTGGCTCGCCGGATTCATCGGCGAATCGGAAAGAATTGTTTTCAGTCATGTATTCAGAATCTCATACTCTAATTCGGAACGCGGTATCGGATCGGGCAAAAGCTTGAAAACTGACGAGAGTCTGAGACCAATCTTGGTCACAATCGTTGAAAATCCGGGCATATCCGAGTAAACTCTATATAAGTTTGCAAGCGGAGGTATCTCCCACCCGCATCAACCGCATTCATCCAGTGATCAGGTTGTCGGGTATTGCCACGGATTCCAGTGAATCCTGTTTGAGGTATGCCTTCGTTTGCGCGCGCATCGAAGGCATTTTTTATGCCCCGATGAGCTAACGATTTTATTCACGGGGAAACCCACTGAGCTACAGGAGCTACTCATTAGCGATCCACGCATCAATGAACGTATTCGTGTGCCGGAAGTTCGACTTGTTGGACCCGGCGGCGAACAGGTTGGCATTGTCCGAGTTGAAGATGCTTTGCGACTAGCGCAGGAATCTGATTTGGATCTGGTTGAGGTTGCCCCCTCGGCTAAACCGCCGGTATGCAAGCTCATGGACTTCGGTAAGTACAAGTACGAAGCCGCAGTTAAAGCACGTGAATCCCGTAAGAAGCAGGTTAACGCTTCTTTGAAGGAAATCCGTTTCCGTCTAAAGATTGATACCCATGACTACGAAACCAAGGTCGGACACGCGCGTCGTTTCTTGACCGGTGGTGACAAAGTCAAGGCTATGATCCAATTCCGTGGTCGTGAACAGCAGCGCCCCGAGATGGGTGTGCGTTTACTGGAACGCATGGCGGCTGACTTGGCAGAGGTTGGTACCGTAGAGTCCAGCCCTCGTGTTGATGGTCGCAATATGGTGATGGTTCTTGCTCCTCTCCGCGGCAAAGCGGAAGCTCGCAAGGAATCTCAGCCTAAGCAGCGTTCCGGTGGCCGCAAGGGTCGCGAACGCGTTGACACTCAGAATGCTACCGAGGTCTCGAACTCTGTTGCAGGTGCTATGCCTGAAGAGCTCAAGAACATGGCTAAGCAGGCTGACTCAGAGTAATTCTGGGCACGAAATAGGCGGTTCAATGGACACCAAACTCCTCGCTCCACTAGAGTGAGGCAGTTGGTTCTGGTTGCACGACCCATATGTTTCCATAGGGCGTGAATCCACCTCGCAATTGCGAATCCAATTCGCTCACAGAGTTCTTCTCATTGAAAGATGAGAAGCAGAACGTAAGGAGAACGGCAGCTATGCCGAAGCAGAAGACCCACTCTGGTGCTAAAAAGCGCTTCAAGCTCACCGGTACTGGCAAGGTAAAGCGCCAGCAGGCGAACCGTCGTCACTACCTAGAGCACAAGTCCTCACGTCTTACCCGCCGTCTGGCATCTGACCAGATTGTTGAGGGTGGTCAGGCTAAGGTCATCAAGAAGATGCTGGGCAAGTAAGCTCACCCTTTTCTAGGACTGTGCCCTATAGACGGGCTTGAAAAAACTTTTTAGAACTCGCTCCTCGCCGATAATTTTGAGATCGGCCAGGACATTAAGACGAAGGAGACACACGTGGCACGTGTGAAGCGCGCGGTCAACGCGCACAAGAAGCGTCGAGTAATCCTCGAACGAGCATCCGGCTACCGTGGACAGCGTTCACGCTTGTACCGTAAGGCTAAAGAGCAGGTCATTCACTCGCTCGTATACAGCTACGATCACCGCCGCAAGAAGAAGGGCGATTTCCGCCGTCTTTGGATTCAGCGCATCAACGCAGCTGCACGCGCAGAAGGTCTGACCTACAACCGTTTCATCCAGGGCCTGAAGGCTGCTGAGGTTGAGGTTGATCGCCGTATGCTAGCTGAACTTGCTGTGAGCGAGCCTGCTGCATTCTCAGCTCTCGTTAAGATTGCTAAGGACAACTTGCCTGCTGATACTTCAGCTCCCAAGGCTGCATAATTTCAGCCGAGCTGGATATTTGAGGCTATTTACCTGATATATCTTTTGAAAGTGCCGCTTTCCCGTCGGGGGAGAGCGGCACTTTTTTGCTTGCCGCTAGCGAAACCTCTGTGTTTAAATCTGAAAGTGATTCCTCGCAACGTCAAGCAACGATATATTTTCACACCACCGATTGCGGCAAGATTAAATATCGCGGCTTCAACTATCAGATGGAGCCAGATGCATTAGAACAAACGCTGAATTCGAGATACCGCGGGCAGAAAATCATTTTTAGCGTGCCTGCAATTGATCTGCTCCCGCAGGACTTATCACCTGCCCATCGATTTGCGGTGGGAGAGCTAGATTATCGTACCTGGAGTATGCAAGAACACTAAGCCAACCGCGATAAACATAACTCCGGTACAGTAGAGATTGTGGAATTTAGAGAACGCCTATGCACCCCCGTCATTATGGAAAATCCTCACGCTGATCGTGTGAAGGATATTGCCAACCTCGCCAGCCGTCGAGGCCGCGCCAAGAAGAACCAGTTCTTGGTGGAAGGCCCGCAAGCTGTTCGTGAAGCTCTGAAGTTTCACCTGGACGAGCGTCCGATTCTTGACGCCGTCTACATCACCGAGGCTGCATTCGATCGCCACGAAGATATTGTAGATTTGCTGGAGGCCGCTCACGGTACTCCTACCCCCGAACAGGGTCGAAAAGTGTTCATGCGTATGGTCACCGAAGAGGTTTTGGACTCCATGGCGGAGTCTGTAACTCCTCAGGGGATTATTGCTGTTTCATTTAAACTGGATATTACTGAGGCCGATATTTTCGGCGCAGACGCTATTAACCCGCGCCTTATCGCCGTCCTGACTCGTGTTCAGGATCCGGGAAATGCCGGTACTATTTTGCGCGTAGCAGATGCTGCCGGCGCCGATTTAGTACTGACAACTAAGGGCTCGGTTGACTTGTACAATCCGAAGACCGTCCGCTCTACGGTCGGCTCGATTTTCCATGTGCCTATCTTGCAGGGAATCGATCTCGAAGAATTTGCAGAAGACGCAAAAGCACAGGGAATCGGCGTACTTGCTGCCGACGGCTACGGAAATGTTAGCTTGGACGATTTAGCCGACGCCGCTGTGGCACAACGGCTAGGAATTGAGCTAGAACGCAAGCCCAAATTCGATTTAGCGCAGCGTACTATGTGGCTCTTTGGCAATGAAGCCCAGGGGCTGACTCGCGAAGAGAAGGCAGTCGCTCAGGCAAAGGTTGTGGTACCTGTTCACGGTTCTGCTGAGTCTTTGAACGTGAGTACGGCAGCGGCTATTTGCCTCTATGCTTCAGCACGGGCAATCAACAGCGGATCGGCTCATGAGTGATTACCCCACCGAATCGAGTGATTTTGCGGTTCAGGTTGTAGGAGCTGCCATCGTTGATTCTTTGGATGGACCCCGGCAAATTTTAGTTGCCCGCCGAAGTGCGCCCGAGGCGTTAGCCGGGCTATGGGAATTCCCCGGTGGAAAGGTTGAGCCGGAGGAGACCTGTGAACAGGCTTTGCAACGAGAGTTATCCGAGGAATTAGGGATTGAATCTATCCTGGGGCAGGAGATATCCGGTCCGCTTATGCAAGGATGGCAGCTCAACGACCGGGCAGCGATGCGCGTGTGGACATCAGAAATTTCTGCTGGGAATCCGCAACCTTTACAGGACCACAGTGAGTTACGTTGGGTAAATCTCGACGAAACGCTGCTGGAATTGGACTGGATTCCTGCAGATTTTCCAATAGTTCAAGCGCTTTTAGAGACTCTCTAAGAAGAAGCGAGATGGAATATTTTCCATCTCGCTTCTTTTAATTTCGGCTGTAGCTAGGATTCCTTTGGACTGAGGATGAAGTCTGCTGCTCGCTCTGCAATCATGATGCTCGGAGCGTTGGTGTTGCCGGTGGGTACCGTGGGCATCACCGAAGCATCCGCAACATATAGACCGCTGACTTTATAAACTTCTAGGGTACGGGGATTGGTAACGGACTGAGCCGACTGGCCCATAGCGCAGGTTCCTACCTGGTGGTGATAGGTCACTACTGAATTTCGAGCGTATTCTTCAAGTTCCTCGTCTGTAGTTACCTGAGGACCGGGCCAAATTTCTTCAGCACCCCATTCCTCAGCGAGAGCAGCCTGGCGTCCAATAGTGCGGCAATGCTTGAGGGAAGCAACAAGAGCGTCCGCATCGGTTTGTTCTTCGAGTGCCGCCAAGTCTAAGGAAATAGGGTCTGAAATATCAGCGCCTGTGAGGGTGAGCTCGCCTCGACTTTGCGGGCGAACAATACCTGCCATCAGAGTAAATGCTTGGTCAGGACCGGTCATGTCACCTGGATACCCTTGTGAATACATGGGGTTGCTGAAAAAGATGGGCTGGGTATCAGGTACGAGCTGGTCAGCAGTGCTCTTTGCAAACAGATGAGTTTGCGCGGGTGCGGCCTCAGGCACACTGATTTCTTGTGTGGTGGTAAAAATGACGGGGGCTAGCATGTGATCGTGCAGGTTCTTTCCTACGCCGGGCACATCGGCAATTACCTCAATTCCCAGTTCTGTTAATTCATGTGCGGGTCCGATGCCGGAGCGCAAGAGTATTTCTGGAGACCCTAGAGCCCCCGCGCAGAGAATCGTGGCACCGGCAAAAATATCTTGAACAGCGCCGTCCTGCTTCAAAAATTGTGCACCCGTTACCTGAGTACCTTCGAAGAGAAGGCGGGTAACTCGGTGCCCGGTGAGAATCGTGAGATTCTTATGGTTCTTGACCGGCAGGATGTAGGCGCGGAACGTACTGAATCGATGTAAATCTCGAATATTTAGCTGCATACGGGAGATGCCTTCTGGATTTCCGCTGTTGTAATCTTTATTCAGCGGGAATCCTGCCTCAACCGCCGCCTGCACCATCGATTCTTGTAAATCGTGCCGTGGGTAGGTGGAGCAGACATCGAGCAGACCTTCATCGGAACGGGTCTCGTTGAGTTCTCCGTCAAATTTTTCAATCTTTTTGAAATAGGGGAGTACTTCATCCCAGCTCCAACCGGGGCAACCGTTATAACTCCAGTTATCGTAGTCTTCTCGTGCTCCGCGCACCCAAATACATGCATTCAACGCATGCGAACCGCCCATGACTTTGCCTCGCGGCACGTGAAGACGGCGTCCAACAGCCTACGTGCCATCACGTTACCTGCCGAACCTGCACCAATAACTAGATATTTCATGAATTCTCCTTAATGCCCAGAGAGCCAACCAAGCATCTTTGCTCAATTGGCTCTCTGAGTTATTTATTTAGCCGTTGATAATGTGGGGGACACCCAGTTGCTTCAAGCCTTCGAGCCCGAATTCAACACCGAATCCGGATTGTTTGATGCCACCGAAAGGTACTCGCGGATCGATTGCTCCGTGATCGTTAATCCAGGTTGAACCTGCTTCTAGTTGAGCTGCTACTTCGCGAGCGCGTTGCCGGTCAGAAGACCAGATGGAGCTACCCAAACCTACTTCAAGTTTGTTCGCTTCTTCGATCGCCCAGTCGAGGTCGCTGTATCGAATAATTGGTAGAACAGGACCAAATTGCTCTTCGACCACCAGCGGATGGTCGGGGTCAATATCTGCAATCAGGGTGGTGGGGTAAAAGTTACCTGGTGCATCGTAGTCCGGGTTGGCTCCCATCAAAACACGTGCTCCTGAGTCGCATGCTGACTTGACGAGGTCGTCCACAATCTTGAACTGCATTTGGTTCTGCAAGGGGCCCAGTACGTTGTTTTCATCAAGACCATCGCCCATCGGCATTTTCTGTGCGACGTCGGTAAGGGCCTGGCAGACCTCTTCGTAGAGAGCATCTGGTACGTACAGGCGTTTGAGCGCTGCACAGGTCTGACCATTATTCAAGAACGCGCCCCAGAAGAGAGTTTCAGCGTGCTCTTTTACATCAAAATCATCGAGGATGATACCGGCGTCGTTGCCGCCGAGTTCCAGCGTGACCCGCTTAACCGTGCCGGAAGCTGCAGCCATGATTTTCTTGCCGGTAGCAGTGGAGCCGGTGAACATAATTTTTCGAATATCGGGGTGCTTGGTGATGGCTACGGTGGCCTCATCATCGGTGAGCAGAGTCTGAAGGATATGTTCTGGGAGCACCGAATTCATGACATAGGTTAGCGCCAGAACACTGAGCGGTGTGTAAGGCGATGGCTTCACAACGATAGTGTTACCCATGCGAAGAGAAGGTGCAATCTGCCACATAGTAATCATCATGGGCCAGTTCCACGGCCCGATTGCACCGACGACGCCGAGGGGGCGGTATTCCATGGTGGCGTATGTTTGCCCGTCGTCCACAAGTACTTCTGGGGCTAGTTCTAGGGCTGCAGTGGTGCGAAGCCAGGCTACACAGGCACCCACTTCAAAGCGGGCGTTGGGCCCGTTGAGCGGTTTGCCCTGTTCGCGGGAGAGGAGCTGGGCGAGGGGCTCTGCTACTGCTTCGATGGCGTCTGCGGCTTTGTTGAGGTAATCCTGACGATCGGAATGCGAGACTTTCGCCCACTCTTTCTGTGCCGTCTTCGCGCGCTCTACGGTGGAGTTGAGCTCATCTAGGTTTTTGACGCTCACGTATCCTACGGTTTCGTCGGTGGATGGATTGCTAATGGGTGTTCCTGCTGAATCGTTTGCGCCGATTGCTTCGAGGAGGTCCTCAAAGGTGGTGGGAAGTGCTGACATGTTTTCTCCTTGAATCTATTACTTAGACTGATTGTCGTGGAGAAACCCAGTGTTGATGTTGTCTGAACGTGCAGAGCGTTTGGTTTTAAGTGTGTGCTGAATCACTCATGAGGTGATAAGAAGTGTAAGATATTCGAATGAACATTCGGTCAGGAAAGGAGAGCATGTGAACCTCGAAGAATGGCGGGCGGCAGTTTCAAAATCTTTTGCCCCCCTCCATATATTTGCTGACCGTCCTGATGAATTTCAGGCGAAAATAACTGAAGTCCAGCTCGATAATGTTCATCTCTACGATATGGAAACCAGCGCCCATCAGGTCTTGCGAGATTCTTCGCTCATTGACGACACCCAAGAACCTTTCTGCAAAATGTCCCTTCAGTTACGCGGTGAGTGCCAACTTATTCAGGACGGGCGAAGTTGTACATTAGTGCCCGGTGACTTGGGAATTTATGTGACCCAACGACCCTATGAGCTAATCTATCCTTCCGAGCAGGCAAGTCTCGTCATTATCTTCCCTTTACGGATGATGCAAATGAGCCCGGACCATATCAACCTCATAACAGCAACACCGGTGAGCAGGAACAGCGGGCTGGGGCGGGTCGCTGTACCCCTTTTTGAACAGCTCGCGCAAAATATGCAGATGCTGTCGGGTCCTCACGCCCTCGCGTTAGTGAAATCCGCCCTCGATATCCTCGTCACCGTCCTCTCCGCAGAATCAAGGGAAACGGCAGGAGACACCGGCGGCACGATCATTTTTCACCGCGCCGTCTCATATATAGATGCCCACCTGGACGACGAAAATCTCAACCCCACCACAGTAGCCCAGGCACTCTTTATTTCCCTGAGGCAGTTGCATACTCGTTTCTCGGAGAGGCAGCTGACGGTTTCCTCTTATATTCGCCGGCGCCGTCTGAATGCAATCCGGGAAGATCTCAGCAACCCTCTGCTCGGTCACGAACCAATTCACACCATTAGCGCGCGGTATGGCCTCCATGATTCTGCGTATGTGAGCAAGGCGTTTAAGCAGGAATTCGGGGAAAGTCCCGCCGCATTTCGTAAACGAATCCTCGACGGGCAATAAAGTGGAATAGCAAAAGGCGGCTGGTTCCTTTCGAAACCAGCCGCCTTTACCTTTTACGAAAATGGATTTACTTGACGGGCGCTAATGCTCCCTCAAAGTAAGCGCAAATCCCCTCGAAATCATTGAGCGGTAGAACGGCAGCAACATATTGATCGGGGCGAACAATCACGACGGCGCCGTCCTTGCTAATGCCGCGAAGGTCAAAAATATTATTTTCAGGAATAACCGAGTAAATTTTCTCCCAGTAATCCAGACCCAGCTCGCCTACCGGAGGGCGGAAAATTTCTGGTACTTCTGGACAAGTGAAAGTGGTGTACTCGCTCTGATAGATAACGTTAGGTTCTATCAGGGTTGAAATATCATCGCCTTCTTTGCGGAACTGCACGAAGGGGGAGCGGGGATCATGAAGTAGCTTCTCTGCAAGAGCATCTACCGTGGACTTTTCCTGCACCGGTGCATCATCAGCAAAGACATAGAGCCGATAACGACCGTCGGCTTTATGTTCATGTCCCAGATGGCGGACATAGGCATCTAGCCGGCGCATGACTTCCGCGGACCGGAATCGCTTACCGATAGGGAAGCCGGTAGCAAGATTTTGATGCTCAGCGGTCGAGGTAATCATCGACGGTTGATATTCGGTCATAAAGCCTGCGGGGAATTCCGCCGTCTTGACGTAAAAATTTTCCAGATACGCTGGATCGGGTAACTGATCGGCAGGAGTTGCCATCAGAGTGGACCACTCTTTATCGAAATCAATCAGGTTCTTAGCGATTTCCTGGCGCTCGCCCGAATAGGTATCGAGAAGAGAAGATGGAGCTCGCCCCGAAAGAACCTGACCCAACTTCCAAGCGATATTCCAGCCGTCTTGCATCGAAACGTTCATTCCCTGACCAGCTTTGGCAGAGTGGGTATGGCAGGCATCTCCTGTAATAAAGACACGCGGGCACACCGCCCCGCGGTCGTCCGGGTTGACGTCATCAAAGTGGTCAGTGAGGCGGTGCCCCACCTCGTACACCGAATGCCAGGCAACCTGCTTGACGTCCAAAGAGTAGGGGGTGAGAATCGCGTTGGCCCGATCGATAATCTGTTCGATGGTGGTTTCTCGGACGCGGTGGTTATCGTCTTCGGGTACTTCGCCGAGGTCGATATACATGCGTACCAGATGCCCGCCTTCACGAGGAATATGGAGAATCGATCCGTGCTTGGAGCTGATGGCACATTTGGTGTGCATATCGGGAAAGTCTGTATTTGCTAGAACGTCCATGACGCCCCAGGCGTGGTTAGCAGACATGCCGGTGAGCGTTCGTCCGATTGATTTACGGACGCCGCTACGGGCGCCGTCGCAACCCACTACATATTTAGCGCAAACGGTGCGTTCTTCGCCTGCTCGTTCACCGGCGACGTACCGAAGATGCACTGAGACGGGGTATTCGTTGGTGCCATCTTTGTCAATGTCTAAGGAGAGGAACTCAATTCCATAGTCGGGGGTGATACGCCCCGGAGAGCGTTCGGCAAACTCTCTAAAGTAATCCAATACTCGTGCCTGGTTCACGATGAGGTGGGGGAACTCAGATATATTGTTGGGATCATCGGGGGTTCGGGCGGTCCGAATAATGTTCTGGGGGTTTTGCGGATCCGGTTTCCAGAAGCACATTTCGGTGAGATGGTATGCCTCACGGATGAGTTCTTCGGCAAATTCAAAGGCCTGGAAAGTTTCTACGGAGCGTGCCTGAATGCCGTCTGCTTGGCCCAGGGGTAGGCGTCCGTCCCGTCGCTCAATCAGGCGGGTATTGATGTCAGGAAACTGAGAAAGCTGTGCTGCTGCAATCATGCCCGCAGGGCCAGAGCCCACAATCAGAACATCCATTTCATCAGGGAGTTCTTCGGAGCGGTTCTCTCCATATCCTGCAGGAAATTCGACGCGCGGGTCTATTGAAACGTATCCGTTGTGGTGAAAATGCACGGTTACTCCTTTGTTTAGTGGATCGTCTTTGAGCGGTGGCGACGGTGACATCGCTCAGTTAGAAGGGGCTGGTGAATCGGTTAGTGGTTGAGGATCGGATTGGAATGGTTCTTCTGGTGAAAGATGAAAGGTGATTGAGCCTGCACCTGCTCGTGCGCAAGACCAAGGGGAATACCCGAGCGATCTCTGAGAAGAAGAATTGAGATGAGACTGATTGCATCAGTACTATTTTGCGGCCGAACTTATCGCCAAAATGGCCAGCGAGAAACGCGCCTAGGGGGCGAAAAAGAAAACTCAAACCCACGGTGGCGAAAGCAAGAAGTGTAGCAGCCTGTGGACCAAGGGGTTCGAGAAAGAGGGTTGTGAAAACTAGGCCGGCAGCAGAGGCGTAGAGAAAGTAGTCGTACCATTCGATGCTGGTGCCAATGACAGTTCCCGCCACGACACGGCGTTGTTCTTTGCGCTGAGCTACAGTCCGTAAAGCGGCTGTGGTGGTTGTCGGATCATGGTATGCGGCCACGATACCTCCTTGTGTGTGGGGCTGAAGCGCACTCATGATTTGTGACGTACACTACTTGCTAACCTTGTTTGGATAATATACGATTTCAAATAAGATTCCAAGAGATTTCATGATAAGGCTCACAAAATGGTCGAGATTAATCAGCAAAAATTTCAACAAGAAACCGGCAAAATCATTGCGGTGCACGTGGCATATGAGTCCCGCGCCCAACAGCGCGGTCGGCGTCCTCAACAACCTTCCTACTTTTTCAAACCAACGAGCTCACTCTCATTTTCTGGGTCTTCTGTAGAGCGCCCCGCGGGAACGGAACTGCTTGCCTTTGAAGGGGAAATCGCTCTTATCATCGGTAAGGTAGCTCACCGGGTCTCGCTGGAAGACGCCTGGAGCCACGTAGGATATGTCACCGCCGCTAACGATCTAGGTATCTATGACTATCGTGCCGCGGATAAAGGATCAAATGTCCGCTCCAAAGGTCGCGATGGGTACACCCCGATTGGCCCTGAACTGATAGAGGCATCAGCAGTCCGCCCAGATGAGCTGCGGATTCGTACCTGGGTTAACGGTGAACTTCGCCAAGAAGACACCACTGAAGACGAGCACATGATTTTTTCGCTTCCCCAGTTCGTCGCTGACCTCTCTCAACATATGACTCTGGAACCCGGCGATATTATCCTCACCGGCACACCTGCCAAATCTTCGGTGATTGCCCCTGGCGATACCGTAGAAATTGAAGTCGATGCCCCTGCAGCCAACGGCAACCTCACCAGCGGCAAGCTAAAAACACAGGTGGTCGCAGGAGCAGGCAACTTTGATTCCGCGATCGGAACCTTACCCTCTACTCATGAAACTCAGATTGAAGAAGCCTGGGGCTCTCGTGAAGAAGCAGGATTACCCCCTAAACCATCCCTTACCGCAGAGACCCGCGCACTTTTGGAAACAATCCCCACCGCCGGGCTCTCTGCCCAGTTGCGCCAGCGCGGTCTGAACAATGTCGTCATTGAAGGGGTCTACCCTCAGACTCCCGGCACCAAAATGGTAGGTACAGCTAAAACCCTGCGTTTTGTGCCCAACCGCGAAGACCTCTTTAAGAAGCACGGCGGGGGATTCAACGCCCAAAAGCAATGCTTTGATGCGGTCAAAGATGGTGAGGTCATTGTCATCGAAGCACGTGGGGAATCTGGTTCGGGAACGCTCGGAGATATCCTCGCCCTGCGCGCCAAAAACAACGGGGCCGCAGGTGTTGTTACCGACGGCGGGGTTCGAGACTACTCAGCAGTTCAAGAGATTGGACTACCCGTTTTTACCCAGGGTGCACACCCTGCGGTTCTTGGGCGTAAGCACGTACCGTGGGAGTCTGATGTAGCTGTGGCATGCGGCAACGCGACCGTGCTCCCTGGCGACGTCATCGTAGGTGACGACGACGGCGTCATCGTCATTCCCCTCGAACTGGTCGATGAAGTCGCACACGACGCCCAAGCCAAAGAACACCAAGATTCCTGGGTAGCTGAGCGCGTAGCCGAAGGCTACCCCGTCGATGGACTCTTTCCCCCTGTAAGAGAATGGAAAGAAAAATATCAGCAGTGGCTCAAAGAAAATCCCGTCCACTAGCTGAAGACAAAGCCGAAAGATTTTCTCCCCTATGACGAACACGCCACCCCTGACCACCACAAGTACCGAGCTTTCCAAAGCACAACTGGCATATCTGTGGATTAAAGAACGAATTACCAGCGGAGAGTTCACCCCTGGCTACAGACTGGTTCTTTCCACTATTGCCACAAACCTCGATATGTCCGTTGTGCCGGTACGAGAAGCCGTACGCCGTTTAGAAGCTGAAGGGATCGTAAATTTTGAGCGCAACGTCGGAGCCAGCGTTGCGATGGTTGATGAATCAGAATACCGAGTGATTATGGAAACCCTCGGCGTGCTGGAAGGAGCGGCAACCGCGTTGTCCTTCGCCTACCTTACCGACCGGGATCTCGCAGTAGCACGATCCATCAATCGGGAAATGGAGCAATCACTGGCAAATTTTGACCCCAAAACCTTCACCCAGAAAAATCAAGAATTTCACCAAATTCTCTACTCCAAATGCCCCAACCACCGACTCAGCGAGCTTGCAGATTCTGAGTGGGAACGGTTGAACAATATTAGAACTTCATCGTTTTCATTTGTGCCAAACAGGGCTAGAGAATCAGTTGCAGAGCACTATCAATTACTCGATCTCATTGAGACTAGTTCTACGGGGCGAGGCATTGAAGAAGCTGTGCGAGCACACCGCACCGCTACCTTAGAAACGTACCTTACTAACCACTGGAAGACCCACCGAACCCTCTAGATTCAGAACAAACGAAGGAGTTTGACGATGACCACCGAAACCATCACTGATCGCAAAGCTGCACAGCCCGCTGACTTGCCAGAGAAGATTCAGCACTATATCAACGGGCAATTTGTCGATTCAATCGACGGTGATACCTTCGATGTACTCGACCCAGTCACCAATAAGCCCTATATCAAAGCAGCCTCCGGCAAAAAAGAAGACATCGAAGCAGCTGTTAAAGCAGCTAAAGAAGCCTTCAAAAACGGCCCCTGGCCCACGATGCTACCTCGCGAACGCGCTCGCATTCTGACCAAAATCGCAGACATCGTGGAGTCCCGTGAGCAAGTTCTTGCCGAAATGGAATCCTATGATTCGGGTTTGCCTATCACTCAGGCGAAGGGCCAGGCGCAACGCGCCGCAGAGAATTTCCGCTTCTTTGCAGATTTGATTGTGGCTCAGTCAGATGACACCTTCAAGGTACCGGGGCGGCAGATTAACTATGTCAACCGTAAGCCTATTGGCGTTGCGGGTTTGATTACCCCCTGGAATACGCCGTTCATGTTGGAATCCTGGAAACTGGCCCCTGCGTTGGCCACCGGCAACACCGTTGTGCTCAAGCCTGCTGAATTCACACCGCTTTCGGCATCACTGTGGGCAGGCATTTTTGAAGAAGCAGGCTTGCCCCAAGGCGTGTTCAACCTGGTGAACGGGTTTGGCGAGACCGCAGGCGATTCGCTGGTGAAGCATCCTGACGTTCCTCTGATTTCCTTCACCGGCGAGTCCAAGACCGGCCAGATTATCTTTGGAAATTCAGCACCCTTTCTCAAGGGTCTTTCCATGGAGCTCGGCGGCAAGTCACCGGTTGTAGTCTTTGACGACGCCGACCTGGAAACCGCCGTCAACGCCACCATCTTTGGTGTGTTCTCTTTGAACGGCGAGCGTTGCACTGCCGGTTCACGCATTATCGTCCAGCGTGGAATTTACGATGAATTCGTTGAGCGCTATGCGGCTCAGGCTAAACGAGTTAAGGTAGGTCTTCCCTCGGATCCGAAAACCGAAGTCGGGGCGCTGGTGCACCCCGAGCACTTCGAAAAAGTGATGAGTTATGTCGAACTCGGCAAGGAAGAAGGCCGACTGGTTGCCGGTGGCGGACGCCCCGAAGAGTTCCCCGAGGGCAACTTTGTGCAGCCCACTGTATTTGCCGACGTCGCTCCCGACGCTCGTATCTTCCAAGAAGAAATATTTGGTCCTGTAGTAGCCATTACTCCTTTCGATACCGAAGAAGAAGCACTCGAACTTGCCAATAACACCAAATACGGATTGGCAGCATACATCTGGACTTCTAATCTGCAGCGTGCCCACAACTTCTCCCAGGCAGTAGAAGCGGGCATGGTATGGCTGAACTCCAACAACGTTCGTGATTTGCGCACCCCCTTTGGCGGAGTGAAGGCATCCGGGCTCGGGCACGAAGGTGGCTACCGCTCCATCGATTTCTATACCGACCAGCAAGCCGTCCACATCAACCTGGGTGAAGTTCACAACCCTGTTTTCGGCAAAGCCGACTAAACCACCGAAGGCGCTTATGCCAAATACACCGTTCTGGTTGAGGTCAAAGAAGCCCCGAGCCAGAACACTAGATAAGAAAGTAAGATCATGGCACCAGAATTTGTCAGCTACGACGTCGTTACCCCAGATGCAGATGCACCCGATGTGCTGCGTTGTGCATCCATGGAATTAGTCGTCACCGACTTGAAACGCTCACGAGATTTTTACGTAGATGTGCTCGGCCTCGTCGGCACCGAAGAAGACGACGACGCAATCTACCTGCGCTCGCTCGAAGAATTTATCCACCACAACCTGATTCTTCGTAAAGGCGATACACCTGCGGTAGCAGCCTTCTCCTACCGCGTTCGCACTCCTGAAGACCTCGATAAAGCAGAGAAATTTTACGCTGCGCGCGGCTGCGAAGTACGCCGCAACAAAGAGGGATTTGTTAAAGGACTGGGCGATTCAGTACGAGTCCAAGATCCGCTAGGGTTCCCCTACGAATTCTTCTACGACGTCGAACACGTAAAGCGTCTGTGCTGGGACTACCATGTTTACACCCCCGGCGCTTTGGTCCGCTTGGACCACTTCAACCAGGTCACCCCTGATGTTCCCAAGGCAGTTGCC
Source organism: Rothia amarae (assembly GCF_042677725.1). Taxonomy (NCBI): domain Bacteria; kingdom Bacillati; phylum Actinomycetota; class Actinomycetes; order Micrococcales; family Micrococcaceae; genus Rothia; species Rothia amarae. The sequence goes on from NZ_JBHUCN010000014.1 coordinate 134,376, forward strand.
TACATGGAAGACCTCGGATTCCGCGTGACCGAAGATATTCAGGATGCAGAGGGTACCTCTTACGCCGCATGGATGCGCCGTAAGCCCACTGTCCACGACACCGCAATGACCGGCGGCGATGGTCCCCGCATGCACCACGTAGCATTCGCAACCCACGAAAAGCACAACATCATCGCAATCTGCGACAAACTAGGTGCTCTTCGCCTCTCCGACCACATTGAACGCGGCCCCGGGCGTCACGGCGTCTCCAACGCCTACTACCTCTATCTGCGCGACCCAGACGGTCACCGCGTAGAAATCTACACTCAGGATTACTACACCGGTGACCCTGACAACCCCCGCGTGACCTGGGATGTCCACGACAACCAACGTCGCGACTGGTGGGGTACGCCCGTCGTACCTTCCTGGTACACCGATGCCTCCCGTGTACTCGACCTCGACGGCAACCTCATGCCCTTGTCCGAACGCACCGACGACTCCGAAATGGCACAAACCATCGGAGCAGATGGCTTCTCCTACACCCGTAAGGAGGAGGGCGAAGAGTCAATGCCCGAGTGGAAGCAAGGCGAGTACAAACTGGGGCACCAGCTCTAACAGGGCTGTTATACCTATAAACCTACTGGATAGAGGTGTGCGGGGAAATGCTCCCTCCCTCACGCTGGGCCCTCGGTCAGACAGAGCCCCGCGCATCTCTACCCATCCGGTACATCAGAGTATTAGCCCTGTGGTTTGCTCTGCAGCCTCCGTTTCATCCGTTGTCCATTTCAAGGAAGAACATGCTCACCGAAGAACAACTCACCACGATTGCAGATAATCTGGCAGAGGCTGAGAAGTCTCGGACCATGATTCCCCGCCTCACCGCCCAATACCCAGAGATGACAGTAGAAGATTCCTACGCGGTACAAAACACCTGGCGAGCACGGGGCGAGGCCGCAGGACGCCGCCTGGCGGGGCGAAAAATTGGGCTCACCTCCAAGGTGATGCAGGAAGCCACCGGCATTACTGAACCTGATTATGGTGCAATTTTTGCCGATCAAATATTTGAGAACGGATCAGTGATTGAACACGCCCAATTCTCGAACGTACGCATCGAGGTGGAGCTAGCGTTCGTCCTCAAAGATGATGTGAAGGGGCCAAACACCACCATTTTTGATGTGCTCAAAGCTACTGACTATGTGGTTCCCGCGCTAGAAATTTTGAGCTCACGGATCGAGATGGAAGGCCGCACCATCGTCGATACCATCAGCGATAATGCCGCACTCGGTGGCATGATTTATGGCGGAACTCCCATAGCTCCTGATGCGGTAGATTTGCGATGGATTTCGGCACTCTTGTATCGCAACGAAACGATTGAAGATACTGGGGTTGCGGCTGCGGTGCTGAACCACCCTGCGATGGGCGTGGTGTGGCTGGCTAACAAACTTGCTCAGCACGGTGATTCATTGAAGTCGGGAGAAATAATATTGGCTGGGTCTTTCACCAAGCCAATGTGGGTTTACCCCGGAGACACAGTGCATGCTGACTATGGTGATTTGGGGTCAATTTCATGTCGCTTCGAGTAAAAAAGATGCTGGCGGATGAGGCAAACCACCCCGTCCCCGGTTTGCCTCCCAGTTTCAAAGATCTTTTCAGCCCTGCTGCCCAGCAAAATTCTGACGCACCGGTCACTGGACTTTTTGTCTGCTCAGGTGATGCAGGAGTCGCAGAGATTTGTGCCGGAGCGGGTTTTGACTACCTTCTGATTGATGGTGAGCATGCGCCGCTGTCGTTGCAAAACATCCAGAATCAACTCCGTACTGTAGCTGCTTACCCAACGCTGGCTCTGGTGCGCGTGCCCTCCAATCATGAAGTCACCATTAAGCAGTATCTAGATTTGGGTGCTCAATCCTTGCTTGTACCTATGGTCGATACTGCCGACGACGCGCGTGTAGCCGCCGCTGCGGTGGAATACCCCGGCTCCGGCGTCCGAGGAGTGGGGTCGGCGCTTGCCCGTTCGGCCAGGTGGAACCGTGTGCCTCAGTATCTAGCGAATGCCCGCGCATCGATCTCTTTGGTGGTTCAAATCGAATCTGCTGAGGGAGTCAAAAACGTCGATGAGATTTTGGCGGTGGAGGGTGTTGATGCGCTTTTCATTGGTCCTTCAGACCTAGCAGCATCGATGGGGTATTTAGGGCAGCAGAATCATGAAGAAGTTGTTTCTGCTGTTTTGGAGGTCATCAAGAAAGCGAATGAGCGCGGCAAAATCGTGGGTGTGAATGCCTTTGATCAGGAGCAGGCGCAAGAGTATCTCCTCGCGGGAGCGGACTTTATTAACATTGGTGCGGATGTGGCACTTTTAGCGCGAGCAACCGAGAATTTAGCGCAGTTATGGCGCCGCGATCAAGGCGGTAAGCAGATTACCTCCAGTTACTAGAATTAGCGCATGAAAATATACCTAAATATTTGGAGATAAAGATGTGAGGGTCGTATCATTAGGTATGCCTCAGTAAAAGCTCAGGTAATCCTAGAGAAAGCACCTCATCGTGTTTCAAAATTTCCTCATCGGTCTGCGAGAAGGACTGGAAGCAGCCCTCATCGTAGGAATTTTGATTGCTTACGTTCGCAAAACAAACCGCGCATTTTTGCTACCTAAAATTTGGATGGGTGTTTCGCTGGCGATTCTGATATCGCTAGGATTTGGAGCTTTCCTGACTTTCGGACCCAACGGTCTCACTTTCGAAGCACAGGAAGCAATTGGTGGCGCGCTGTCTATCATCGCCGTGGGGTTTGTGACGTGGATGATTTTCTGGATGGCAGAGAACTCACGCAATCTCTCCAAACAACTGGGACAGCGTATCGATGCGGTGGAAACTAGCACCTGGGGAGTCATTCTTCTGGCGGCTCTTTCAGTAGGTCGAGAAGGACTCGAAACGGCGCTGTTTCTCTGGGCAGCATCGCAATCAGCAGGTTCGGGCTCATTGGCGCTCGTCGGTGCCCTTCTTGGTATCCTCCTCGCGGTACTTCTTGCCTGGCTTTTGATGCGCGGTGTCCTTAAACTGAACCTCTCAAAATTTTTCAAGTGGACAGGCGCATTTCTTATTTTTGTAGCGGCAGGGGTTCTTGCCTACGGTGTGCATGATCTTCAAGAAGCCGGTATTCTGCCCGGACTGCACCACCTTGCTTTCGATGTATCGGAAACTATCCCGCCGACGTCGGTCGCAGGCACACTCCTCAAGGGAATTTTCAATTTTTCCCCGGCAACCACCTGGCTGGAAGCCATCGTCTGGGTACTTTATGTAGCTATTGTGCTGACCTTCTTTGTCCGCTCCTACCGTGCTCCCAAAGTCTCACCTAAGACTGCCGTTGCGAGCGTCGCTTCTTAATTTTTCTTTCTCACATCTCTATCACCCCATTGAATTTCAAGGAAAAACCGTGAAAAAACCTCTCCTTATTTCAGGTGTGTCTGTCTCCCTGCTAGCAATGGCGCTGACCGGGTGCACTCCGAATAACAAGGGTGCCAGCGATTCAGACGGCACCGTATCTGTTACTTCCACCGCCTCCGAATGCAAGCTCTCTACCACCGAGGTAAAGGCAGGAAAGACTACCTTCTCCGTGAAGAACGACGGTAACGAAGTAACCGAATTCTACGTTCTGGCAGAAGATGGATTGCGTATTCTCTCCGAAGTAGAGAATATTGGCCCGAGTATTAGCCGTGATCTCACGGTGGAACTTGCCGAAGGTAAGTACAAGACTTCCTGTAAGCCGGGCATGGTGGGCGACGGCATCGTGGGAGATCTAACGGTTACATCGAACCCCGATGCCACCGCTGTTTCTGCTGATGAGCAGGCTCTGCGCGATACCGCCATTTCCCAGTACACCTCCTATGTCAAGGACCAGGTAGAGCAGCTCAAGACCGCTACTGGTGACTTCGCCGAAGCATATCAGTCTGGTGACTTCGAGAAGGCGCGTGTACTCTACCCCCAGGCGCGATTGCATTTCGAACGTATAGAACCTGTTGCTGAGTCATTTGGCGATCTTGATCCCAAGCTAGACGCCCGCGAAGCCGACGTTGAAGAAGGCCAGGAATGGACCGGATGGCACAAGATAGAAAAAGATCTCTGGCAGCCTAAACCTGCTGAAAACGATGGCAAAACCTACACTGCCCTCACCGATGCTGAACGCGCTAGAGTTGCCGAACAACTGGTCACCGACACCAATTCCCTCTACGAGAAGACCCGCGATGTCGATTTGACGGTGGATCAGATTGCTAACGGCGCCAAGGGTCTCCTTGATGAAGTTACCGCATCTAAAGTCACCGGTGAAGAAGAAATCTGGTCGCATACAGATCTTTCGGACTTTCAAGGAAACGTTGACGGCGCTCGGGTAGCTTTCGAAGATCTTCGCCCTATCGTGGAGAAAAAAGACTCTGAATTAGCGTCCAACATCGACGAAAAATTCAAAGACGTGCAAACTCTCCTCGACCAGCATCGGGAGGGCGAAGGATTCGTGTCTTACACCGAGCTTAGTGAAGACCAAGTGCGTGAACTATCCGACTCTATTGATGCCCTCAGCGAGCCTTTGAGTAAGCTCACCGGCGTCGTTGTCTCCTAGAAGAATCCCATGAATACTGAACCGAATCCCATTCACCAGCCTGTTTCATCGTCTGACGAAAAAACTTCAGGCGTCAGTCGTCGAGCTGTCTTCGGGGGTGTGGCTGGAGCAGCTGCGCTCACCGGCGCGGTGGCGGGCGGCTATGCCTGGGGAAACCACCAGAACTCATCCGAGGAAACTGTTTCCGACTCCTACGAGTTTTGGGGCGAACACCAGCCTGGAATAGATACCCCTGTGCAAGACCGCCTTCATTTTGTGGGGTTGACGGTCAAGACCGAGAAAGTGGAGCAGCTGGTTAAGCTCTTTAAAGACTGGTCTGAGGCGAGCGCGCGGTTGATGTCGGGGCAACCGGTGGGGGAGGAAACCTCCTATAAAGCGCCGCCGGATGACACCGGTGAAGCGCTAGACCTTTCTGCTTCGCACCTGAGTATCACCTTTGGGCTAGGTCGATCTCTATTTGTTGATGAGCAAGGTAACGATCGGTTCGGTCTGAAAGACCACATGCCCGAGGGTCTCATTGACGTGCCCCATATGAGTGGGGACATGTTGGAAGAGGCTCGTAGCGGTGGTGATTTGTGCATTCAAGCGTGTGCCGATGATCCTCAGGTTGCCGTGCACGCTATTCGTAATTTGGTGCGTATTGCTTCAGGACGCGCGGTCGTTAAGTGGAGTCAGCTAGGGTTTGGGCGCACGTCCTCCACCAGTACCCAGCAGGCAACTCCGCGCAATTTGTTTGGGTTTAAGGATGGTACTGCCAATCTTAAAACTGAAGAGCCGGAGCTTCTTCAAGAACACGTGTGGGTGGATACCCAGGATGAGAAGGAACCTGCCCAGTGGATGGCAAGCGGCTCATATTGTGCCGTGCGTCGAATCCGCATGATGATTGAAACCTGGGATAGGGCGCCTCTTCAGGAGCAGGAAGATATCGTGGGCCGCACTAAAGTCAGTGGCGCGCCGCTTTCTGGCGGAGGCGAATTTGATGCTCCCCAGTTCGACATGCAGGGCAAAAAGGGGCCGATTATTCCGGTTGATTCTCACGTTCGACTGATGCACCCGCAGATGAATGGGGGAGTGCAGATGCTTCGTCGCGGATTCAACTATACGGATGGCACCGATGGTTTGGGCCACCTTGATGCGGGGCTGTTTTTCATAGCCTATGTGCGGGATCCTCGCACTCATTTTGTTCCGCTATTGCGCACGATGATGCGTTCTGATGCACTGAGCGAATACTTACGTCATACTTCAAATGCGTTGTTTGCTATCCCACCGGGCTGCAAAGACGAGAATGATTTCATTGCATCAGGTTTATTCAAAGCGGCGAAAATCGCTATTGATTGAGACGACGGCGTAACGAAACGGCGAAAACTCCTGGTCACGGCGTACTTAAGGTATTTTATAAATCACATACTTATTCAGTTTGTGCAATGAAGCACAACGCCGATATCAGGAGTTCACTGTGTCTATTCCTCCACCTCAGAACCAAAACCCCGGTTATAGCCACGCACCGAGTGATACTCAGGCTATATCCATCGAAAATAACTATCCCGCCACGGGTGCAATCTATCCCCCCGGACAGCATCCTCGTGTGAAGTCCTTACTGTCTCTTACTCTAGGGTCCGCTACGGTCTTCGCCCTCACTCAGATTTTGGGTATTTTTACTCCTGTTCAAGAGTCGGGGATTACGCTGAGCGCCAGTAGCGACTCCGGAGCTTTTCAGACGGATCCCCTCCTTAGCGGTATCTTGGGTCTGGTCATTGGCCTTGCGCTCTACGCCCTGGTGTACAGCCTAATCAAGAAGGGTAAAAAATCTGGTCGAATCACCGGCATCGTGTTTTGTATCTTGGGCACTATCGGTGCTTTCTTCGGTATCTTTGGTTTGCTCTTTATCGAGATGCCGTGGGGGCTGCTTTCCACCATCGTGTATCTGGCATTTTTTATCGTCAATATTTTCTGGCTGATGCGTGCATTCCACTCTGATACGAAAGCTAACTTGGTCTAACCAAACCCCGCGTGACCTACGAGGGCCTCCTCACCACTTCATCCCCGCCCCAGCGGGGATGAAGTATTTAAGCACGAAAAATATGCTCAAAATATTTGGAATCAATGATGCAACAATGGGTTTCGGTCGATACCCTTAAAGGACAAAACTACGTACTTCAAGCGTTGGGAAAATACAATGGCACCGTCTAAAACTGAATTACTGCACGAAAGCGGTTATGGAACTAGTTCGACGTACGGGGACTACAACACCTACCAAGACCAAGGTTTCTCCAAGCAGCAAGACCAGGCAATCAATCCGTTTGCAACCAACGCAGGGTACGCCTTTAGCCCCTCGCCACGTACTCCGAACCCCGCTATCCAGAAATCTCAGTGGGTTTTGTTGGGGTCTGCTCTTTGTTTCGTAGGTGCCATCATCTTGGGATTTACGCAAAATGCTCAAATTGCTGCAAGAATTGGTAACCTATCCTCCGGCGCAGCCATTGCTGCCGGAGTCTGCCAGGTGATTACTGCCCTCTTCCTTTACGGGCTCGTTGCCTATCTCATGAACCGCCGCGAAAATAACGGGCGTATGATTGGCATTGCTTTTTCTCTCATCGGAATCGTGATGGGGATTATTTGGGCAGTCTTCGGTTTTTTCAGCGGAAACATTCTCGGTGTAATTGCGGCAGTACTTTGCTCGGGCGTCGTACTCTTCAACTGCATCTGGCTCTATCAGACTAACCAGCCCAAGCTCCATCGTGGACTGCGTAAATAAAGTTTGAGTTAGCTCATCTTTTGAACCAGTAGGTGGGCGCGAATCGCAAGACTTGCGCCCACCTACTAAACTAGGGAACGAATGAAACTGGGCTCAGCACCCAGCCACCGCGTTAAGAGATGAGTAATTCATGAGCGAATCTTTGCCCCAGAACGCAAATACGCCCGAATCATATCGGATTCTGGCGAATATCAAAGATGTTCTGGAAAGTTCTGAGAACGGGCTCGACACCGTTCGTCAGGCATTTACCGACGAATTTGAACGAGCCAACACAGCAATCAAAGAACATTCAGCTTCTTTCGACGAGCTGAAAGAAACACGTTTGGCATTCTTGGGGGATAAGGGTTCATTTACCCTTGCCAACAAGCAGATGCGCGAATTGAGCAAAGAACACAAAGCTGAGGTTGGCAAGCTCATGGGTCAAGCCCGCGGCCGCCTCACCAAAGCAATTGATGCTCGCACTCACGAACTAGAAGAAGAACGCGACGCTCGCATTCTTGTGGAAGAAGCGGTCGACGTCACCGCAGCATCACCTCGCCGCCCCCTAGGCGGACGCCACCCCTTGGGTATTCTCCAGGAACGCCTCACCGATACTTTCGTGGCGATGGGCTGGGAAGTTGCAGACGGCCCAGAAATCGAATCCGAATGGTTCAACTTCGATTCCTTGAACTTCAAGCCGGATCACCCCGCGCGCGAACTACAAGATACTTTCTTCATCGAACCTGCAGAAGCACACCTGCTCCTTCGTACTCATACGTCTCCGGTTCAGATGCGCTCGTTGTTGACCCGCGAGTTGCCCGTCTACGTCGTCTGCCCCGGTCGCGTGTACCGCACCGATGAACTAGACGCTACCCACACCCCGGTCTTCCACCAGATTGAAGGTCTGGCTGTTGACAAGGGACTGACTATGGCCCATCTCAAAGGCACTTTGAACCACATGGTGAAAGAAATGTTTGGCCCCGAAGCGAAAATTCGCCTGCGTCCTAACTACTTCCCTTTTACCGAACCATCTGCTGAGCTGGACCTCTGGCATCCCGGCGCTAAGGGCGGACCCCAGTGGATTGAATGGGGCGGCTGCGGCATGGTGCACCCCAATGTATTGCGCGCCGCGGGTATTGATCCTGAAGTCTATTCAGGCTTCGCATTTGGCATGGGTATCGAGAGAACTCTGATGTTCCGTAACGATGTTCCCGACATGCACGACATCATCGAAGGCGACATTCGCTTCAGCCAGCAGTTCGGAATGGAGATTTAATAATGCGTATCCCACTTTCTTGGTTGCGTGAATACGCACCGGTCCCTGCAGATGCAACTGCCGAAGACGTCATGGAAACTCTAGTGACTGTCGGCTTTGAAGAAGAAGCTGTTCACCGCCCCACCGATGAACTTTCCGGCCCGATTGTGGTGGGTCAGGTTCTTTCGATGGAACCGGAAACTCACTCCAACGGTAAGACAGTGAACTGGTGCCAGGTTCGGGTTGTTCCTGAAGGGCAGCCTCAGACTCTCACTGGAAAAGGAATCGAAGAATCAGGCGTTCAGGGCATTATCTGTGGCGCCCATAATTTCAAGGTAGGGGACAAGGTCGTTGTTACTCTTCCTGGCGCTGTTCTGCCCGGCGGATTCGCGATTACCGCTCGTAAGACCTACGGGCATAAGTCCGCCGGCATGATTGCTTCGGTACGCGAACTGGGCATCGGCGATGACCACAACGGTATCCTCGTACTTTCAGATATCGGGTTAGATCCAGAAATCGGTACGGATGCTATGGAACTTTTGGGGCTCTACGATCAGGCCGCTGAAGTTAACGTGACACCGGATCGCGGTTACGCCTTTTCAATCCGAGGAATCGCCCGGGAATACTGCCACGCCACTCACACTGAGTTTGAAGATTTTGTATTGGACCTGGCAGAGCGTGCACCGGCTGCAAATAACTCGGGATTGCCCGTTGAAATCTCCGATGAGGCACCCATCCACGGGAACGTTGGTTGCACACGCTTTGTAGCGCGACAGGTTTCCGGAGTAAATTCCGCTGCACCGACCCCCACCTGGATGTCGTCCCGACTCCGCTTGGCTGGTGTCCGCTCCATTTCGCTTCCCGTTGATATCTCAAACTACGTGATGCTGGAGACTGGACAGCCTCTGCACTTTTACGATGCAGACAAACTGGACGGCGGAATCGTCGTTCGCCGGGCGCGCACCGGTGAGAAGCTCACGACACTTGACGATAAGACTCGGGAACTGAACACTGAAGATTTGCTCATCTGCGATCAGTCAGGCCCTATTGGTCTTGCTGGCGTGATGGGTGGGGCGACCACGGAAACTTCGTCGGACACCACCACCATCATTATTGAAGCTGCTCGTTTCGATGAGGTGTCCATCGCTCGTACCTCTCGCCGCCACAAGCTTTCATCCGATGCTTCAAAGCGTTTTGAACGCGGAGTGGACTTCAAGCTGCAAGCAGCAGCAGCTCAGCGAGCGGTTGACCTTTTGGTTGAACTTGCAGGGGCAACGGTGGAAGAAGGTGTCACCGATTTCAATAACACGGTGGAGAACGAACCCATCGAGCTGCCTACCGGTTACACCTCTGCGCGAGTTGGCGTAGAGTACTCGGAAGCTCAAATTGTTGATGCTCTCACTGAAATCGGTGCCGAAGTAGTATCCTCCGGGGAAAATTTCAAGGTAACAGCTCCTTCGTGGCGACCAGATATTGCCGATAAGGAAGATCTCACCGAGGAAATCGCTCGCCTGGTAGGTTATGACAAGATTCCTTCTACCCTTCCCGTTGCTCCTCCCGGTCGCGGTTACACCGACGAGCAAGTCGCACGACGTCGGGTGCTCGATGCGCTTGCCGCGGCAGGTATGACCGAAGTTCAGGCATACCCATTCGTTGCACAGACTGCTAATAACCTTTGGGCGGCTCCCGAAGCGGGTCAGAAGCTTGAGTCTATTAAGCTGGCAAACCCCATTGCTGAGACCCAGGCATGGATGCGCCGTTCTCTGATGCCCGGTTTAGTAGAGGTATTCAAACGCAACCTTTCTCGTGGCTTCAAGAACTTGGCGATTTTTGAATCAGGGCATGTATTTATTCCCGGTTCTCAGACCGGTTCAACACATATCCCAGGGCTCGGCGTCAAACCTGGTGACGACGTCTTGACCGATCTCAACGCTGGTATTCCCTTTCAGCCGCGCTACGTTGCCGGTTTGTTTGCAGGAAATGAGCACGCTGAAATGCCGGGAACAACGGCTCGTGCCTACGATTGGCGCGATGCATTGGATGCAGTTCAGCTGATTGCAGATGCAACAGGGACAGAAATCAGTGTGGTTCAGGGAACGCACCAGGCGTTTCATCCAGGTAGAACGGCAGAATTGCGCAACTCCGAGGGTGAAACCTTAGGATTCGCGGGGGAACTTCACCCCAAGCTACTCAAGGATAACGATTTGCCGGAGCGCACGTGTGCCTTCGAAGTTGATTTCACTCGTATGCTCAACGACAAATCCGACCGGGTGGAGGCATACGGTATCTTCGGTTACCCCGCAACTAACCAGGACGTAGCGTTAATCGTTGACGCTACCGTTCCCGCTGCAGAAATCTCAGCTGCTCTCGCTGAAGGCGCAGGAGATTTGCTGGAAGATATTCGGGTCTTTGACGATTATCGGGGGGTGGGAATCGAAGAGGGCAAGAAATCTGTAGCATTTGCGCTACGTTTCCGTGCTGACGATCGCACGCTCACCGCCGAAGAAGCCTCGGCATCTCGTGAAGCTGCTATTGCAGTTGCTGCCGAACGTTTTGGAGCAGTTTTGCGCGGCTAAAAATCCTTGGATTCTCTTCTTTGAAGGAGGATAGGGCGGTGTTCTTCAACCGAAGAACACCGCCTTTTTTCAGTTATCCCTTGTAGACTGTAGTGTTAGCCCCCCAAGCACCTTAAATTTTGGAGTATTTTTATGGTTCACGAACCTCAGGAAATAGACAACGATTCTTTCTTTGAGATGGCAGAAGATGATGTCTATGAAAACGAGGTAGATAATCGAGGACGCTGGTTGACTGTGGCAATGGTGCTTTTGGCAACCATTGTGGCAATTTTCCTCTGCGTTTTGGGAATCCGCCAGCTTTCCGAAGCTAATCAGAACAAGGGATATGAGGACAAGAGCTGGGTCATGAGCGGCACGTATGTTGATTTGACTCCTGACCTGCAGACCAAATCTAATGTGGCTATCTATAGTGGCGCGGTTCCTGCAGATGACCAGCTCAAAGAAATTACCTATGTTTCTAACCTGAATGATTCAAAGAAGATTCAGCCGGGTGAGACGGTTCAGTTCCGCGGCACTCAAAACGGTTCGGTTGAGGGCGATTTTGACAAGGATGTCGATGCTCTTCTGGCTAAAACCGGAGATCACCAGGTTGAAGTTGTGCGAACAGGCGAAAAAGGTAGCCTCGAACCCGTTACTTCTTCTCTCGTTTCTCAGCAGCAGATTATGGGCTGGGCGTCGCTGATTGGTGCCGTCGTTGTTTTTGCAGCTGGTGTTTTTGCGGCGATCTTCCTCAACCGTCGCGCTCGTGCTGAGGAAGACCTTGACTAGTCTCATCTAAGGCATGAGCAAGACTTTTCCACGAGTATGCCGCCCTTCAAGAAATTCGTGGGCTTGGCTTGCTTGAGTCAGAGGAAAAATTTGATCAATAGTAACAGTGAGCTCTTTGGCCAGAATACGGTCAAAGAGCTCATTCATTCTCCACAGGAATTCAGGGCGGTTGAGCGTGTAGTGAGCCAGGGTGGGACGGGTAACGTACAGCGAACCTAAGGCATTTAGCTGTTGGAGGTCAAAGGGCGGTACCTGCCCGGATGCGCCCCCGAAGAGGACGGCGGTTCCGCGCGTCTTGAGGGTTTTGAGGGTTTGGTCAAATGTTGTTTTGCCTACTGAGTCGTAGGCGACGTCCACACCTTTGCCCTGAGTAATTTCTAGGGTTTCTTCGGCAAAGTTGTCGTAGAAGAGCACATGATCTGCACCGTGGTTGAGCGCGATGCGTTTCTTTTCTTCGGTGGAGACGGTAGTAATAACCGTAGCGCCGATTGACTTGAGTAGTTGAATCGCTATTCCTCCTACCCCGCCTGCTCCTGCGTGGAGGAGAACGGTGTGTTCGGGGTTGACGGCGAAGGTTGAGCGGGTGAGATAGTGAGCAGTCATGCCTTGTAGGGGGAGCGCTGCAGCAATCTCATCTGAAATCTCGTCTGGAACGGCAGCGGCAAATTCTTCGGGTACGGTAAAGAATTCCCCGTAGGTTTGGGTAGCTGAAGCGGTGGTGATTCGATCGCCTACAGAAAATTCGCTCACTTGATCACCCACCGCTTCTACGATTCCGCATGCCTCTCCGCCAGGTATGAAAGGGAGCTTTACTGAATAGACGCCGGCTCGTTGGTAGGTTTCTATAAAGTTGACCCCGGTAGCGCGCGTTTTGACTAACAGTTCGTGGGCGCCAGGAGGGGGCACAGGAGCTTGCGATGGGCGCAGGACGCTCGGGTCTCCAGTTTCTTGGACAAGGGCAACGTTTTGAGTCTGTGGAGTATGCATGTGTTCTAGACTACTCCAGCCTCCTAGAAGTTTGAGTATGCACGAAAGAAAAAGAAACATTGCTATAAATTCCAAATTATATGAATAAATATGTTTATATTCGTATAAATACGCGTTATGGCGGCTCCATGACACATTTAGTTGCAGTCTCAGATGCCACCGGGGACGCAGACGGCGAAGTTCTTCGTTTGCTCACCTCCCACCCCGAGGTGGACGTAAAAACCGTGTGCGCCAACAGCCAAGCAGGTCAACGACTGGGAGAAATAGCACCGCACCTGCGAAAGTATTCGACAACGGTGTTGCAGGAAACTACTGCGGACGCTTTACGGGGGCACGACGTCGTCTTTCTCGCCCTACCGCACGGTGCATCGGGAGAACTAGCCGCAGAACTCAGTGAAGATACCCTGGTCATCGATGCAGGGGCCGACCACCGACTCATCAATGCTGTTGACTGGAAGCAGTACTACGGCACTGAATGCGCAGGATCATGGCCCTACGGGTTGCCTGAGTTCACCTTTCCTAGCGGTCAGAAGCAACGGGAAAATCTAGAAAACACGAAGCGCATTGCAGTGCCAGGTTGCTATCCCACCGCAAGTATTCTTGCGTTGCTGCCGGGGTTTCAGGGGTAGCTACTGGAGGCGGACGACGTCGTTATCGTAGCCGCATCAGGAGTAAGCGGCGCGGGCAAGAGCTTGAAACCTCATTTGTTGGGTTCCGAATCCATGGGATCTATGAGTCCCTATGGGGTAGGTGGAATGCACCGGCATACACCTGGGATTGAATCTGCGTCGATTCGAGGAACATCGCTATGACTGGTATGCAAAAATCATTAATGGGCCAGTACCCCCAAGATCTGCTGGGAGTCTTTGGTGATCCGGGGTTGGTGGTTGAAAAAGGAAACGGCTGTCTTCTTGAGGATGTCAACGGCAAACGCTATCTTGATTTGCTGGCGGGAATTGCCGTCAACGCCTTGGGGTATGCCCACCCTAGGTGGGTGAAAGCCGTCAACGAACAGGCAAGCGACTAGCTCATATTTCTAATCTCTTTACCACGCCTCAGCAGATTGCTCTGGGTAACAAGCTCTCTGAGCTTTTTAATTCCGCTGAACCCGTTCAAGCTTTTTTCTGCAACTCGGGAACTGAAGCGAACGAAGCCGCCTATAAACTCGCCCGTCGTTTTGCCAACCAGCACGGAAAAAAGACTATTCTTGCACTCGACCATGGATTCCATGGACGAACGGTCGGAGTGTTGCCGCTTCCCGGTGGCTACCTGCAGAAAGCGCGCGAACTTACCCGTCAGAAGAACGCGTTCCTCATTGTGGACGAGGTACAAACGGGGATGGGCCGCACTGGCCGTTGGTTGGAATGTACCCGCGAACTTGACGCGCAGTCTATGCCCGATGCGATCACCCTGGCTAAGGGCCTTGGGGGCGGGTTCCCTATCGGCGCTTTGCTAGTGAACGGGGCAGAAAATCTTTCGATTTTGCAAGCAGGGATGCACGGAATTACCTTTGGCGGTAACCCGCTGGCATGCGCTGCAGCATTGGCGACTCTCTCTGTGATTGAAGAAGAGAATCTACTGGCATCAGCTCAGCATCTGGGTGACAGCGTGCGAGCGCACATTGAAAAAGTAGTAGGGGTAGTAAGCACCAGCGGTGCGGGTTTCCTGATTGGAATTCAGCTGGAGTCAGATGCTACAGCATCCGGCGCCCCCTTGGCTCCTCGCTGCGTAAATATTGCCCGCGAAAAAGGTTTTATCCTCAACGCAACGGATGCGAAAACTTTACGTATTGCCCCGCCCCTGATTATCAGCGCTGCCGAGCTGAGTAGTTTTGCTGATGCTCTGGAATCAATTATCGCTGAAGCCGCGGCGTCCTAAACAAATAGATTTTATATGCATATAGTGCATAAATATCGCTATCTAGCCTTATAATTATTGAGAGTGCCGATTCATAAACTAATTGGTGCATGTATAAACAGGAGAAAATCATGGTTCGACACTTTCTGAAAGACACAGATCTCACGCCCATGGAGCAGGCTCGCGTGCTGCGTCTAGCAGCAGAGTTTAAAGCTGATCGGTTTTCTCAACAACCGCTCAGCGGCCCCCAAACAGTTGTGGTAATTTTCGACAAGACCTCCACTCGAACTCGCGTCTCATTTGCCACGGGAATTGCTGAAATGGGGGGTTTCCCGCTGGTGATGGACTCGGGTGAATCGCAACTAGGTCATAAAGAATCTATTGAAGATACATCTCGGGTACTTACCCGTATGGCATCTGCTATTGTCTGGCGAACATCCGCACAGGAAGGGCTGGAAAAGATGGCGGCACACGCAACAGTGCCTGTCGTTAACGCACTTTCTGACCAATATCATCCCTGCCAAATACTTGCAGACCTTCAAACCATGCAAGAAAATATAGGTGATTTGAGGGGTAAAACTCTGGCTTACCTGGGCGATGCAGCCAACAACATGGCGCACTCCTACCTGCTGGGGGGAGCGACGGCGGGAATGAACGTCCATATTGCTGGTCCTGCCGATTATCAACCCGATTCAACCGTTGTTCAGGAAGCACATCAGCGGGCTGAAGAAACCGGCGCCACCATCCTCATCACCGATAACCCCGAGGAAGCACTGCAGGGAGCCGATGTGGTTATTACTGATACTTGGATATCAATGGGGCAGGAGGGAGAAAAAGACCAACACGAAAGCATCTTCCGCCCCTATCAAGTAGATTCCGGAGCAATGGCTCAGGCGAACGATCATGCAATCTTTATGCACTGCCTACCCGCCTATCGAGGCTTCGAAGTCACCGCTGACGTCATAGACGGCTCCCAATCAGTGGTGTGGGACGAAGCCGAAAACCGGCTACACGCCCAAAAAGCACTTCTCACATTTTTACTTGAAGAATCAATTACCCGATAATAATAAAAATCACTTCGCATATGAGGAACAAATAGATGGCAATCCCTTCCACCAAAACCGCGCGGCAAGCGCGCATCGTAGACCTGCTTTCCACCCACCGAGTGCGCTCCCAAGCAGACCTTGCGCAATTGCTGACCGACGACGGCGTCAAAGTCACTCAAGCTACGCTTTCCCGAGATCTTGTAGAAATTGGGGCAGAACGCGTACGGGACGAAAAATCAGGTCTTATTTATGCTGTGCCTAATCATCCGGTCCGTCGCTCATCATCAGATGGTATTGATGCCCGTATGATTTCTCTCTTCAAGGAACTTCTCATCACAGCTGAAGCTTCGGGCAATCTCGTTATTTTGCGCACGCCCCCGGGTGCCGCACAATTTCTCGCGTCATCCATTGATCAAGCAGGAATCGACCGTGTTCTTGGTACTATCGCGGGCGACGACACTGTCATGGTTATCACTCGCGCCGCCATGGGAGCAGAAGAGTTGGCGGAGCAATTTCTTGAATGGGCCGCGTAAATGTGGAACCTACCGTAGGAGGTTGCCTCGCACCGTTGGGTTCCTTACCGTTCCTAGCGGCTCTACTTCCCGGCTAACAGTTCTTTCATGTGTGGCAAATTGAAAAAATCAGCAACCTCTGCAGGGGTTTGGTGGCCTAGCCGAGCGTCTGCGCCGGCATCAAGCAAGATCTTGGTGATTTCTTCATTGTTGCGGAAGACTGCGCAGACCAGTGGGGTCTGTCCACGGTCATTGAGTGCATCGATATTTGCTCCTCGGCTTAGTAAGAGCTCCACCAGCTGAGTGTGCTCATGGTAGGCGGCAAGGATGAGAAGCGAATCCCCTTTGGTGTCCGTAAAATCTACAGGGATTCCTTGGTCGAGTAGTGAGGTTAGCTTGGCAAGGTGGCCTGCCCTTACTACATCAAAGATGGCATTGAGAAACTCAATTTCTTCATCGCTGAGTTCAAAACTTGTTGATTCAACTGGCATGTGAAACCTTTCCATTTCCTTATTATGAGTAAATCATAATAAGGAAATTGGTGCAATAGCCTGTATAAAATAAGCCCATAACGGCATAAGATGCTGATACCTATTCCGCTCGGCAGAATCCAGCGAATATTTGAAGAGGAGAAACGGTGGCACTTTCTAAGTCATCCCAGTTCAATCTTGCCCATCTTCTGGAATCTTCGTCTTCAGAAGCAACCGCGCTGGTCACAGATGATGTTGAGCTGTCCTATCCAGACCTCAAAGCAGCGGTAGGTCAAGCGGGAAAATGGCTGCAACACCTGGGTGTTTGCCCTGGGGATCGCGTTGCCCTCTCCTTACCGAACGTAGTGCAGATGCCTGTCCTTTATTTTGCTGCTCTCAGCATGGGGGCCGTGGTGGTGCCGTTGAATCCTCTACTCAGTACCGATGAGGTCAATTTTCATATAGAGGATTCGGGGGCGCGCCTGCTGATTTGCTGGGATAGCTCCAGAGTCGCCCAAGAGAGTTCAAGCCACCAAATATCTGCGGTTCAACAGATAGAAATAAGTGCTCATACTACTTTTCCCGCCGATGAATCATCAGAAGATGCAGGGGAGTGGACTTCATATGCTGTGGGTAAGAATGATCCTGCAGTAATTCTTTATACCTCCGGCACTACGGGTAAACCTAAAGGTGCTGTGCTGACACATAAGAATCTGCTTTCGAACGCTTGCACCGTGGCAGATTTCTTTGAGTACCGTTCTGATGATGTATTTTTTGGTGGGCTACCGCTTTTCCATGCCTTCGGGCAGACCGTTTCTATGAATGCTGTCTTCGCTGCAGGAGCATCCATTGCCTTGCTTCCAAGGTTTACTCCCGACGCCGCAGCTGAGCTGTGTGAACAGAAGGGCGTTACGGTCTTCGCAGCTGTACCTTCGATGTACTCGGCCCTAGCTGCCTACTGTGAAACACGGGATGTAAGTGGTTTATACGGAAAAATCCGGTTTGGGATATCTGGCGGTTCTCCTTTACCGGCATCGGTGCATTCTGATTTTGCGCGTCTCTTGGCATGCCCTATCTATGAAGGATACGGTTTGTCTGAGACGGCGCCCGTCGTCAGCTTCAACCAAGAACGATTTGGGTTGGTAGTGGGTTCAGTGGGGCGTGCGATTCCTGGAGTCCAAGTTGCGGTGCGGGGGAAGGATGGGCAAGAACTTCCTGCAAATGAGCCCGGCCAGTTATGGGTGCGAGGCGATAACGTGATGGCTGGCTACTGGGGCAATCCCCAGGAAACTGCGAAAGTATTTGACGGCGATTGGTTTGCCACGGGGGACGTAGCCCGTATCGATGAGCTGGGAAATATCTTCATTGTTGACCGTATTAAAGACATGATTTTGCGGCATGGTTACAGCGTGTATCCGCGGGAGATTGAAGATGTCATGTATTCCCATGCGGGGGTGCGCCTGGTTGCAGTGGTAGGTGTACCGGATGTGCGCGTGGGCGAGGAAATTTGTGCCTATATTGTTCCCAAGGAGGCTCTGAATATAGCTGCCCAGAATGCTTTGATTGAGGAGCTGAACACCCTCTGCCGAGAGAAACTGGCGTCCTATAAGTACCCTCGTCAATTTCGGGTCGTGAAAGATTTACCGCTGGGTCCCACGGGGAAAATCCTGAAGCGGGAGCTGACGCAATAGTATGAGTTTCCTTAAAAATGAAGAAATTTGGGCTCACTTCGGTCACTCCAACTTGCATAATTATTGATCCATGTTAATAATTATTTATAACCAATTTTTTTGTTTGCCTAGGCAGACCACGAAAGGATGACGATGAAGGATCGCGTAGTACTTGCATATTCAGGTGGTCTAGATACCTCCGTAGCAATTGGCTGGATTGGCGAGGCCACAGGAGCAGAAGTTATTGCGGTTGCTGTTGACGTAGGACAGGGCGGCGAGGATCTTGAGACTATTCGCCAGCGCGCTCTCGACTGCGGCGCCGTCGAAGCATATGTGGCAGATGCCCGCGATGAATTTGCTAGCGAATACTGCATGCCCGCGCTGAAGGCTAATGCCTTGTATATGGATGCATATCCGCTAGTTTCTGCGGTATCGCGTCCCGTCATCTCTAAGCACCTGGTGAAAGCTGCTCAAGACTTCGGCGCAACTACCGTAGCTCACGGTTGCACAGGCAAGGGTAATGACCAGGTTCGTTTTGAGGTCGCCATTCAGACTCTCGGCCCCGATTTGAAGTGCATTGCACCCGTTCGCGACCTTGCGTTGACTCGTGAAAAGGCAATTGGGTATGCAGAGAAGAACAATTTGCCGATTGTAACCACAAAGAAGAATCCCTTCTCCATTGATCAAAACGTATGGGGACGCGCAGTGGAAACCGGGTTTCTCGAAGACATCTGGAATGGCCCGAGCAAGGATGTCTACGACTACACTGATGATCCCACTTTCGCGCCGGCTCCCGATACCGTCGTCATTACCTTCAAAGAAGGTATTCCGGTAGCTATTGATGGTCAGGCTGTATCACCGCTTGAAGCGATTCAGCAGATGAACCATCGTGCCGGCGCACAGGGTGTTGGTCGTATCGATTTGGTAGAAGATCGCCTGGTAGGTATCAAATCCCGTGAAATCTATGAGGCACCTGGCGCGATGGCTTTAATCGCTGCGCACAAGGAACTTGAGAACGTCACTATTGAGCGCGAACAGGCTCGTTTCAAGAAGACTGTGGGTCAGCGCTGGACCGAGTTGGTGTATGACGGTCAGTGGTTCTCCCCGCTGAAGAAATCTTTGGATGCGTTTATCGATGACACTCAGAAGATGGTCAATGGCGAGATTCGCATGGATCTGCATTCAGGACGCGCAGTTGTCACCGGACGTCGTTCAGATACCTCTCTCTACGATTTCAACTTGGCGACTTACGATGAAGGCGACAGCTTCGATCAGTCCCAGGCAAAGGGATTCATTGAACTGTTTGGTATGTCTTCTAAGGTTGCATCTTCGCGCGATCAGCGGTTGGGCAAGTAGGACTGTGGGCGGGCTGGTTGCAGTCCGCCCCTGTAATTTCTAGTGGTTTTTTCTCCAAGTTTTTAGGGTCTTTGTATGTCTTCTCATGAAAAACATGGCACAAATTCTGGTGCTTTGTGGGGCGGTCGGTTTGCCGGCGGCCCTTCGGATGCTTTAGCTGCGTTGTCGAAATCTACCCAGTTTGACTGGCGGCTGGCGCCTTACGATATCGCCGGTTCACGGGCTCATGCTCGCGTGCTCCACCAAGCTGGTTTGCTTACCGACACTGAGCTTTCGGGGATGATTTCTGCCCTGGATCAGCTGGAAGCTGATGTTCGCGATGGTTCTTACACTCCGGCAGACTCAGATGAAGATGTGCACGGATCATTGGAGAAAGGTCTCATCGAACGTGGGGGGGCTGAGCTGGGCGGCAAATTACGCGCTGGTCGTTCGCGTAATGATCAGATTGCCACCTTGGGGCGCATGTATCTGCGCGATCATGCCTCCATCATCGCTTCTGGCGTCTTAGACATGATTGATGCACTGGTTGAACAGGCTGAGGCTCATCCTTATGCGCCGATGCCTGGGCGTACTCATTTGCAGCACGCTCAACCTATCCTTTTGTCCCATCAGTTGCTGGCGCATGCCTGGGCATTGAGCCGAGACGTGGAGCGATTGCGTGATTGGGACGCGCGTGCTGCGGTTTCGCCCTATGGCTCTGGCGCGTTGGCTGGCTCCTCCTTGGGTCTTGATCCGGAGGCTGTAGCTGCGGAATTGGGTTTTGAATCAGCGACTTTTAATTCGATCGACGGCACGGCTGCTCGGGACGTTTATGCCGAGTTTGCTTGGGTAGCGGCCATGATTGCTGTGGATCTTTCTCGATTTGCCGAAGAAGTGATTCTGTGGGCAACCAAGGAGTTCTCCTTTGTGAAGTTGCACGATTCGTTCTCGACCGGTTCCTCGATTATGCCGCAGAAAAAGAATCCTGATATCGCAGAGCTTGCTCGCGGTAAAGCCGGTCGACTCATTGGCGATTTATCAGGATTGCTTGCAACTCTGAAGGCTCTTCCGCTGGCTTATAACCGCGATTTGCAGGAAGATAAAGAGCCGGTTTTCGATGCTATTGATCAGCTGGAAGTTCTTTTACCGGCAATGTCTGGCATGACGTCCACTCTCACCTTCAATACTGAGCGTTTAGCTGAGCTAGCACCCCAGGGGTTTGCACTGGCAACCGATATTGCCGAGTGGTTGGTTCGCCAAGGCGTACCTTTCCGCGTGGCTCACGAACTTGCCGGTGAAGCAGTTCGTGTTTGCGAAGAAAAGAACTGCGAACTGTGGGATCTTTCAGATGAAGATTTCGCTTCAATCTCTGAGCATCTGACCCCGCAGGTTCGCGAGGTCTTGACCGTTGAGGGTTCTTTGAATTCTCGTTCTGCTCAGGGAGGTACTTCTCCTAGCGCAGTGGCAGAGCAACTAACGGCGTTGAAGAAGGTACTGGCAGAACTTAAAGATTTTGCCGAGCGACCTGCAATAGTCAATAGCTAACTCATTTCTAAGGCCCGCCTGTTCTTCTCGGAGAGCAGGCGGGTTTTGCGTGTCAGAGATTGTTCCGAGCTCGCAGGCTCCTGCTGCGCGTATAATTTTTGAAGGATTCTTTGACCATTTATAAAAGCAATCACCGTTTTTCGGTGTGAAAGTTTTACCCGCGATGATTTCAGCAGACCTTCAAAACCTTTCCATTCAAGACGCCGTGCCCGCAGCGTGCGCGCAAATTCAGGACTTTCCTAAGCCGGGGATCTTGTTCTACGACGTCACTACTCTCTTTGCTAATCCGCAGGTATTCCGCCGCTGTATCGATGAACTGACCGAACGGTTCGCGGGAACTTTTGACATCGTAGCCGGTGTGGAGGCTCGTGGATTCCTGCTTGCTTCTGCTATTGCCTATAGTGCAGGAACCGGTGTAATGACTGTTCGCAAGGCAGGTAAGCTCCCTCGCGATACCTATACCAAGGAGTACGAGCTGGAATACGGTTCAGCTGCAATCGAGATTCACCGGGATGATATCCCAGCCGGTACGCGCGTTTTGATTGTGGATGATTTGCTGGCAACCGGCGGTACCCTTGCTGCTGCAGTGAACCTTATGGATCAAGCGCAACTGAAAGTCGCGGGTGTGGGAGTACTCCTTGAGTTAGAGGGGCTAGGTGGCCGTGAAGCGATTGGACCGCATCTGGTTGAGTCTTTATCTATTGTCTCTGAATAAGTTTTCCCACCCTTAACTTTTGAAGGGTACCCGCCCTATTTCCAAGCGGCCTTTTGACGCGTAAACTAGAACGTCTCAGTTTTAAATTTAGAGAAAGAAACGTGCGTGACTGATCATAATTCGGAGAATGCTCGAGGTCCGGTATCCCCGGTTGATTCTGAAGCTGCTGAGGCCGCTTATGCTCAGGCATTGCAGTTGGAGCGGGACTACGTCAATCGGTTGTATTTACGCCTGGATGAGATGCGTGAAGATACCGATGCCAAGCTCAAAAATATTCGGCGTTCGCAAACAATCGGCACGCACCAGAATCGTTCGGAGCGAGACGCGTATGCCAGCCACTACGAGGATAGGTTGGCGCAGCTCAACGCAGTAGACCACCGGTTAGCGTTTGGTCGGCTCGATCTTGACGATGAAACGACCCGATACATCGGGCGTATCGGTTTGGCCACCGAAGAACACGAGCGTCTTCTCATTGACTGGCGCGCGCCGGAGGCTGGCACTTTTTATCAGGCAACGGCTTTTGACCGGCAGAATGTCCGCCGCCGCCGTCATTTGATGCTGGAAAAGCGCAATGTGGTGGGAATCGAAGATGATGTTCTTGATTCCACTATGCTTGATACTGAGGACAATTTGCACGGCGAGGGCGCTCTTCTCGCTGCGCTCAATCGCAAGCGTACCGGTCGTATGGGCGATATCGTTGCAACTATTCAGGCGGAGCAGGACAAGATTATTCGCGCTGATTTGCCTGGTGTCCGCGTTGTTCAGGGCGGCCCGGGTACGGGTAAGACGGCGGTTGCTTTGCATCGTGCGGCCTATTTGCTCTATACCTTTCGTGAGCGGTTGAACAAAGCTGGTGTTTTGGTCGTCGGACCTAGCGCTTCGTTCATGTGGTACATCGAGCGTGTTCTGCCGTCCTTGGGCGAGACTGGCGTTGTGATGACATCCCTGGCGTCGCTTTACCCGGGTTTGCGCGCGGTTCCAGAGAACGATCCGCAGGTCGCCAGACTCAAAGGCGATCTTCGGATGGTTCGTGCTATCAAGCGTGCGGTGAAAGACCGCGAAAAGCGCATCAAGGAACCGACGCGATTGACGGTAGATTCCACCGAACTCATGCTCACTCCAAAAATGGTTGATTATGCGCGGGAGAAAGCACGTTCAACCGGAAAGCCCCATAATGAGGCACGCGAGACTTTTGTGAAAATTCTGATCCGGGACTTGGGTCAGCAACTGAACGAAAAACTGGATGAGGCTGCTGGCAGGCAGGTAGATCGGCCGCATATTGAGGACGATGTCCGTGAATCAATGGATGTGCGTCGGGCTTTGAATCTGGCGTGGATGCCTATCTCTCCGGAGACTCTATTACGCTCGCTATTTTCCAAACGCGAGTATTTAGATTCGGCGTTGCGGGAGTTTACTGACGCGGAGCGTGATTTGTTGGTCCGCCCTGCGTCTGCTCCTTTCACCGAGGCGGATGTTCCGCTGCTTGATGAAGCTGCTGAATTGCTCGGTGATTTTGGAAAGATTACCGGTGCTGCGGCAGCCGCTCGCGCGGCGGCGGAGCATAAAGCGAACCTTGAGAATGCTCGCAAAGCGCTGGAAAATGTGCATTATGAGCTAGAAGATTTTGGCGTCGATGGTGTGATTACCGCCGAGCAAATTGCTTTTTATAACGAGACGGGTGCTCAGCGCATGACGGCGGCTCAGGCAGCTAAGTCAGATCGCACCTGGGCGTATGGGCATGTGGTGGTCGATGAGGCTCAAGAACTCTCACCGATGCAGTGGCGGCTTCTCTTCCGTCGTTGTCCCATGAAGTCTTTCACTATTGTCGGAGACATTGCTCAGGCGTCTTCAGCAGCTGCTTCTCATTCTTGGCAGGACGCGTTGGAGCCGTTCGTGGGGGAGCGTTTCGAATTAGATACGCTCAGCGTCAATTATCGAACCCCCGCTCAGATTTCTGATGCGGCTGTTGCCGTGGCGCAGGCGGCTGGTCAAGATGTATCAGCCCCGCGAGCTGTTCGAGAGGGGGAGTGGCCACCCTTCCTTATACATGTTGAATCTGAAGATCTTATCTCTACTGTTGTGGATAAGGTAACGGAAGAAGTTCGGTTTGCTGCCGGAGGCTTGATCGGTGTCATTGCTGCTCCAAAAAAATTTGCTCAGGTGGCTAATGCGGTAGCACGAGCACATCGGGATAAGACCGGTACATCGCAGACCGCCTTGGAAAATCAGATTTTGGTACTCACTCCTTGGGAGGCAAAAGGGCTTGAGTTTGATGTGGTTATTATCGTCGAACCCAATGATTTAGTGAGGGCAGCTAATGGCTCTATTGGAGACTTGTATGTTTCGATGACTCGTCCGACTCAGCGCCTGTACCTGATTGGGGCCGAGGAATTTCCCTCAGGATTAGAGTCTTAGCGGCTCAGACCGCTAGTGATAGCGACCTGGTAGTTTGTACCTTAGTAATGAAGTAAGCACGTAATGCTAATGAATGGAGAAAGAGTGTCAACCAGCATTCTTGAAACGCAGCACAATGATGATTCTTTCGAGAACATCTGGCAGGAACTCAAGTGGCGCGGTCTGGTGCATGTGAGTACCGATGAAGCTGCACTGGAAAAGGCTCTTTCTGAAGAATCGGTGAACTTCTATATTGGGTATGATCCCACGGCGGCTTCACTTCATTTGGGTCATTTGGTGCAGTTGCTGACGATGCGTCGTCTTCAGCTGGCTGGTCATAATCCCTTCGGGCTGGTGGGTGGTGCCACCGGTTTGATTGGTGATCCTCGCCAGACATCAGAGCGAGTTCTTAATTCTCGTGATGTAGTTGAGGGGTGGGTCGAAAAACTGCGCGGTCAAATTGAGCGCTTCCTTGATTTCAAGGGCGACCATGCTGCTCAAATGGTGAATAACTTGGAGTGGACGTCGGAGCTATCGGCTATTGATTTCTTGCGGGAGATTGGTAAGAACTTCCGTGTGGGAACCATGGTGAAAAAAGAGATTGTGGCAAAGCGCCTGAACTCTGATGAGGGTATTTCTTACACTGAGTTCTCTTATCAAATTCTGCAGGGTAACGATTACTTAGAACTTAATCGCCGGTACGGAGTTACTTTGCAGTGTGGTGGCTCGGATCAGTGGGGCAACCTTACCTCCGGTACTGAGCTGGTTCGTAAGGTCGAAGGTGCGCACGTTCATGCATTGGGGACACCACTCATCACTAATTCTGATGGGACTAAGTTTGGTAAGTCTGAGGGCAACGCCATCTGGCTTGATCCGCAGATGTGCACCCCCTATGCCTTCTACCAGTTCTGGCTCAATACTGCCGACGCCGACGTCGCTGATCGCTTTAAAGTCTTCACCTTCAAGACTCGTGATGAGATTGCTGAAATCCAGAAGTCAGTTGAAGAGGAACCTTACAAGCGTTTGGGTCAGAAGACTTTGGCCTACGAAGTAACCGCTTTGGTCCACGGCGTGGAAGCAACTGAAAAGGTTATTGCTGCTTCAGAGGCACTCTTTGGTAAGGGACAATTGGCAGATTTGGATGAGGACACTCTGGTTGCTGCAACAGCTGAGTTACCGCATGCTGTAGTGACTCCGGACCAGCTAGATATGATTACGGTTTTGACCGAGACTGGTCTTTCTGAATCGAAGTCAGCAGCACGACGAACTTTGAAAGAGGGTGGTGCTTCAGCCAACAACGTAAAGGTGCAGGGCGAGGATTCTGCCATTGCAGCTCCTGAGCTACTTCATGGCAAGTATGCGGTAGTTCGTCGAGGAAAGAAGAACATGGCAGTAGTAGAAGTTCGGAATTCCTAACCGTTCTAGCTCTCTATACGCTGTGAAAAGCCGAAATCAGACCTTCAGGTCTGATTTCTTCTTTTTTATTAGGAATATCAAGGTATTTTGAGTGAAACAGATTACTGATATACACCACAGTGTTGTCTAATAGACGTTGAAAACCCATGATTTACTAGGTAAAACATCTCTCGTTAGAAAGATGAGTATTCAATAAACGACAGTTATGTGAGCCAGCTCTATCAAACTGGAGTTGCGGGGGTGTTGTGGAGTGTGTAAAGTAGTACGAGTCGCCGGGGCGAGGGAGTGAAAGAAACTCCTAGTCAGGCGGTGATTCGGATAAGTTTATAGGGTGTTTTTCTTCGGGTTTGTGACTGGTTTTGCTGGTTGCTCTGATTGAAAGAATGTGGTGTGTTTCACGGTTGTTCGTGTTGCATGGTCGCTGGACACCTGGTAAGCTAGACGAGTTGCCCCGATGAGGGTAGCGAAAAATGTAAACAAGATGTTGACTGACGTTCTGCAGTTGCCACGGTATGAGTGGTGTGATTGGTTCGTGTGGTTTGTTGTTTGAGAACTCAATAGTGTGCTTTGTTCAATAAATGGCCTCTTTTTCTCATAAATATTGGGGAGGCTTATTGACTGAAACTGATACCAAATATTTATATGTATTTTTGAATACCTTTTGGTTATCAGAATGACAGCTTGAAGTAGTGATGAGTCACCGTACCCCGTGTGGCGTTTGAATCATTGTTTCGTTTTTATTTTGAGATCAG